>NZ_BAMJ01000071.1 GCF_000615805.1 Latilactobacillus fuchuensis DSM 14340 = JCM 11249
TATATTTGATGGAGGTTTAGCTCAGCTGGGAGAGCATCTGCCTTACAAGCAGAGGGTCACAGGTTCGAGCCCTGTAACCTCCATTGAGTCGTTAGCTCAGTTGGTAGAGCATCTGACTTTTAATCAGAGGGTCGACAGTTCGAGCCTGTCACGACTCATCGGCCAAAGTTACACGCCAAAAATGCGGGTGTGGCGGAATTGGCAGACGCGCTAGATTTAGGTTCTAGTGTCTATATAGACGTGGGGGTTCAAGTCCCTTCACCCGCATACAATTGAATAGTTTTTTAATGAAAGTAATCTTTTTTGCCGACTTAGCTCAGTTGGTAGAGCATCTGATTTGTAATCAGAGGGTCGGGCGTTCGAATCGTCTAGTCGGCATTAAGATGCGGAAGTAGTTCAGTGGTAGAACATCACCTTGCCATGGTGGGGGTCGCGAGTTCGAATCTCGTCTTCCGCTTTCATTATGATATCGCCGGGGTGGCGGAACTGGCAGACGCACAGGACTTAAAATCCTGCGGTAGGTGACTACCGTACCGGTTCGATTCCGGTCCTCGGCATCATAATGAAAAATGCACCCATAGCGCAACTGGATAGAGTGTCTGACTACGAATCAGAAGGTTGTAGGTTCGACTCCTACTGGGTGCATATAACGGGAAATAGCTCAGCTTGGTAGAGCACCTGGTTTGGGACCAGGGGGTCGCAGGTTCGAATCCTGTTTTCCCGA
>NZ_BAMJ01000070.1 GCF_000615805.1 Latilactobacillus fuchuensis DSM 14340 = JCM 11249
TTTATGGAGGAGTAGCGAAGTGGCTAAACGCGGCGGACTGTAAATCCGCTCCTTCGGGTTCGGTGGTTCGAATCCACTCTCCTCCATTTTTTTATAGGGATATAGTTTAAAGGTAGAACTACGGTCTCCAAAACCGTCAGTGTGGGTTCAATTCCTACTATCCCTGTTTATGTTGTATCTTGCATATTCATGCAAGATATGGTATAATATTACATGTTATGGCGGTATTGGTGAAGTGGTTAACACATCGGTTTGTGGATCCGACACACATGGGTTCGATTCCCATATACCGCCCTTTCATTGGGCTATGGCCAAGCGGTAAGGCAACAGGTTTTGATCCTGTCATGCGCTGGTTCGAATCCAGCTAGCCCAATTTTTTAATTTAGAACAGGATTTGTTCTTGTATGGCGGTATAGCCAAGTGGTAAGGCAGAGGTCTGCAAAACCTTCATCACCGGTTCAAATCCGGTTACCGCCTTTGCGTTTAGGCGCTAACTTAAGTTCAATCATGCCGGTGTGGCGGAATTGGCAGACGCGCGGGATTCAAAATCCCGTTTCCTCACGGAAGTATCGGTTCGACCCCGATCACCGGTATTATCTACATAGATTTAGGATTCAGCACAGAATCTAGAAAACGTCTTAAACCTTGGTAAATCAACATTTACTAGGGTTTTTTTTATTTGATAGAAATTTGGAGGTTACTGAAATGAATAAAATATATATTGATGAAAAGGGGGT
>NZ_BAMJ01000069.1 GCF_000615805.1 Latilactobacillus fuchuensis DSM 14340 = JCM 11249
AGAAAATATCGTATTAATTGTATTGATTCTAATTTATCTGGTCCAAGTTCGATCACTAACGCTTAAATAAGCGACCATCCCAATTAACGTCAATCCAAGAATGACCAGTTGCCAATCAGATTGAACTGACGTCTGCGGTAATTGCTTAGCCGTTTGTTTTTGCGTTGTTATTTGCTTAGTCTTATTACTTGGCGTGAGTGGCTGTGCCGGCACTTCAGGTTTGGGCTTAGGGACCGGCCGTAACTGATTATATTTAACAACGGTCACCGCTAATTGTGCCTGACTAATTGTAAAGCTAACCGGCGTTGTATCCAGTTGATAGCCGCTGGTGCCTGGGTTTCAACAAAATAATAATCGCCGATTGGCAATTGAGTCACCACAATTTGGCCGGTTTTATCCGTCTGTAAATCACTTTGCACGACTTGACCAGCCGCCGTTCTGAGGTCAAATACCGCGCCAGCTAATGCTTGATGCGTGGTCTGATCTTGTTTATGCAACGTGACTTGCCCGAGAACCACTGGTTGATTCGTCTTACTTACACTGACATTCTGATTTTGATTAGCAATAATTTTGAACTGAACCGGTGTCGCATCGAGTTGATACCCGGCTGGGGCTTGCGTTTCAATAAACTGATAGTCGCCAACGGCTAATTGAGTCACTTTAATTTGACCAGATTGATCGGTCACCAAATCACTTTTAACAATCTGGCCTTGGCCGTCAACTAATTTAAAATGGGCGTCTTTTAAAAC
>NZ_BAMJ01000068.1 GCF_000615805.1 Latilactobacillus fuchuensis DSM 14340 = JCM 11249
CAGGTAACGGTTGATATAAATCAATCGTTTTTTATTTCGGCCCGTTGGTCAAGTGGTTAAGACACCGCCCTTTCACGGCGGTATCATGGGTTCAAATCCCGTACGGGTCATCATTTTTGCCGGCTTAGCTCAGTTGGTAGAGCATCGGTATCGTAAACCGAGGGTCACAGGTTCGACTCCTGCAGCCGGCATTATAATTGATTCTCGTTTGAAGTCCTATTAAGTTAGGACTTTTTTTGTTGAGAAAATATGAGTGAATCAAGATTTTGAAAAGTTTTTCAAAATGATAATTATCCAGATTTGATGCCAACAATCAATTTACGAATGATTAGTTAGTCACAGATAGGTAATTGCAGTTTATATAATCATTTTATAAATATATTAAAAAATTGGCCATCATCGCGGCGTTTATCGCAATGATGGTCAACTTTTGTGTCTTTATCTATTAAAAAGAGTCATTACAGCGTATAGTCGAGGAATAAAGATTAAGAGGAGGGCGACACGTGCGCTCAATTGTTAAGAAATATAATAATGTTCTACTATTTATATTGTTGTTTTACCTCATTATGGGAATTTCCAAGTATGTTCAATTGTTATATTTTCAAGCTAATCATCATTTAGAAAATTTTGCAATCTCTTATTCGACAATGGCGATTGCGGGTGCATTATCGTTTCTCGTGACGAATCAATTAGCAATGAAACAAAGCCGGGTTTATATTAAGACTTTTATTCCGATATATGCATTGGGAATGCTACG
>NZ_BAMJ01000067.1 GCF_000615805.1 Latilactobacillus fuchuensis DSM 14340 = JCM 11249
CCTATGTCAATAAATGGCACATCTTTTTCTAAACACTCGTTCTAATTCTGTCGGAATTAAACCAACTGATGTAATTTGAGGTTCGGATTACCAAGTCCTCAAAATTGGAAAAAGTTGTTTGAAAGGCAAACTCTCTCTTCAACAATGAGTGAAAAGCTTCAATTGGCCCATTATCATAAGGATAACCTTGTTTTGAGTATGAGTGGCTAATCTGATGCCGTTCAAGTAAAGTTTCAACTTCGTTGCTGGTGTACTGTGAACCCATGTCAGAGTGAAAATATTGTGGCTTTTGATGACATTCAAGCGCCTGATTAATCGTTTCTACAACTAACGTCGCCTCCATCTGACGACCAATCTTGAAAGCAAGAACTTGATGAACCTTTGGTTCGTAAATAGAACTGAGATAAACCCAGGTTCCTGGACGTAATTCCAAATAAGTAATGTCAGCACGCCATATCCTTGCATTGGGCTGGTGCTTGATTAAATTGGGGCGTTGTGAATGATCCACATGAGTGCCAGGTTTTTTAAATCGCCGATTCATTAAAGAGTGAATCTCCATTTCCCTCATTAATCGTAAAATTCGTTTTGACCCAACACAGATGCCTGACTTGCGAAGCACCATCGTTATTCGTGGATAACCATAGGCACGATAATTATTTTCCCAAATCAATTTAATTTTTTCTTTGAGCTGATTATCAACACGTTCGTGTTGACTAGGTTGATATCTTTTCCAATGGTAATAGGTGCTGCGCGGTAATTTCAGTGCCGAAAGAATAATTGATAAGCGGTGTCGCAATAACTGATCTTCTATGAAGACAAGGCAATTAATTCGTCCTAATGCTTTCCCAGTAACACCGCCGCAGCTTTTAAAATTTCAAGTTCCTCCTTTAATCGCTGATTTTCCTTTTGAAGTTGTTTGAATTCTTTGGACGTTACTTCAGTACCGTCTTCTAGCTCAACTGATTTAGCGCCTTTAACCCAGTTATGAATTGCGGCTGGAGAAACACCGTATTCCTCGGAAAGCGAGCGAATAGATCTTTTCTCTTCACGATGCATCTTCACAATGCTGGCTTTAAAATCATCTTGATATCGTTTCATTGGAATGCTCCTATCTTGTTTTATTAATTATGGCACAACTGTTCAGAAATTTATGTACCAAATACTAGGATAGGAGC
>NZ_BAMJ01000066.1 GCF_000615805.1 Latilactobacillus fuchuensis DSM 14340 = JCM 11249
TGAAGTAGACCCCAATAATTGGAGATAACTTTATGCAATTTTCTCGGTGTGTTTAACCCTGTATTCAACAGGGCTTAAGCCACCGAGTTTTTCTTTGTATCTTTTGTTGTTGTAATAATAGATCCATTCATCGATAGCGGCTTTCATATCTGAGTATGTTTCGTACTCATTACTATGAATAGTGGCTATTTTTAATAGGTGAAAGAAACTTTCGATGGGCGCATTATCTCTTGGTTTACCTTTACGACTCATACTTTGAAATATTTTATGCGTTTTTAAATAAGTTTTATATTGGCCACTAGTATACTGAACGCATGATCAGTATGGACGGTCATTCGATAGTTATAATCTGGCCTTTGTTTCACGTATTCTTTTAATGGTTTAAGCACTAGTGCTGTATTTGGATGTTCACTAATTTGATAACTGACTATTTCACCAGAGAACATATCTAAATATGCTGACAAGTAGGCCTTAGTGCCATCTTTGGCTTTAAATTCAGTAATATCATTCGCAATCTTTTGACCTGGTCGATCAGTCCCGAAACGATTGTTGATGCGGTTGGGTTGATTGGTATCTTTTTCAGCATTAAATGAGTGATACTTTCTCGCTTTTTGATTATACAGCGTGCCTAATAAACCGCTTTCCACCATGATTCGATAAACTTTTTTATGGTTAACGATTTGATGATAATCTCGTCTAAGTGCTGTCGTGACACTCACATAGCCCATATTTTTATCCCGTTTTTTAATGGTGATAATCAAATTGATTAGTTCGGCATCATCATTTTTAATCTTCTGATTTCTAGCGTAGTAATAACTACTTGATGATATTTGCGCGACGGTTAATAATATTTCTAATTGAAAATCAGGCCTTAATTCATCAATTATTTGCGCTTTTTGACAGTTTTTGATTCTTTCTGAATTAAGGCATCTAGTTTTTTTAGATAGGCATTCTCGGCTCTCAATAGTTCATTTTCTTTTTCAACTTGTTTCAGTTTTTCGGCATCGGTTTTAGGAGTAGTCTTCATTTTTGAGTATTCTTTCCGACTCATTAAACTTTTTTCACCACTAATCAAGTACCCTTGATACCAAGACCAGATGATTGTCGGATGACGAATATGGAAATGATGGGCAGCTTCTGGATAACTAGCGTGATGTTTAATGAGCCATTTGATTACTCTCATTTTATCTGATGTTGAAGGATA
>NZ_BAMJ01000065.1 GCF_000615805.1 Latilactobacillus fuchuensis DSM 14340 = JCM 11249
AAAATTTCAAGTTTAAGTTAGCCACTTTTAGTTACTATGTTTTAGGTCTTAGTATCTAGCTATCGAACTGAAATGAGTTGAACCCTGTTTGTTAAAGTCTCACGGGTCAAACAGCCGTACGTTCTTGTTGGAGTGCTTTCACGAAACAGTCATGTGGTGTTTGATAATCTAGGATTCTTCTAGGATAGTCATTCATCCATTGTTGAATCCGTAGACATTGAGCTTCGCTCACATCAGTCATTGGCTTGCCTTTGGGAAGGAAACGACGAATCAATTTATGTTGGTTCTCACTTGTTCCACGTTCCCATGACGTATAAGGATGACTGAAATAGACATCCACCCTATCTTGTAAGGCTTCGTGTAATCCTGCGAATTCAGATCCATTGTCAGAAGTTAGGGTCTTAAAAAGGCTACTGAAGTTTTCTCCAGCACGTTCTCGTAATGCTTGAACTGCTTGATCGACCGAATAAGCATCTTTACCATTTAATTTCAAGATAACTTCAAAACGTGTTTGCCTTTCGGCTAACGTCAGTAAGACGGCATCTGATTTAACCTTGTTTCCTATGACAGTATCGATTTCCCAATGACCGAATGTTTCCCGAGTTTCGACGACTGCTGGGCGCTCATCTATGGGTGTTCCTAGTATTCGTTTATTAAGACGAGGTTTATGATCCAGTTTTTTTATTTTTCGGGACAGCTTTTCGAGCAAATCTAAGTTTGTTGTTTTCATGATACCTCGGTCAATCCACTGGTACAGAGTGGTCGTACAGGGAATGATCGTAGAACTGAATAATCCCTGATTTGAGGCAAAACCAACCACAACGTCTGGGGACCACTTTTCATGAATCATCTTGTCATCAGCCCAGTTAATAAACGTATCTGTATCGGCCCATTTGGGCCGTCTACCACAGTTTAGCCGTTCTTTATCGTAGTGAGCTTGTCCCGCATCAGCACTATAAACAGAGTCATAATAGTCATACACCTTGTCTTTTTGTTTTTGGCGTTTTAATTGTGTGATGGTTCCTCTTTTGATTTCATTATGAATCGTTTGTGGAACTCGCTCAAGAACTCCAGCTATCTGTCGGTTTGAATAGTCTTCCTTTTTTAGAACCTCTATTTGGCAGCGTTCTGCATAAGAAAGGTGTTTTCCCTTACGTGAATCTATGTTATTCTTAGTTTGCGTCATGTGAATTCATCCTTGTCTATTGAAAGTTAGTGGTAACTTCAATATAACATGAAATTCACGTGGCGTTTTTTAGTTAGCGGTGGCTAACTTCATTATAAAATT
>NZ_BAMJ01000064.1 GCF_000615805.1 Latilactobacillus fuchuensis DSM 14340 = JCM 11249
GGGTCTATACTTTCTGGTGTTGGTAGAAATATTCTACCGACACCTTTTTTGTCTTTTCGCAAAAAAATAAACATCTTAACGATGTCTTCGTGTACGATTTAAGTGACGAAACCCAATCGAAGGAAGCTGTTAAGATGCCTATTACTGATTCTATCCTAAATCTGCTTGATATTAAAGACCCAAACCTCACTATTACAGATGTTTTTGAAAAAATCATCCGTAACACCCGCACTAAAATCATCCAGGCCAAACTTTCATATCAACCTGGACGTTGTCCTAATTGTGGCTTTTCTGATTCGATTAAATATGGTTTTAAACAGGTATCGGTTAAACTTGTCAGTTTAACTGCACTAGCTTGTTTAATGCACCTTAAAAAACAACGTTTCCTTTGTCACCAATGTGAAACAACCTATTTCGCACAGTCGCCCTTTCTGTTGTGCTTTAATTCTAGCTTCTCAAAACCGCTTTGTGAACGTATTATTGAGCTATCGTTTGACTCACTAACCTTAAAAGAAATTAGTAAATTAACCGGTGTCTCAACTTCAGCTACCAATCGGATTGCTTATCCGGCCCGTGTTATTCAGAAAACGCCTGAACTACCTGAAAATCTATCTTTCGATGAATTTAGTAGTCGGCATAATCAGTATGCTTTTATGGCGATTAATGCGGTCACTCATAAACTGGTAACGTTGTTACCAGCCCGCACCAAGATGACGATTACGAACTATTTCTGGAATCATTATTCTCTAGAACAACGTCAAGCCGTAAAGACCGTCACTGTTGATATGAATGCGGCTTACGCTAGTTTCATTTATCAAATTTTTCCCAACGCGCTAGTGATCATTGATCGGTTTCATATTGTTCAACTCCTACAAACCGCCTTCAAAGATACCCGGGTCGCAACCCTTAAACGTCTACCGAATCATCATAGTCGCCAATACAAGTCACTTAAAACACATTGGCGTCTATTTAATAAAACTGAAAACCAATTAGATGCCCAACATATTAAGTATTATCGCGGTTTGAATGAATTCACCACGCAACAAAATATTGTCTCCCTTGGTCTGGAAGACCAACCGACTTTGACTGCCGTTTATATGGTTTACCAAACATTACTCGAAGCCCTACAGAATCGCGATTTTAAAACCTTCGAAACTACTGTTCATCAGTATCAACGAACTAATACAACGATGGATACTGCCATTCGGACCCTGAAAAAGAATCTGAATGGTATTCAAAACGCCATGCTTTATCCTTATTCCAACGGGCCAATTGAAGGCCTCAATCGTAAAATCAAAACTTTGAAACGCATTTGTTATGGCTTTCGTAATATCGACCACTTTTTCACTAGAATTGAACGCCTATTAGCCTAAAAAAAGAAGCATCTGTCTAATCGGCAGATACTTCCAAAACGTTCACTTGAATCGTTCACCAACACCAGTTGACAAAGA
>NZ_BAMJ01000063.1 GCF_000615805.1 Latilactobacillus fuchuensis DSM 14340 = JCM 11249
TTTGAAAACTGAACAAAGTTTCGACAAATCAAATGTGTAGGGTCGCCCTTCGGGGCACAACATATTTGCGAAGTCAATTCGCTAGCAAATAAATTAAGTAACAAAAACAAGAGCTACAAACTTTTAATTGAGAGTTTGATCCTGGCTCAGGACGAACGCTGGCGGCGTGCCTAATACATGCAAGTCGAACGCACTCTGGAACTGATTGAAGAAGCTTGCTTCTGATTGAAGCTCATTTGAGTGAGTGGCGGACGGGTGAGTAACACGTGGGTAACCTGCCTAAAGTGGGGGATAACATTTGGAAACAGATGCTAATACCGCATAAAACCTAGCACCGCATGGTGCAAGGTTGAAAGATGGTTTCGGCTATCACTTTAGGATGGACCCGCGGTGCATTAGTTAGTTGGTGAGGTAAAGGCCCACCAAGACTGTGATGCATAGCCGACCTGAGAGGGTAATCGGCCACACTGGGACTGAGACACGGCCCAGACTCCTACGGGAGGCAGCAGTAGGGAATCTTCCACAATGGACGAAAGTCTGATGGAGCAACGCCGCGTGAGTGAAGAAGGTTTTCGGATCGTAAAACTCTGTTGTTGGAGAAGAATGTATCTGATAGTAACTGATCAGGTAGTGACGGTATCCAACCAGAAAGCCACGGCTAACTACGTGCCAGCAGCCGCGGTAATACGTAGGTGGCAAGCGTTGTCCGGATTTATTGGGCGTAAAGCGAGCGCAGGCGGTTTTTTAAGTCTGATGTGAAAGCCTTCGGCTCAACCGAAGAAGTGCATCGGAAACTGGGAAACTTGAGTGCAGAAGAGGACAGTGGAACTCCATGTGTAGCGGTGAAATGCGTAGATATATGGAAGAACACCAGTGGCGAAGGCGGCTGTCTGGTCTGTAACTGACGCTGAGGCTCGAAAGCATGGGTAGCAAACAGGATTAGATACCCTGGTAGTCCATGCCGTAAACGATGAGTGCTAGGTGTTGGAGGGTTTCCGCCCTTCAGTGCCGCAGCTAACGCATTAAGCACTCCGCCTGGGGAGTACGATCGCAAGATTGAAACTCAAAGGAATTGACGGGGGCCCGCACAAGCGGTGGAGCATGTGGTTTAATTCGAAGCAACGCGAAGAACCTTACCAGGTCTTGACATCTTCTGAAAATCTTAGAGATAAGACGTTCCCTTCGGGGACAGAATGACAGGTGGTGCATGGTTGTCGTCAGCTCGTGTCGTGAGATGTTGGGTTAAGTCCCGCAACGAGCGCAACCCTTATTACTAGTTGCCAGCATTTAGTTGGGCACTCTAGTGAGACTGCCGGTGACAAACCGGAGGAAGGTGGGGACGACGTCAAATCATCATGCCCCTTATGACCTGGGCTACACACGTGCTACAATGGATGGTACAACGAGTCGCAAAACCGCGAGGTTAAGCTAATCTCTTAAAACCATTCTCAGTTCGGATTGTAGGCTGCAACTCGCCTACATGAAGCCGGAATCGCTAGTAATCGCGGATCAGCATGCCGCGGTGAATACGTTCCCGGGCCTTGTACACACCGCCCGTCACACCATGAGAGTTTGTAACACCCAAAGCCGGTGAGGTAACCTTCGGGAGCCAGCCGTCTAAGGTGGGACAGATGATTAGGGTGAAGTCGTAACAAGGTAGCCGTAGGAGAACCTGCGGCTGGATCACCTCCTTTCTAAGGAATAATACGGAAAACCTTGTACATTTGTTAGCGTCGAAACTTTGTTTAGTTTTGAGAGGTCTACTCTC
>NZ_BAMJ01000062.1 GCF_000615805.1 Latilactobacillus fuchuensis DSM 14340 = JCM 11249
GTGGCTGGGAAAAAACTAATTCCAGACTATAAAAAATAAAGGGACTTTGGAAAAACACTCCAAAGTCCCTTTAACTATGTACACAGGAAGTAAATTCCTGTTATGATGTTAGCGACCAAACCAAACAACAAAACAGTAAAGGAGTTTCCTTCCATGTACAAGAATTATAACACAGCACAAACTAGCATCGCTTTAAACTTAAATTTTGATATTCCTAATAACCATATTGCGAGACTAATTGATATGTTTGTTGAGACAATTCCGCATAATATTATTGAAACCTCTGTGGCGACCACCGGTCGTCCTGCTTATCATCCGGCTATGTTAATAAAAATGCTCCTTTTCGCGTATTCTCGCAAAGTATTTTCTGGACGTAGAATTGTTGAAATGAATACCGAAAATATTCCAATGAAATGGTTGAGTCAAGATGCCACAATTTCTTACAAAACAATCAATAATTTTCGATCCAGTAAAGAAGTTTCTAACTTAATCAAGATTTCCTTTATTTACTTTACCAAGTTGTTAGCCGACAACGGTATGATTGAAGATGAGGCCTTATTTATTGATGGTACGAAGATTGAAGCCGATGCAAATAAGTACTCATTTACTTGGAAACGTGCAGTTGATAAATTCTATCCAAAACTAAAAGAAAAAATTGTGCTCCTTTATGAAGAATTGATTGAAAATCAAGTTGTCAAAGAAATGGAGAAAGAATACCTAACGTCTAGCGATGGATTAGCTGAGATTTTAGAAAAAACGCACGATGAAATTACTCACTTAGATTATGTCATTGAACAAGAACCGAAGGTTATCAAAGGTGGCTCTAAGAATAAACAACAGCGGCGAAAACTCAAAAAATTAGCGCACAAAATGGAAAATGATTATTTGCCCCGAGCAAAAAAGTACGAAGAAGCTGAACGCCTTTTTAATGGTCGGAACAGTTTTTCAAAAACCGACCATGATGCTACCTTTATGCGTATGAAGGAAGATCCAATGATGAATGGTCAATTAAAGCCTGGATATAATTTACAGGCTGCCACTAATGGACAGTTCGTGCTAAATTACGGAATTTTCTCGAATCCGACGGATACGAGAACTTTATTACCATTTTTATCTGACATGCATTCACTCGATTTGTTTAAATACATCGTGGCGGATGCAGGTTACGGTAGTGAATCTAATTATTCCGCGATTGTCGACGATTTTGATAAGACACCACTGATACCGTATGGTATGTATGAAAAGGAACAGAAGCGCAAATTTAAAAATGATCCTACACGAATACACAATTGGAAGTACAATGCCGCAGACGATTACTATACGGATCATTTGAGTGTTAAATTCAGTTTTAAACGATACAGTATTCGTCATGATAAATATGGATACGAACGACAGTTCAAAATTTATGAAGCGGATAAAACACAGGAAACATTCAAGCTAGATGAACTAGCTAAAACCCCTAAGGGAAGGCAACGACAGGTTGCCTATAATCCAACTTGGAACTACTTTAAAAATTATGTTAAGGATTTACTTTCATCTGATCAAGGCTCAGAGATTTATTCGCATCGTAAGTATGATGTTGAGCCAATGTTTGGCAGAATGAAGTCCATTTTTGGTGTGCGCAGAACTCATCTTAGAGGGAAACAGCCTGTGGAAAATGAATTGGGTATTCTATTAATGACAATGAATCTAACAAAATTAGCGGGAATTTTAACCAAAGCAACCGCTAATTTTTCACATAAACAATTATCAAATATAAAAAAAACAAAAAACCGACCAAAAATTCTATTAATTATAGAATTCTTGGTCGATTTTTCTATAGCTGGTTAGTTTTTTCCCAGCCA
>NZ_BAMJ01000061.1 GCF_000615805.1 Latilactobacillus fuchuensis DSM 14340 = JCM 11249
CTTTTTATTTTATAAATTAATATCTGTTGTAAAATTCAATGGTGACAAACCGGCACTATCCGTAATTAATTTTGCGGTTAGACGTTCCATCTCGTGTTGTGCGAGCGCCGCGGCTTGCGCGGAACCTTTAGTTAGTATGGCTGTTCGTTGGGTTGCGTCGGTGACGTTAGCGACGGCCTGATCGGTTTTAACAATCGTTTGAACCATTAAGCTGTTAATCTGTTTTTGAGTTTGTTCTAAATCTTTGGCGAATTTGGCATAGTGCGCATCGACTAAGATGCCGGCCAATTTGTACGTCCAATAAATGGAGTCGGTTGAATAATCTTTGGTGCCTTTTTGGTAATTGACGGGCACGTCATCGGCACCGGCATAGAATGGTACGTAGACACTTTGTGCGGTGACGCCCATCGCTAACCAGTGCAAACCGCTGACATCAACCGGTAAGTTAGGCCGTATTTGTAAGATATGTGATTCTTGCGTTTTAGCTAAACTGACGGGTCGGAAAGCGTGTTTCTCCTGGGGTGTGCCATGGCCGATTGGATCATAAACAGTGCCTTCGTAATGTGAGCCGAGAATCTTAGCAACATCCTCAACTTGAATGGGTGCATCGGCTTGCCGTAAGAATGGTAGGTTAAAGTCTTGTGGTGTTTGTTCAACAGAAGGCGTCAACAAGTGTTGGCCATACCAAACCCGTGGCGTGTTATAGATTAAATCACTTTGATCTTTTGTACCAAAAATATCGCGGAAGTTAAACGGCGTTCCTGGTTGCCATAAATGATTATTGGCAGCGAAGTCCTGAATGCCTTCGGAACTCATAAAGTGATCTGGTTGGTTGAAATCAACGACTTGAATCGCCAGTTGGTTGGCAACAACTGCGTAACTGTCATCAGGAATCCGTTGCGCTACCCAATGGCGACCGCTACCGATTTCTAAATACCAAACTTCATCGACGTCGGAAAATAAAATGCCGTTACTTTCAGTCGTCCCGTACTGGCTAACAATGTCGCCGAGTCGTTGCACGCCTTCACGCGCGGTTTTGACATACGGTAAGACGACGGTAGTCATCGCTTCTTCGGCAATCCCGTTGTCAATGTAAGGGTCAAACCCGAGAATGCGGCTGTTACTATAAGCACTTTCGGTGCCACTCATCGCCACGCCGTATTCGTTAATCCCGTCTTCTTCAAACAAACCAAATTCATCAGTCCATTCGGGCGTTGCCGTATATTTGGCGCTTTCGAGTGGGAGATCAATGGTAAAACCCGTGTCTTTGGAAACAAAGTGGGGCGCTTGTTGAACGGTTTGATGGGGATGAATTGTTAAATGTTTGGGCCAAGCAGCTTGGCTGTCCTCGTTGCGGGCGATCATTGTTGAACCATCCGCAGTGGCTTTTTTGCCGACAAGTACGCTAGTACAGGCCGTTAATTGACGATAAAGAGGGGTGCTCATAATTATTCCTCCAATTAAATTCAAGATTACTGCTAATTATACCGTCTTTTACGCTAAAACACAGTAATAAGCATTGCTCAAATCAATAAAAAACGGCATAATAAAAGGAACACAGTAAAAGGAGGCAGACACATGCCATTAGTACACATTGACCTAGTTGCTGGTCGGAGCCAAGCGCAATTGAAACAATTATGCATCGACGTGACCGAAGCAATCTCTAAGAATACCGGTGCGCCTGCAGAACACGTTCACGTGGTCTTAAATGAAATGCAACCCGATCGTTATTCAGTCGGCGGCGTTTTGAAGAGCGACGAAGCTAAATAAGTAAGTGCGTTGGGTTGCGGGTAGCAACTGAGCATTAACATAAAATTCCCAGTTATCTTGATTTTAAGATAATTGGGGAATTTTATGTTAAGCGGAGGTTGTTGTAACTCAAAAGCACGTTAGCGACTATCTTTTTTGATTTGAATGGAATTTGATGAGTTCTGACGCGCGTCAACGAAGAATATTCGTCAAGTGAAAGGAGAAATATCGTTGCTTTTATAATCTTTAAAAGTAGATATAATATATCCATTGGTAACGATTTTTAAATTTCTTTTTTACAAAATACTTTTAAAAGAATTATTAGGTG
>NZ_BAMJ01000060.1 GCF_000615805.1 Latilactobacillus fuchuensis DSM 14340 = JCM 11249
CACCTAGTTAATTTATCCATTTGCGTTAGTAAATCAAAATACTCTTGCTCACTTAAACCTAAATTAGAATAACAATCAGTAATATCGTCAAGTAGTTTTTCTTTTATACTAAAAGCTTGATTTGTTAAGTTAATCATTACTTGTCGCTCGTCTTCTGGATTACGCGTTCGAGTAATATATCCATTTTTTTCCATTCTTTTTAGTACTGGGGTTAATGTACCACTGTCTAACTTCACATTTTCTCCCAAAATTTTCATGTTTTGGCTTGAGTCTTCCCATAAATGTAACAAAATAATATACTGTGTGTATGTTAAAGAATAGGGTTCTAAGATTGGTCGATAAAATGCCATAAATTGCTTTGATAAAGAATAAGCAGAGAAACAAAGTTGTTCATCTAAAAAATAACGTTTTTTAATTATTAATTATCCCTCCTCTTAATTAAAGTTGTGTACAATTCAATTATACACAACTTATTCGTTCTATGCTAGTCATATTAGTTTTTTAAAATAATTTTTTAGATAAAGAACTTAATTAGTTAGATGCTTTACATCTCAAGTAAATTAATATCTCCTAAAATTAAATTGGTTTATATAAATTATCGAATAGTATTCTTTTACTTTGGATCCATTTATATAACGCTAATTAGATACTGTTTGTAAAATTTAAACGATAAAATCTATGATGCTTCAAGTTTTTAAGAAACCTGTAATGTATAACTTAAATTTTTTTAAAAACAACTGTTGATCAGTTTTGAGTAAATCAGAAGTTTTTCGAAAAAATTATTTAATCAAAATGTAGATTTAATCTAAACGTTGGCACATATGTCTTTTGTAAAATCAAGATTAAAAAAGTGTTTACGAATAATTATTCTTTATGTTAAAATATGAATGCACATACATTTAATGGTGTTGGAAATTAATTGAAATGCTAATGCAAAACTAACATTTGTTTTAATGAAATTTAAAAAATGGTATATATTATTAACTAATAATGATACTCAAAAGGATATTATTGGAGGTATTCTTATGGTAGATATGATAAATCAATGGTTGAATTACACGCAGCTTCACAAAAGAAAATATGATGAACTTGAACAAAAATTATCTTACGAAACCAGCTTGTCTCTAAATGAATTTTATATTCTTTACTTTTTATCGCAACAAGAAAATAAAAAGATGAGGCTGAATATTCTGGAACAGAAAGTTGCGTTGAGCCAAAGTGCTCTGTCTCGTATGATTGTTAGGATGGAGAATAAGAAAAATGGGTTGGTTGTGAGAAAAACTTGTCTTGATGATAAAAGAGGAGTCTATATTGAACTGACGAATGCCGGGAAATCTAAGTTAGAAAGTGCCAAATTAACCATGATAGAGAGTTTAAAAGAGGAAGATTTTAAGTAAGTATTAAAATCTTTTCTTTTAAACCAACTATATGCATGTGCTTGCATGTAGTTATGGAGAGGAGGAATGAGTGCAAAAAATTATAATATTTTTAAGTATAAGGATGTGGTAAATATTAATAATGACTTTTAATTAAATTCGTTAGTAAAGACTATCCTAGCTAAGTATATAGGACAATATTCCAATAGTGTTTAAACATACTTTAGTTAAGCGTAAGTATGTGAGTTTTAAATAGGTATATAAAAAAGAGAATTAAAAATAGATTAAGTATTATTAACTAGTAGAGGGAGATTATATCTATGCATAACGTAGAAGAGCAACTAGTATTTAAAAGAGGTTTGAAAATTAAAAACCGAGTGATTATGGCACCAATGACTACAAAAATGAGCTTCTTCGACGGGGAGATAACGTCAGATGAAATTAAATATTATACATTAAGAAGTGGGGAAGTCGGTGGAGTTATTACTGCTGCTGCTAACGTAAGTGAGAATGGAAAAGGATGGAAAGGAGAATTAGGAGTTTACGATGATAAATTTATCCCAGGACTAAGTAGATTATCAGCTGCTATTAAGAAAAATGGAACAAAAGCTATATTACAAATTTTTCACGCAGGCAGAATGACTGATTCAACTATTATTAATGGTGAAATGCCAGTCTCTGCAAGTAACATCTCTTCTGAACGTCCTAATTCAGAAACACCGAGACCACTCTCTTCGTTAGAAATTTTAGATATACTCGATGATTTTAAACAGGCAACAATACGAGCAATAAAAGCTGGTTTTGACGGTGTTGAAATTCATGGTGCAAACACATACCTAATCCAGCAGTTCTTTTCTCCACATTCAAATAGAAGGGAAGATGAATGGGGCGGAAGTGTAGAGAAAAGATTTAAATTTATTAATGATTTAGTAGAAGTTGTGACGGATGTTGTAGATGATTCAGAGGTTGATAATTTTATTGTAGCTATAGATTCTCGCCTGAAGAATATGAAAATCCGGGAATAAAATTTTCTGATACATTATATTTAGTTGACCGATTGGCTAATAAGAAATTAGACTATTTGCATATATCATTAAGTGATTATGCTCGTTTTTCAGTAAGTAAAGAATACAAAGAAAAATCAATGTTAGCCTATGTCTATGAAAATATTAATAATCGCCTTCCTCTTATCAGTGTTGGAGATGTTAGAACAAAAGATGATGTAGATGAAGCATTAAGAAATTCAGAAGCTGTAGCAATAGGTAGAGCTTTGTTGATAGATCCACATTGGACAAGTAAGGTATTAGCAGATAAAGAGAATCTGGTAAGAAGAGAAGTATCGACTTTTGATCGTGAAGAATTATTTCTTACTAATGGTGTATGGGGATTTCTTGAGGTTATGATGCCAGAGAGATTGATTTAATAAAGTGGTTACTACAGTAAAATTAAGTCTATTATTTTATAGAAAATTCTAATACAATACATCGGCAACTATTAAATTAGTCTGAAATATAACTAGTTATGAATAAGAAAAAAGATTCCGTTCATCAGTAAACTGATGAACGGAATCTTTTTTATATCAATTTGATAGAACTCTCCGATGGGAGGATAGTATACTGATATATTTCTTCGTGTTTATCGGTGTAAAAACAAAACCTGTTTTTTTCACCTTACCTTTTTTTCTTACGAAAAGGTTATCTATTTACTTTAAATAAAGATATCTATTTGCT
>NZ_BAMJ01000059.1 GCF_000615805.1 Latilactobacillus fuchuensis DSM 14340 = JCM 11249
AAACTTTGTTCTTTGAAAACTGGATAATAAGTAATATTAGATTTAAAAGCCGAGAAAAACATTGCGTTTTAAAGAGTTTTTTAATAGAAGTATGAATTAGTTCATATCGCTAAACTCAAATAATAACCCTTTACCGTAGGTAAAGATAGGTTAAGTTATAAAGGGCGCACGGTGGATGCCTTGGCACTAGGAGCCGATGAAGGACGGTACTAACACCGATATGCTTCGGGGAGCTGTAAGTAAGCTTTGATCCGGAGATTTCCGAATGGGGGAACCCAATACCTTTAGTCGGGTATTATCATTAAGTGAATACATAGCTTAATGAAGGTAGACGCGGGGAACTGAAACATCTAAGTACCTGCAGGAAGAGAAAGAAAAATCGATTCCCTAAGTAGCGGCGAGCGAACGGGGAAAAGCCCAAACCAAGAAGCTTGCTTCTTGGGGTTGTAGGACAGAACATTGGAGTTACCAAGTTAAGTTGTAATCGAATCAGCTGGGAAGCTGAGTCAAAGAGTGTGATAACCACGTAGATTAAACAACTTAACCTCCGTTCTGGATCCTGAGTACGGCGGAACACGTGAAATTCCGTCGGAATCCGGGAGGACCATCTCCCAAGGCTAAATACTCCCTAGTGACCGATAGTGAACAAGTACCGTGAGGGAAAGGTGAAAAGCACCCCGGAAGGGGAGTGAAATAGATCCTGAAACCGTGTGCCTACAATTAGTCAAAGCTCGTTAATGAGTGATGGCGTGCCTTTTGTAGAATGAACCGGCGAGTTACGTTTATATGCGAGGTTAAAGTGAAAAGCTGGAGCCGTAGCGAAAGCGAGTCTGAAATGGGCGAGTGAGTATATAGATGTAGACCCGAAACCAAGTGACCTACCCATGTCCAGGTTGAAGGTGTGGTAAAACACACTGGAGGACCGAACCCACGTCAGTTGAAAATGGCGGGGATGAGGTGTGGGTAGCGGTGAAATTCCAAACGAACTTGGAGATAGCTGGTTCTCTCCGAAATAGCTTTAGGGCTAGCCTCGGAATATTGGATCATGGAGGTAGAGCACTGTTTGGACTAGGGGCCCGTCTTGGGTTACTGAATTCAGATAAACTCCGAATACCATTGATTTAGTTCCGGGAGTCAGACTGCGAGTGATAAGATCCGTAGTCGAAAGGGAAACAGCCCAGATCACCAGTTAAGGTCCCAAAATTTATGTTAAGTGGAAAAGGATGTGGCGGTGCACAGACAACTAGGATGTTGGCTCAGAAGCAGCCACCATTTAAAGAGTGCGTAATAGCTCACTAGTCGAGTGCCGCTGCGCCGAAAATGTACCGGGGCTAAACATAATACCGAAACTGTGGGTGGACACGTAAGTGTCCGCGGTAGGAGAGCGTTCTAAGGGCAATGAAGCTAGATCGTAAGGACTAGTGGAGCGCTTAGAAGTGAGAATGCCGGCATGAGTAGCGAAAGATCAGTGAGAATCTGATCCACCGTATGACTAAGGTTTCCTGGGGAAGGCTCGTCCTCCCAGGGTTAGTCGGGACCTAAGGCGAGGCCGAGAGGCGTAGTCGATGGCCAACAGGTTGATATTCCTGTACTAGTTTATTTTGTTTGAACGATGGAGGGACGCAGGAAGCTAAGGAATGCACACGACTGGAAATGTGTGTCCAAGCAACGAGTCTTGAGTTGAGTGAAATGCTTGATTCTTTAAGGACAAGTTGTGATGGGGAGCGAAATTAAGTAGCGAAGTTCCTGATGTTACACTGCCAAGAAAAGCTTCTAGTGAGAAATAAACTACCCGTACCGTAAACCGACACAGGTGGTCGAGGAGAATATCCTAAGGTGAGCGAGTGAACTCTCGTTAAGGAACTCGGCAAAATGACCCCGTAACTTCGGGAGAAGGGGTGCTGACCGTCAGGTCAGCCGCAGTGAATAGGCCCAAACAACTGTTTATCAAAAACACAGGTCTCTGCAAAATCGTAAGATGACGTATAGGGGCTGACGCCTGCCCGGTGCTGGAAGGTTAAGAGGATGAGTTAGCGCAAGCGAAGCCAGAATTGAAGCCCCAGTAAACGGCGGCCGTAACTATAACGGTCCTAAGGTAGCGAAATTCCTTGTCGGGTAAGTTCCGACCCGCACGAAAGGCGTAATGATTTGGGCACTGTCTCAACGAGAGACTCGGTGAAATTATAATACCCGTGAAGATGCGGGTTACCCGCGACAGGACGGAAAGACCCCATGGAGCTTTACTGTAGCTTGATATTGAGTGTTTGTATAGTTTGTACAGGATAGGTAGGAGCCGTAGAGATCGGAACGCTAGTTTCGATGGAGGCGTTGGTGGGATACTACCCCAACTGTATGACCACTCTAACCCGCGTCACTTAGCGTGACGGGAGACAGTGTCAGGTGGGCAGTTTGACTGGGGCGGTCGCCTCCTAAAGTGTAACGGAGGCGCTCAAAGGTTCTCTCAGAATGGTTGGAAATCATTCGTAGAGTGTAAAGGTATAAGAGAGCTTGACTGTGAGATTGACAAATCGAGCAGGGACGAAAGTCGGACTTAGTGATCCGGTGGTTCCGTATGGAAGGGCCATCGCTCAACGGATAAAAGCTACCCTGGGGATAACAGGCTTATCTCCCCCAAGAGTCCACATCGACGGGGAGGTTTGGCACCTCGATGTCGGCTCATCGCATCCTGGGGCTGTAGTCGGTCCCAAGGGTTGGGCTGTTCGCCCATTAAAGCGGTACGCGAGCTGGGTTCAGAACGTCGTGAGACAGTTCGGTCCCTATCCGTCGCGGGCGCAGGAAATTTGAGAGGAGCTGTCCTTAGTACGAGAGGACCGGGATGGACATACCTCTGGTGTACCAGTTGTTCCGCCAGGAGCATCGCTGGGTAGCTATGTATGGAAGGGATAAACGCTGAAAGCATCTAAGTGTGAAGCCCCCCTCGAGATGAGATTTCCCATTCCTTTATGGAAGTAAGACCCCTGAAAGATGATCAGGTAGATAGGCTAGGAGTGGAAGTACAGCGATGTATGGAGCGGACTAGTACTAATCGGTCGAGGACTTAACCAAAGGTGCAATGTTTTAGGCTTTTGAAGATGATATTACTTATTATGCAGTTTTGAGAGAACGAAGTTCTTCTCAGTGCGAATAGCACAAATAGTGTGGTGGCGATAGCAAGAAGGATACACCTGTTCCCATGTCGAACACAGAAGTTAAGCTTCTTAGCGCCGATAGTAGTTGGTGGGAAACTACCTGCGAGGATAGGACGTTGCCACGC
>NZ_BAMJ01000058.1 GCF_000615805.1 Latilactobacillus fuchuensis DSM 14340 = JCM 11249
TTTTTTATTGCGATCAATTAAATCTTGGATCTGTTTCCAGATGACCAAGATTAGCTTGACCGCAGCAAGAATCTGTAAAAACAGACTCATGAACGATTCTCCTTTTGTTTTTCGCAAGACGCTCACCTCCTAGAGTCAATATTTGATTGACAGAGTCCGGCGTTTTGCATTGACGGCTACATATCCAATTACGTTTTTGGGTCAGAATTTTCTTCATAGTTTGAAATTTATTTTGTTTAGTAATCGTAGATAAACATGCTATACTAAAACCATGCAAAAGAGGCAAGGTGTCGTCCAACACCTCGCCTCACGTAGTCGCATTGCAAAATTCGATTGGCCGCTAATTAGCGGCTTTTTTTATTGCGATCAATTAAATCTTGGATCTGTTTCCAGATGACCAAGATTAGCTTGACCGCAGCAAGAATCTGTAAAAACAGACTCATGAACGATTCTCCTTTTGTTTTTCGCAGTTTAATCGCGTTCTAGCACTCATCAATCTCCGTTCAAATCAAAATGAACCACCATCTTAGTTCAGATGATGGTTCATTTAGTTTGGTACTCAATTGATAACCGAGTGCTGTCACGGCTTGTTTTTAAATTTATGATTGTAATTCTTTTAGGCCTAACGCGAAATTACCAAGGGTCGCGGAACCGTTGTTGGCAATTGCGGGGCGGGTAATGTATTGGTCGAGTGGTGGCAATTCGACATAACCGTTCAATTGTTCAGTCACAGATTGCCGCACTTTAGCTAATAACATATCGTTAATGACGCTGCCACCGAAGACGATTTTAGCGGGACGTACGATTAAAGTTGCTTGAATCACAGCTTGAGCAAGATAGTAAGCTAAAATATCCCAAACGGGGTCGGTTAACGGTACGGTTTCACCTTTTTGACCGAGACGGGCTTCAAAAGTCGGGCCGGCAACCAGGCCTTCCAGACAATCGGCGTGGTAAGGACAGATGCCTTTAAAATCTAAATCGGCGGGGTGTCTTTTAACGAAAGTGTGGCCCATTTCGGGATGACCGATACCGCCTAGAAAATGGTCATCCATGACGGCGCCAGCACCGACGCCGGTGCCGACTGTGTAGTAGACGAGTGATTGAATTTTTTCATTAGATAGTGTAGACATCACGTATTCGCCATACGCGGAACCGTTAACGTCGGTGGTCCAAGTTGTTGGGACGTCGAAAGCGGCTTTGATTTGACCTAATAAATCAGTGTTATGCCAGTTAGGTTTCGGTGTGGTGGTGATGTAGCCGTACAAGGGATTATTTTTGCGAATTTCGATGGGGCCGAATGAGGCGATGCCCATTGCGTCTAATTCGAATTGTTTAAAATATGCGATGACGGCCTTGATGGTTTCGTCAGGAGTCGTAGTTGGAATCGAGACTTGATCTTGGACCTGATAATTTTCATTTCCGACGGCACATACAAATTTAGTGCCACCTGCTTCAATACTGCCAATTAACACGATAAATCCTCCTTGGATGTAAACGGTTTTTGAAAACGCTTATCCTGATTATACCGCGAGTTGAGTTGACTGCCTAGTACTGATTTTTATTTTAAAGTACGATGATCGCCGACTTTAAAAATTTGTTGTTGCGGCGTTAGCTGGTGGTCGAATAAAGCGTCCACCGTGGTGAAATGGTAGCCTTTCGCTGTGATCTGTTTAATTAATTCTGGTAAGGCTTGATTCGTCACATCGGTCGTGTGCAATAGGACGACATCGCCGCCACTAACGCCCGCCAAGACGTTACTCGTAATCGTCGGCGCATCAATTGTAGTTGACCAATCTTGCGAATCAACGCTCCATTCGATGAATGGTCGTTGAGTGACTTGAGCAAGTTGAGCGTTGGCCGTATCAAGTGGTAATCGTTGGTAAGCTGGTAGTTTGCCGGTTGCTTGGTAGAAAGCCTGATTAGTTTTTAGAACGTTGGCTTGCCAGTCCGCTGTGGCCATCGTAGCGGGATTATCATCGCTAGCATAGGTTTGCGTGCCGACGCCTTGATGCGCTGCTATGAGCGCTTTTAGAACGTCTGGATGGGCTTTGGCACCCGCACCGGTGGTTAAAAAGGTTGCCGAAACATTGTTATCCGTTAAGGTTTTCAGAATCGCTTCGGTAACTTGGGGTTTCAACGTTGTATTAAACGTTAAGGCGATGGCTTTTTTGCGTCCTTTAACGGCGGTCGCCTGGTGATCAGAGGGAACGTAATCTGGGTTTAGATAGGGGCCAACTATTTCTAATGGTAACTCAATTTTAGTGATTTTTAATGGATTTGAATTGAAGTGTAACGTTAAACCGTCAGTGGTATAGTCAAATTGATCACTGAAGGTCAGTTGTTGCAGTTTTTGAGCAGCGTCCCAATCAGAATTGCGATCTTTGATGAGCTGGTCGATTGCAATTTGTTTGAGGGTCGCTGTCGTTGAGGTGTCTTTAGCCAACGCCTGTAAAGTGACCGGTTTAGTTTGATCGCTTAAATTATAGATTTGTTCAGTACCATCTAAATGATCCAATTTTTGATAGACTGTTTTAAAGCCTTTGGTAGTCACGCCGTAAGCTGCTGCTGATAATTTAAACGCGTAAGTGTCGTCTTGAATGTTAGTACTTTGATAAGTCACATAAATCGTTAAACGTTTAATCGCCGGTTTTTGTTGGCTCATTTGTTGATAGAGCTTGTCACCCAGTTTTTTAGATTGATCTAACAGTTCAATCGGTTGGTTCTGAGTGTTCTCAGGAATAAAATAATAAACTTTTGCCTGCGGTTCCTGTTGCAAATAAGTTTTAAACGCCGCGTATTGCTCGCTGGCATCGCTGTGATAAGCTTGTAAAGTGGTTTGTTGTTGTTGTTTCAAGTTTGTGGTTTGAGCTTTTTGACTAAAAAAGCGATTTTCGAAATAGAATAATGGTATTGCGATAATAATAAGTGCCAATAAGATTGCCTTTTGCCATGTGCGCATGAATTTCCCCCCAAAGTAATCGATAGCTTAATTATACTGAATCTAGCGGTGAGATAAAAGCCTGAGTATCGACTAACCGTTACTGTGCTTGACGGTGATTAATTATGAGTAAGTAAATCATCGAATTATTAGGAAACGAATGGGTAAAACAGTTAACTCACGTGCAAAATTAAATTGTACGCGTGACAGTTAAGCGATTTAGCTAACCTAATTAAAGATAGCACAAGCAGTTAAATTTTGACGAATACTATTAGAGCAAGTCGAAATCAACTCTACCTGAATTAGATAATTGTCCCAAATGAAATAATAGACAAAATAAATTCTTTTGCTAAATAATCGTCTGCAATTAATGGAATATTCATTTTATAGAGGTTTAATCGAAAAAAAGTGAATTTGATTAACATTGTTTATTAATTATTAACAAATTTAGCAAAATAAATATTTTTAAATCGTAATGTTGATATGACAATATTTTTAATGAATTCAATATTAATTATATTAACAATCATTGAATCGTAATGATATCTAAAAGGGATGAGACGTGCAAATGAGAAGTTAAAATATGGTAATAATGAATATTATTTCAAAAAAGTGATGACCATTTACGGCGAAATGGGTTTCAATTTGTTTTATTTATGTATAAATATGTAAGGTAGATAGGGTGCGTGGTCGTATTGGACCGATTTAGAGGATTATTAACCGATTTTATTGGGTAATATTTGTATTAAATTTAAGGGGG
>NZ_BAMJ01000057.1 GCF_000615805.1 Latilactobacillus fuchuensis DSM 14340 = JCM 11249
CGATTGATAAATAATTAAAATAAACAGCGACCTAAATTTAGGTCGCTGTTTATTTTTTAGGAAATAGGGATTGGTCATTTCAATAATTGGTAGGCAATTAATAGTAGGACGATGCTAATCCAAAAAACGACCGTCGCGGCTTTTTTTAAAGTTTGATTCTTTTTCAAAAAACCGATGAAGGTCATGACAGTTGAAATAAGAACTGCGACGGATGAGACGAATAGTAGCAGCGTTAACGCTGAATGGGCCATTGATGACATGTTGAAAACTCCTTTTTGGTCGCGTGCAAATTCCTTTACGACGCGTGATAACATTATTATAACAAATAAATATCACTTGACTAACCAGAACGTTTGTTCGTATAATGTAATTCATAGAGGAGTGGTCAATATGACAAATATTAGTTTAAAAGGGACGATTATCAGCGCCGTTAAAGTGATTAGTTTCGATCCGTATTTGGTGCGGTTTACGTTGCAGACCACAACTCAAGATTATAATTGTTTAATTGCAAAAGACGCGTTGAACTTTATGTATGTTGCTGAAACTGATGCGCCGATTGCCATTTACGGCCACTACAATCAAAGAAAGCAACTCGTGATTGATCAATACTACGTTAGAACGGCCATGAGTGCCTAATGTATGATTATCAGAATGAACCACACCGAGTGATTTTTATGATTGATTCTAAATCTTTTTATGCATCGGTGGAAGCAGTTGAAATGCAGCTTAATCCATTGCGGGCCATCTTGGTTGTGATGTCCGCGGCTGAAAATACGGGAAGCGGGTTGGTTTTAGCGGCCAGTCCGATGGCCAAAAAAATCTTTGGGATTAGTAATGTGACGCGGGCGCGTGATGTGCCAATCGACGATCCGCGATTGATTGTAAGACCACCACGAATGAACTTGTATATCCAAGAGAATTTAAGGATTAACCGGATTTTTCAACAATTTACGGCGGAAGTGGATATTCATCCCTATTCGATTGATGAATCGTTATTGGATATGACGGATAGCTGGCATTTGTTTGGCGCAACACCACATGAAGTCGCGCGTCAGATTCAATTGACGGTCAAAAAGGTAACCGGTATTTATCTAACCGTCGGAATTGGCGACAATCCCGTATTAGCGAAGTTAGCCCTCGATCTTGAGGCCAAAAAGAATCATAGTCTGATTGCGGAATGGCATTATGAAGATGTGCCCGATAAGCTGTGGCCAATTACCCAATTAACGGATGTCTGGTCAATTGGACAACGCACGGCTGATAAACTCAATCAACGCGGCATTCAGTCAATGGCTGATTTAGCCATACTAATCCATATCTGTTGAAACAAAAAATGGGAATTATCGGCGCTCAGTTATTTGCGATTAGCTGGGGGATTGATCGGGCTTTAATTCGGGAAAAGTATCACGCCAAAGAGAAGTCGTACGGCAACAGCCAAGTATTGCCGCGGGATTATGTGAATCAAGCTGAAATTGAAGTTGTGATTCGTGAGATTGTCGAACAAGTCGCTGCTCGATTACGGTCGCATCATCAAGCGGCGACCGTTATCAGTCTGGGGATTGGTTTTTCGTTTTCCGAAAAAGCCGATTCACCACGTGCTGGCTTTGGGCGCTCCGTTAAAATTGATGCTACCAATGCGAATGGTCAATTGACGCAACACGCCTTACGACTGTTTCGAGCTAAATGGCACCATGAAACGATTCGACACGTCAGTATTACGTGCGGTGAGTTAGTGGATGATCATATCGCACAGCTTGATTTATTTGATGTGAAAGACGTCAACTTTAAGAAGCAGAAACTTGATCGGACGGTTGATGGTATTCGTCAGAAGTACGGTTTTAAGTCGGTCGTTAAATTATCAAGTAAATCAAAAGGAGCCACTGCGATTGAACGCACTGGCCTGGTTGGCGGCCACGCCGGAGGCAACACGTATGAGTAATGATGGTTATGATTCGAACTTAGTCAATCAATTTCTAAAATATGATTACCATGATCGGGGCATGATGAAGTGGCAAGGGTTCTATTTAAGTGACCATACCGCAGTGGTTGCCAAGACAGCGACTGCCAGTCAGCAAGCGCGTAGTCAACAACATGGCCCAACAATGACAGAAGCCGAGATTGCGGCCTTAATCAACGAGGCGGTGGTTAAGGGTTATCCCGTCACGGTTGATAAGGCTGAACGAACCGTTGAGGGGTTGATTCCACATCAAATAGTGGGGCCAATCAGCGGTTGGTTTGGGAGTCAAATCATTATTAATGATCAAGCCGTTGCAATTGACGCCATCTATTCGATTCAAAAAGCTTAATTTAAAATGTGTTTCGAGGAGAATAATTAAAATGACTAAATTTGAACCAATCCAGATTAATCAACAATATTCAATCACCCTGGATGAAATCGGACAGGTTACATTACAGCAGACCGATGTTGGCTACGTTGATTCGATGAGCTATTATTATCTGCGCAATGATTTGCCACTATTTATCTGTCGCCATGCTCCAAGCGCTAATCTACGGGTGATCCACGACGTGATGGTCCAATTGGATACCCAAATCGCCACAATGTCTGAATGCGGCTGTTTAAAAGTCGGCGGACAGAATGTGGCGATGAGATAACGAGTGGTTAGAAATCGATATTTTAGTAAGAATGATGTGATTTTCTGCCAAAAGCCCTGCCAAGAAATTCCTTGGCAGGCTTTTGGGTTTAAAGTTGATATGACAGTATTTATAGAAGATAATGTGTAAAACACTTTTGATGGTTGCTTAGCTGGTTCAATATTAAAATGACCATCAGGATTTTCTTTTGAAGACGATCCTGATGGTATATTTTATTTTTTCTCAACGCTGACTCGTAAAATTGTTTTCCGTTTTGCTTCGGGTACACGGCGAAAATCTGAGATGTAAATTTCCTTGTGTTCTTTTAAAGTGCGTTGATAGCCGGATGCGTCGATGAACGTCTCTAACTTTGCAAAGCTAGCTGGTTCATCATCAAATGAACCAATATGCATGATCATGGCAACATCACCTTCGTCAAAGGTTTCAAATTTAACTTGCGCTAATAATTCCGGTGCTACTTTGTCATGCGCCAGCTCAACTGCTCGGTTGAAAACTGATTCGTCAACGAAACTTGGCTGTTTGATCATTATTTTGTATTGTAAATAATCTTTATCCAATGGGCCATCACGGTGTCCGCTCGCTAATGACCAGAAGCCTTCAAGCGGGTAGACCGTGTAATCAAAGGCACCCGAGAATTCGATTCCCTTCTTCGGTGCCATGCGAATCTTGTAGGCAATGGGATAAAGTGCCGTGATTTTTTGTGCGAATTCTGGACCGTTCGGATTACCTTGTCCGCTGATAGTGATGAAACTTTGTGATGGCAAGGTCGTGATCGAGGGTGCCTTTTTCAGTGGGTAGATTTCTTTTTCTGTTTGACGCCAGTTTGCTTTTTCCATTGGAAAACTCCTTTGATAATCAAAAATAATGATTGAGATTTTACAGTAAGTGGGAGTGGTGGATGTATTCCTTAAAAGTCATGATGATTCACTAGCTCAATTATAAGCCAATTGACGACTTTAGCAAACCAATTCTAATAGCGTTGGTATAACAGCGATTTATCCTTATAGGTACAAAATCGTTAAAATTCATCGATTTAGGTCAAAATAAAGTCAAAACATATCTGTTTTCTAGGCTGTTTTAAGGCAACAAAAAAGCCGTTAAACCTTAGTTTAACAGCTTTTATATCTTCTGGGATGTTTTAAATATCACCCGTACGGGGATCGAACCCGTAACTCCGCCTTGAGAGGGCGACGTCTTAACCAATTTGACCAACGGGCAAGGTTTTGTAACAATTAATATATTATCGAATAAAGCTTGCGCTGTCAATCTTTAATTAAGACAAACTGATGCTTAGATAAATATTGGTG
>NZ_BAMJ01000056.1 GCF_000615805.1 Latilactobacillus fuchuensis DSM 14340 = JCM 11249
CGGATAAATTAACTAATAAAATAGGAGGAATTATAAATAATGAAAAAATTATATGAAACTACAATGACAAATAAAGGTGGAAGAAATGGAGAGGTATTTTCGCAAGATCATTCACTAGAATTTAAAGTATCTGCACCAGGGACTAAGGGAGAAGGAACTAATCCTGAACAACTATTTGCTGCTGGTTACAGTTCATGTTTCAATTCAGCTCTTGAAATGATCCTCTCACAAGCAGGAAAGAAAGTAGACAGTACAATTGATTGTACCGTTTCACTTCTCAATGAAGCTAAAACAGGCCTTCAACTAGAAGTTCTTTTAGTGGGAGAAATTGAAGGGTTTACATCAGAAGAAACTAGCGAATGGATGAAAAAAGCACATGAGGTTTGTCCTTACTCTAAAGCTACTCAAGGAAATATCGAAGTTATACTAAAAGCAAAATAATTATTTTTTAAAATAGTTACCAAACTAACTGATAACATCTTTCTAAAAATTATGGTCAGTTCTATTAGTATTCATAATTATAATATAACAAATATACTTTTCGAATATACCAAATTAAATATGGATAGAATCGAATTGGAATACAAAATCAATTTTCTTTGCATGAATCTAGAAAAAAAAGAAAATGAAGAATAGTGCTATTTAGCCATTATCCTTCATTTTCTTTTGTTTTGGTGCTTCTCAAGAACAATCTAAGGACACCTCAATTTATTATGTACATATTTATATAATTGGTACTTTCCTGAATAATTCATACCTTTTATAAAGGGCTAAATTTTATCAATCATCTGTTTCATTTTATGGTCAATGGCTCTTTTTCTCAAAAATATTCTTCTAAATGGTCTAATTTCTTTTTGCTAACGGATTAAATTCAAGTAAGACCTCATTTTGGGCGCACTCATCCTAGCGGATGGTTAACGAACTTTTTAAATTGCCCAATGAACGCACTTAACACTGCAGTACCTGAATGTTTTGTAGAATCCGATAAAATAGTTTCTGGTAAACATGGTAACTACTTAATTTCAAGTAGTTTCTTCTTCCAGAATGAACCATCTTTCCAGCTATTTTAAAGAAAAATAAGCGAATAGTAGAAACCTGATACCCTTTCGTTTCATTGGTAAAACATAATGTTCGCATGAAGTTTACTATATTGTAAGCCAATAGGCTTACGATCATACGAGCATGATTTTCTATAAAGGTTGGGCTGTCTGTTTTGTCAAAGTAAAACCCGTTTTTTGCTTCCTTAATGTAATTTTCCATCGTTCCTCTTTTTGAATACGTTTGGAAAACCATTTCTGGAGAGACATCTTTTGAGAAATTGGTAATGATAAATTCATGTCTAAAAAGCAATTCACCAGCTTCTCTAGTTGATTTTATGCAAATCCTTCTGAATTTTTTCCACGCCTTTGCTTGATAAGTGGCGTTATAGTAATGAACTTCTTTCTTATCCCAATCGTGATTATCCTTAATGGTAATGAATTGCTCAGCGATTCTGCACAGATTACGATTGGATTTTAAGCGGATAGTATACAAACTATCGTATTCTTCACAAAGTTCATACAAATCGGGCGTTGCGAATCCACTATCTTCACGTACCATAATAGTGCTTACTGGTGTCACAGATTGATAATGCTCAAATAATGGACGAGTAAATGCTGCGACACCTTTCGAGGTGTAGGCATTTCCAGAACGAAGTTCTGCTTTAAGAAAGTCACCAGTAAGACCATCAAAGGCAACGAGCGGATGATAACCGGTTGTCTGGTAATGCGCATTATAATCGGTCATTTCTTGATTTCCAAAGGTATCGCTGTGGGTAGAATCTAAATCGAAAATCATTTCATTCGTATTTCGAATCATACGTGCTTTATCAATCAAAATTTGGTTAACCTTTTGAAGTTGAACGATATTTTCTGTTGTCATCCGATCCCAGAAGCGAGAAATAGATGGCTGTGAAGCCAACCGTGTTTTATTTAAAACAGCTTGAAAGATAGGATCAGTTGCTAATATATTGGCAGAAGAATCCGTAGAATAGCCTGCAATTAACTGTAAGATGATTTGTTCCAGAATAGATTCATTTCCATGAATATGATACAGTCGGTCATCTTGAATCTGTATATTTTCCCTTATGATTTGACTAACATTAAATCTATTCATAAATTCTTTTACTAATATCAGCCCGGAATCTGAGGATAAATTACCGCCAGAGTGAGATACCGTAATAGTTGAATTGAAAAGTAAGCGATTTTCATGTAAAGTTGCCATAGAGAGAACCCCTTTCTTTGGTTAGGTTTAGACGCTTTAACCATAGCAGATTGGGGTTCTTTTTGTACACCCAAAGGGTGCGGATGAACGAAACAAGATAGACTGTTATAACAAGGTTTTTGAAGCGTTTTTGAAAAACTATGAATTATTCAGGGCTACAATATATATGTTAAAATTAACAGAAAAAACAAATTCAAAACACTTACCCAACCATGCAGTAAAATTAACAGCCAAGTAACCATCTAATTGCATGATCAACATTATTCTTTTCTATTATATCGCTAACTATTTGTTTAGTTCAATCAAATAATTTACTTATGACGCATTTAAAATTCCAGCATAATATCTATCTAGAAACACTCATACTATTTAAAATTTATAACTTAATTATACCGGTTTCAAGCTTCCTGTCTCCATCAAAGTTTTAACGTCAAGTTGACCAAGCATAGCCATTTGTTGATATTTTATATCTGCCAAACCTTTAAAGATTTTAAATTCCTCAATCTGCGAATTTTCCTTTTTTATCGTTAATTCTTGATATTCCCTAAAACTAGATACATATCTTATATATGCTTCACATTCTGTAGCGTCATCAAAATATGTGCCATTAATATAACTATACTGTGAACCGACATTAAAAATTATTTCAAATATTAACTTAGCTAATACTAGCTGATCATTCTTGAATTCAAACCATTTCTTGTCCAAATATTTTAGTTTCCCTGGATTATCTTTTTCATACGCTGTTGCTAAAGATAACTTACTAATTAATTTACCGATTATTGTCGCTACTAAATCTGCACATCGAATACCAACACAATCAGCTGAGACTTGATTCTCATGAACTTTCTTATAATATTCACTGTTAAAGTTATTTGATTTTATCCCCTCATCAAGAAATAATTCATATTCATTATTTTCTCCAAATGCAGCTCGTTCATCCAACCAAAGGGTCAATGAATAATCCACTTTTTTCCAATTGAATTTACCGACATTATTAAAATCTATTTTTTTCACCATATTTGGGCTTCTATTAATAATTTTTATTACATCCCTATAAGCATCAAGTTGACTCTTCATTCGAGTAATATTTTGATGTCCTTTGATAAAACTACTTAAATCTTTTTTTATTAATTTTAGTACGTTATATGTATTCATATCTTGGTTTTCTAAAGCTTTGTTAACTTCTTGTGATGACTCTTTCGAAATATATTTACTTAACACATATGCAAGTTCAAGAAATGAAATGTTGCTCACGGCTACCGATGCAGTCTGGATCCATTCTCCTAATCTTCCCATAACAATCGCCGATATTTTATTTTCAGTCACGATACATATTTTAACATTATATTTTTTAAATAATCTAAAGACATCAATATGATAACTAGTTTCCTTGGAACCCAAACTTACTAGTCCGTTAGTAAAATTTTTATTTTTCAATATCCGAGCACCTTTTAACTCACCTTTAAACTGACCGTTTGATAAGTAATTTTTTTCCAACGCGACAAACTCTTCGTCAAATTCCAAACTGATGTCGTCTGATATATCAACCGCGGCCATGACATAATCAATCATAATATCATCACCTAATTTAAATCGCTCCTTAGGATCAGTCGTTTTATCAACCATTTCTCCAATTCTACTTTTTATCTTCTCTTGGGGGCCCTTTTCA
>NZ_BAMJ01000055.1 GCF_000615805.1 Latilactobacillus fuchuensis DSM 14340 = JCM 11249
CACCATGTTAATACACTTAATATACAACATTAATCATATACGTGCAATAGTATTACGACCGCGTAAATAGTGTCCAATGCACGTATATCAGTAACCTAGCGCGCTTCCTAGCGCTACCTAATGGTAGTATAAAAAATTAAAAATAGTCAATTTATTCCCGATAGCTTATCGAAAATAAATTGACTATTTTAATTGGTTTGCCTAATTAATTACGTCGTTTCTTGAAGACCATCCCGACGGTAGCAATTAGAAGCGCACCAATTATCCCTAATAAACTACTTACTTTAGCAACACTAGTTTGTGGTAATTGTTGTTTATGCTTAGCAACCGTTTTTTGAACCGGTTGTGGTTGCGTTTTAAGATTGTTAGTTGGGGTGGTTGATTGAATACCTTGCTTATCAGATTTAGTTCCTGATGGATCAATCACCTGCGTTGGTTTAGTCGCGTTCTTCGTATAGATGTACGTGACTGTTTGCGCTTTGTCACTGAATTGACCAGTGGCATTACCGACAACTTGTTTGTAAGTGTAACCCGTAATTGATGCTTGAACCGCTTGATAGCTTACCCCAACATTGCCGGTTAACGTTTTAGAAGCGGCAATTTGGTTGCCATCTACATCTTGATAGTTGACGGTAACATCTCCGGATTGAACCGGATTTTTCGTGTAAATGTACGTCACGGTTTGGGCTACAGTTCCAAAAGTGCCGGTTGGGTTACCACTAACTTGTTTATACGTGTACCCTGCAATTGGTGTTTGAACCGCTTGGTAGGTTGCACCCACATTGCCGGTCAACGTTCTAGAAGCGGCAATTTGGTTGCCATCTGCATCTTGGTAATTGACGGTGATATTAGCCCCTTGCACGGGATTTTTCGTATAGATATAGGTCACAACTGGGGCGCTTTCTGCGAATAAGCCATCAGGTGCACCCGTGATCGTCTTATAATGGTAACCCGCGATTGTCTTTTGGGTCGTATGATATGGCGTGCCAACATTACCGGTTAAAATTTCGGTACTTGCAATGGTTTGACCATTTTCATCAACATATTTAACCGTTTGATTGGCAGTTTTAATCGGTACACTTGGATCATCTTTCGTATAAACGTAAGTGATTGTTTGTGCGCTAGTGGTAAAACGACCGTCTGGTTCACCCGTGACTGCTTTGAAATGATAGCCAGTGATTGCCTTTTGAACGGCATGATAACTGTCATCGACATTGCCGGTTAAGGTCTCTGAAGCTGCAATTTGCTTGCCCGCTTCATCTTGATAGTTAACCGTGACATTGCCAGCTACAACTGGGTTCTTCGTGTAAACGTAGGTCACCGTTTGGGCTGTATCACTGAATTGACCAGCGGCGTTACCGTTGACTTGTTTAAATGTGTAACCGGCAATTGACGCTTGAACCGCTTGATAGTCAGTTCCGACATTGCCAGTTAACGTTTTAGAAGGCGCAATCTGGTTACCGTCGACGTCTTGGTAGTTGACGGTAACATCAGCCCCTTTAACAGGGTCTTTCGTGTAGACGTAGATCACCGTTTGAGCTGTATCACCGAGTGTCCCGTTTTCTTGACCCGTCACTGCTTTAAACGTGTAACCTGAAATGTCTTTTTTAACCGTTGTATATGAATCACCAACATTACCAGTGATTGTTTCAGAATCAGCTAATTGCTGACCATCAGCATCTTCATACTTAACGGTGAGATCTTTAGCATTTTTGATGTAATGATACGTAATCGTTTGGGCCTTATCTGTAAATTGACCAGTTTGATCCGCTTCACCTTTGACAGCGGCATAACCTGATATTGTCTTTTGAGTTGCGTGATAATCATCGCCGACATTGCCCTTTAATAGCTCTGTCGTATCACCATCAGCATCACTGATTGTTTTACCATCTTGATCGACGTATTTAACAGTGACATTATCAGCAATTTTAGCATAGTGGTACGTAATCGTTTGGGTCTTATCTGTAAACTTTCCATCTGGGGTCCCATCGGTCTTGACAACCGTATAACCAGAAACTGACGCTTCTTTTGCATTAATCGGGTCATTAACAAACCCAGTTAACGTCGTAGGATCAGCCAACTTGTTACCCGATTGATCAACATAGTTGACCGTGACGTTGCCAGCGACATTGTGGGTATAAATCAGCGTCGTCGTTTGTGGATCTTTGGTTAAATTGACCCCCACTTCACCCTGAACGTTAGACAACGTGTACCCGTCAATTGGTTTCATATAATCGGCAACAGAAAAGAAATCATCGATATTTCCACTAACAATTTCTGGATCTGCAATTTTATTGCCCGCTTCATCCGCGTATTTAATGGTCCAATCAGCCGCTGGAACGATTGGTGTTTTCTGATAATAATAAGTTACTGTCTGAGCTTGATTGGTCAATGTGCCATCAGTCGCATCGTCAATTGTCTTGCCAGCTATCGAACGTTCAACTTTAGTCATTTTATACCCATCAAATGACTGTGCATCCGTCGTATAGGCATCCCCGATGTCCCCTTTTTTGAGCACTGGCGCGGCTAATTGTGTCGTCACTGGTCCATAAAGACCGCCCTTGCTGTAGACATATTTAACCGTCACGTCTTTCGCAAACCGTTTAGCGGATAGCGTATAAGTATGGCCGGCCAAATGTGTGTAGGGATCATTACTTAATGCGTCCTGCGATGTCAACGGCACAGCAGTATCATTCAAATTACCTTGGTCGATTGTCAACGATTTTTCGTCATAAACCGTTGAGTCAATGCCGAGTGCAGCCAATGTATCGACTTTACCAACTCGCGAATAGGTTGTCCCGAGGCCCCTGAAATCGTAGGCACGTGTTTGATAATTTCCTTAGTATTCGCGTCTATCACGGTGTAGTTATCGTCCACATTTGCGGCAAATAACGTTAAACTTCTCTGAATACCGGGATAAGCAATTCCCCGGACGTATTGATCATCAGTCCCTTGAATGCCTACACTCGTTGCTGTGACTTGCGGATATTTATTGAGCACGGTATCATCGAAAGCCACATTTTGGCCATCACCAGCCCCGACAAATAACATATCTTGTTTAATATCAGCCGTCGTATTTGCATTAAAAAGGATTTGTTTCAATCCTGAAGTCTCAGCACTTGAGCGAACTGGCACATTCATCAATGCCGGATTACCGGCCCCAGTCTCTGTAAATTCCCCAGCGGTTACATAGGCACCAGCGCTTGGCGTCACTTCATAAACTTCACGGCCATCCGTATTAGCCAACTGTTGAACCGTTAATGTTCCGTTGTGAATAATGGTATCGGCATCCGAGTTAAGTGGTTTAATTTGGGTGTATTGCGCTAGACTCTTCTGCATAGCAGCTAAGCCCCCATCGACTGTCAAGCCTGTCGGCATCACAATATAGATATTGCTTAAATATTGTGTTTTTTGACTGCTATAGAGATTTAAGTTTAATTCCCCAAGCCCACTATAGGCCATATAGCTTTCTGTCGGCTCAACATACAGATTAGAAAGATGCCGTATGTTATCTGTGGGCAATCCCGTAGTGGTTGCATTTGGTGTAGCGGTTTCATTTGTACTTTGTGTGACATCTGGCTGTGTTTGATTAATAGCCGTCGCAGCCGAAGCAATCGTTCTGGATTGACCATCGCTAGCGCTGCGAAAACTGAAACTCCTTTTACAAATTTTTTCATAAATAATTACTCCCGAAATACTTTTTTATCGTTAAATTACCAATATCGACACATCAAGTGTACAGCATTAATTATTTTTATGCAATACTATTATAAGCAATTAATTTAGGGCCGTGACTGGATGATGCACTTATTCATTTGACTGATAATCTATTATAAAAAAATAGCCGGTGTATTGCGATAAATGATCGCAATACACTGGCTATTCAAGTCATCAACAATTCATTAAAATTGAATGAATCGATTTTATTAATTTTTTCGTCTCTTGAAAACCATTCCAACGACAGCCATTAGCAACGCCCCAATTGCACCTAATAGGCCGTTCACTTTAGCAACACCAGTTTGTGGTAATTGCTGTTTATGCTTAGCTGCTGACTTAGTCGTCTGATTAGTTTGACCTTGCTTAGCAACCATCTTTAAACCGGATTGTTGTTGAGGTTTAAGCTTGCTTGTTGCTGGTATTAACTGATTCCCTTGATTATCAGTTTTTGTCCCTGATTGATCAATCACCTGAATAGGCTTAGTCACATTTTTCGTATAGACATAAGTCACTGTTTGAGCCTTGTCG
>NZ_BAMJ01000054.1 GCF_000615805.1 Latilactobacillus fuchuensis DSM 14340 = JCM 11249
CACCAATATTTTGTAATTCCGAGGTATTATAAATATCACTAATTTTACTTTCATCTTGCATTAACTGAAACAAACCATTCGAGATACCACTGTAGTAATGGAAATCGTCTTTTGCTAAACAGACCATAAATACCAATCGAACTTTGTGTGTTCCAACATTTAATTCTGGTTTTACAACCGCGACTGCAATTGCACTTTTTCGACCTTTCATTTCAATCGGATGTGGCATCGCAATCCCATGGTTGTAGACAGTACTCATATAGCGTTCTCTTTGATCAACATTTTTCTGAAACCCATCATCCCCGTATCCTTGAGTAATCATTTTTAAAGCCATTTTTTTAATTAATTCATCATAATTTTTGGCCGTTTCAACTGAAAATAGTGTCGGCTTCAACAATTCGAGATAGTCGTGAGAAACGTCAATTGGTGCGCTTTTTCGTTGCTCTATTTTCTGATTACAAAGTACCTGTCGAATATTTTTGATATCGCGATTAGATAATAGCTCTTTAATATATATAGTTGGTACATTTGGTGCTTGTTTAAGTGGCACGACTGAAAAAACTAGATTTGGTTGAAATTCCTTTAAATCAACCTCCTCCCAAAATGAAAAGGCCTTAACATTAGCATTTGGAAATATCCCTAATATCTGGGTTCGAATTAAATTGCTCACACCTCCACCAGTCGTACAGATGACGGCAATTCTTTCATATTGATTAATCCGTTTATTCTTCTCTTTTTCAGTATGATTCAAAAAGTGAACCGCAATAAATCCCAATTCATCGTTAGAAATTTCATACCCGAACTTAACTTGTAAGAATGAAGAGAATTTTAAAACAATATCAAAAACTAACGGATATCGAATACATAATTCTAATAACAATGGATTCTTATAAATAATTTTTTGATCAATTCGATCCAGTAGGAATGATAAGTGTGTTGTTATTTGTTCTAAAAATTCTTTATCTTGACTATAATCCGTATGGTTTCTCAAATCCATTTCTGTAAAAAACGCGATTAAATCCTGTTTAAAAGATTTTAATTCTCGACGATTTTCAATTTGACCTTTTTTTTGGAAATTGCTTTGGATGAACGCCCTAAATTCCGCTACATCAACGGTCGTCACACTGATTTCAAATTGTTCTTGTAAACAGAGCAGTACTTGCTCTAACTGTTCTTGATTTATTTCATAATCAATTAATCCACTTGTTTGGTGCATTAATTTAGAAACCGTTACACGCCTTTTAGAAAATAGCACAAAAACTTTTAGCCAACCGATTAACATTTGAAATTCATAATAACCAATCCGTATTTGATTTAAACGAATATAATCCTCTACCAACCGTTCATATTCATCAAAGTTCCCCGCACACTGATCAACTATTTCTTTAAAAGGTTTGTCGCCTTTTAAATAAAGGTCCAACATTAATCGACGAATATCTTTAGAATCACCAATGATGCGGACCCCATAATGACTTTTTCGTTCTAATTGTAACGAATATGACCCCAAATAATTTGAAACCGTTTCCATTTCTGTGGACAATGAACTTCGACTAATTCCCAATAAATCTGCTAACTGGCTAGTTGTCACATAATTTTGCGAAGTACTTAATAAACAACTTAGTATTTCAGAAATTAATTGTTCTTTATTAGTAATAGCTTCTCCAACAGTCATCTGCTCTAGAAAATGGTTGAACTTATCTTGATTAAACACTTCTAGAAAGTAACCTTTCCCATAAGAAACACGAATCATATAACCATTCAAGTCAGCTACCTTTTTTAAATAGACAAATTCATTCTGAATGGTTCGTTTTGAAACCTGTAGTTGTTCCATAAAAAAGGTAATCGGTATGTAATCCTTAGTATTGGCCAATGCTTTTAGAATCAGATACGATCTCATCTCGTATTTCCCCCTTTCTACAACACTAATATTAACAGCACCTGTGTATTATAACAGAATTAATTTTGCACAAAAAAGTGCAATTAATCAATTAATGTCTGCTTTTATACAAAAAAACAAGCTCAGAACATCCTGAGTTTGTTTTACAACCATCTATAATATTAATTACCCTAACTGTGTTTAATCCGACTCTAACGATTTAGCCTTCCGCAACCACCAACAACGATTTAATCGCTGTTCGTTGATCCATTGCTTGATAGGCTTTTTGAACATCAGCCAATTCAAACCGTTGTGTGAATACTTTCCCCGGATTAATTTGACCGCTGAGAACCGCTTCGAGTAGAACTGTTTTATCGTACGTTGTCACTGAAGCAATCCCACCGCGTAACCCAATATTTCGCCAGAATAATTGATTCGTATTCATTTCGGCTTTTTGTGGCACACCTACCCGACCGACTAATGCGCCGGGGCGGCCAACTTGAACAGCGGTTGCGACTGATTGTTCGGTCCCAACACATTCTAAAATAGCATCGGCCCCCGCCTGTTCAGTCAATTCTAAGACGCGTTGAACAGCTTCATCACCACGTTCGGCCACAATGTCGGTGGCCCCAAATTCGCGTGCTAAGACTTGCCGATCAGTATGGCGGCTCATTGCGATAATCCTGGTTGCGCCTAATAATTTGGCCGCAATCACCCCGCATAAACCAACTGCCCCATCGCCCATCACGACGACAGTATCGCCTTGTTTCACTTCAGCAGTCACTGCCGCGTGGTAACCGGTCGCCATGACATCAGAAAGCGCTAGTAAAGAATTCAACTGTTCTTCGTTATAATCACTCGGTTGCCCTGGAATCTTAACGAGCGCCCAATTCGCATTCGTGAATCGTAAATATTCACCTTGATAACCGCCGTTACCGCCTTCTTCACGATTCGTACAATTACCATCAAAACCCGCAAGACAAGCTGCGCAGTGACCACAACCATGTGTGAATGGTGCAATCACAAAATTGCCGACTTGAATATCAGTCACCTCTGACCCAACTGATTCAACAATCCCAATCGCTTCGTGCCCCACTAACGAGTTGGCCTCCCGTTTAGCGAGTCCGCGATACCACCATAAATCCGAACCACAGACACAAGCCCGAATGACTTTGATAATCGCGTCGGTTGTTTTTTCAATTTTTGGTTTGGGCGTTTCTTGTAATTGAACCTCACCTGGTTTAACAAAAATAGTTGCTTTCATCATTAACATCTCCTACAAATTAGTTTTTATTTTGTTTTTCTGCGGCCCGCAATTCTTCTTCCGTCACTGCTAGATGATCTTCATAATGGTCAATTTTCCAATTCAAATGATCAATTGCGGTTTGTAGATCATCCCGTTTTTCGACCATGATCGCCATTTGTTCATTTAATAATTTTAATTGTTGCGCCGTATTATTCTCCTGCGCGTCAAATAATTTGATATAAGCCTTTAAAGCTTCGATACTCATCCCAGCCGCTCGCATCGTTTTGACAAAGCTGATACGACGAATAATGCGTTCATCGATTGCTCGAACGCCGACTTCATTGCGATCAATCGCCGGAATTAAACCTTCTTTTTCATAATAACGAATCGTTGTGGCATTGACACCCGTTTTTTGACTGGCTTCTTTAATATTCAATTGATTCACTCCTTAAATAGGTCGATTAATTCCTAAATTTTGATGACCAAACTGGGAATCGTCCGCAATACTGCGACACACTAAATCAGCAATCGCCCAGCGAGAAACATCATACCCGCCAAAAGGTGTCCCTTTAACCGTTACTTCATAATCATGATTACCTTGATCAAACCACCCCGGTCGAATAATCGTATAATTCAAACCACTTTGTTCGACGATATCGGCTGCTTGGCGATACGGTTTTAGCGCTGGATTAAACTGAAGATTGCCTTCACGCCCAATTTTAACTGGAATTTCATTATAGATTCCCATCGAACTAATCAAAATTAATCGGGAAACCTGAGCCTGATTCATTGCAGTCACTACAGTTTCAGCAATCCGTGGTAACTGGCCACTAGCTGCAACAACGACGACATCTTGCTGTGCCATCACGGCCATTAAATCCGTCAACTGCGTGGCATCTCCTTGCACCCAATTAAGCCGTTGGTCAACTGGCGTAGTTATTTGAATATGTCTAGCCAGTAAGGTCAATTCGACATCTGATTTCGTTAATAACTGTTTAATCGTCTCGGTCCCGATTGAACCAGTCGCACCAATAATCAATATTTTAGTCATTTAATGTCGCTCCTTTTTATGAGTGGGCACAATTAAAAGCAAAACTGCTAACAATGCTAGCACGATCAATCCAGTCGCTAACCACATCGCAACATGATAACTAACTAGTGCATTTTTAATATTTGCAGATAGCGCCACAATTAAGGATAACCCAATCGAACCACCGATCTGGTGAACCATATTGACCACACCAGAAGCTGCACCGGCATCTGTAGCATCAGTGTTAGCGACACCCGCAACCGTCAGGGGACTTAACGTCAAACCTTGACCAATCCCCATCAAAATCATGGGCACAGCAATTCCGATTGCATAACCAATTTGAACCGTAAAGAACCCTAACAAACTCATGCCAATCGCCGTTGTACTAATCCCTATCAACAATAAACGCGTGTTACCAAAACGAGCCGTTAATTTGGCGACTTGTAAAGCCACAACAAAATTCATAATCGTTAATGGAAAGAACGCTAAACCAGCTAGCAACGGCGTAAAGCCTAATTGTGTTTGCATTAATTGCGGTGTTAAAAACCACATGCTTAGCATAGTACCTAGATAACAAAAACGCGCGATATAGCCACCTAGTCGTTCAAAGTCAGTGAATAAGCGTAGCGGCATCATTGGGGCGGCCGCCTTGGCTTCTCGTAGAATAAAACCGCCAATCATGACCACTGCAAGTCCCAAAGCAACTAACCGATATTCGGCGCCCACCAGGCTGTACACGAGCGCTGTCATCCCAATCATTGATGTGCCGGCCCCCACGACATCTAAACGCTTCGCCTGCGATTTTGTTTGAGTTGGAATAAATTTAGCCGTTAATACCAGCATGATTAAAGCAATCGGCACATTGATGAAAAAACCGTCCCGCCATGATAATAAACTAGCGAATAGACCACCAATAACTAATCCCAAACTAGCGCCGATTCCTGCCGTGGCACCATATGCGGCAATCGCTTTAGTCCGCGCTTCACCACTAAAATGATCCATCAATAATGCCAAGGTCGTTGGTGCTAGAATTGCAGAACCGATTCCTTGAAAAGCCCGCGCCAAGATAATCATCAATGCACCGTTGGCAAGTCCAACAAATAGTGAGCCGATTGCAAAAACAAACAGCCCAATTGCAAAAATACGTTTGCGACCAAAAATATCGCCTAAACTGCCGCCTAATAATAACAACCCACCAAACGTGAGTGAATACGCATTACTGACCCACGATAACAATGTCGGGTTTAACTGCAAGTCAGCAGCAATTTTAACCGTTCCTGTAAAAATAATTGAATTATCTAATAAAATCATGAAATAGCTAATCAAGATGATTGCCAATATCATTTTTTGATTATTTTTGTTCATTATAATCCCGTCCTCTACTTTTTATTAACAAAAAGTAGTGTATTCCTTAAAGTGGACTTTAAGGCAAGTTATTTTTAATCATTCTTTTCGATTCATAAAAAAAGAATGGTG
>NZ_BAMJ01000053.1 GCF_000615805.1 Latilactobacillus fuchuensis DSM 14340 = JCM 11249
TTTTATTTATTTGCGATTATGGATATTTAAAGTTGACAATCACTAACAGTGGCTCTATATTAAAGACAGCGCCATGGGAGCGCTTTATTAAAACGTTTGAACTGGAGGAATTTATCATGAAAATTGTTAGTATAATAATACTCGCCGTCGGACTCTTTGAAATTTATGCCACTGTTAAAGCTTTTAAAGAATTAAAAATCTATGCCGACAAAAACACCTCGCCATTCATGCCAATCGCGTTATATTCAGGGATTTCGATTGGGGTCGTCTTGACGATTTCGGGCCTGTCCACACTCTTTATGTGACGCTTTAAAAATAATCAATTCGGCATGTGAGTCTCTATCGCATGCCGAATTTCTTTTTCAGTACGACACTAATGATCAAAATCACCAATATAATTAACAAACCTCTGATCAACCAGAGCCCCGCAAGACCCCCTAATACCAGAATACTCATTTGTTGGAGACTCGTTTTAAAAAACAGCATCAACCCTAGGATAATGATTAAAACAGGCATCATCATCACCTACTTTCATTTTTGACATTAACATGGTACCGTTAGATTAAAATTGAGATGAGGCGTGATACAGATGGCAACTGAATCCGAACAAACAATGGCAGAATTACTCGGTCAACGAATTGCAACTGAACGCAACCAGCAACATCTGTCGCAACAACAATTAGCGGCCGATATTTGTGCGCAATCGATGATCAGCAGCCTTGAAAAAGGGCGTTACATCCCGAATGCAGTCCTGCTCGCCAAAATTTGTACCAAACTCCATATTTCTATGGATCGGATCATGCTGAGTCACTATCCGAAGTGAACGCACTAGCAAGTTTCAACGTCATGATTAAAACCCTATGTGATCAACACGATTATGCGGGGATGCTGACCTATTTAGCAACAGACGGTTTAGTTGATCGATTATTCACTGATCAAGATTTACAAACCTATTACTATTATCAAGCTATCGCGATGGAACAGGCCTTACACGCAACGCAAGCTAGTTTGCGCGACTTACACTTGGCTTATCAATATACCCATCCAACGCAAAAAACATTGATGACCCCCACTGAAATTTTGATTCTAGCCAGTATCGCTTTTCTTGAAACCAAACCGACGCAACCAGTGGCGACAATCGAAAGTGGTTGGGCTCATTTTGAATTGGCGCTCACCGCGCTCGAACAGCAACCAGTCACACAATATGATGAAAATCTAAATAGCCTCTATTACTTATTCGCTTTACGCTTACATCAATCACAATCTGATTCAAAAGCGATTGCTATGATTGATCAGGGCATCGAATGGATTACGAATCATCATTCACATTACATGCTAGTCGATCTCTTTTTCCTATTGGCACAACTCTATACAGCCAATCAACAGTCTCCTGAAGCACAACGCGCACTGAACCAGAGTCAAACCTTGAGCACTATTTTTAAAACAACACCCTATCACGATTTAGAATGCTAATAGCATTCGTCCACGTGCATGCCCATTTTTAGCAGCTAAATGGGCTTTTTTGACGTCTTCAAACGGATAAACAGTTTGAATCTGCGCCTGAATCTGACCAGTCGCTAATAAAGCCAACAATTGGTGATACCCACTAATCCCGATTGAACCATTACTAAACTTAAAACTTTGGTTCGGTTTTGGCGGATTAAAGTTGGTCAAGGATAATGAAAAAATCGTCAACTGCTCATGAACAGTCGCAATTGTTTGGAGTAATTCTGGGCGTCCAACCGTATCAATGACTTTATTAGGCACGATTGTGCGAGTCAATTGGGCCGCTAAATCAGCTTGGTAACCCAAGACAACATCCGCCCCCAGCGATTGAACAAAGATACGATTATCTGGATTGGCTAACGCAATCACGGTCGCACCCGCTAATTTTAACAGTTGAATCAGATACGTCCCGACACCGCCAGATGCACCGGTGACTAGTACGACATCAGTTGAATTAGCCTTAATCGAATTAACTGCGTGCAAGGCGGCGTCCGCCCCACCAATTAAAGTTACTGCATCTTTTAAGGCCACTTTTGGCGGGACCTCAAAAAGTAAGGGTGGCAGTTGCGCATTAATCACGGTTTGCGCCGAGCCCGTCGGTTGGACCCCAATTACTGCTTTACCCACTAACTGATGATCGCGTAACAAGCCAGTTGATTCGACGATTCCGCCGAATCCGTAGCCAATCACCATCGGCAACTTAACCGGTCGAATCGTCTTTAACAGACCATATTCAGTCATCCAATCGTACGGCAAAACTGGGATGTATTTGGTGTTAACTTTGACGGATAACGGCGTCAAGTGGCTTTCAGCAATTGTCTCAATTTGAAGCCCATCAACCCCACTGAAATCGGTTTGAATAATCTGTTGCATCACGCTCAACTCCTGATTAATATTTTGAACCCCTTAACCATACAAAATTATCAACCAAAAGAATAATCAGAGTTCTGATAATTAGCCAAATAAAGACTCAACCTTAATTTCAGATTGAGTCTTTATTTGCGCTCACTTGTTTTGTATAATCATTGCCCCACCGTTCCATTGCCGTAATTACTGGCAATAATGTTTGACCAAACGGTGTCATACGATACTCAGTCTTAACCGGAACCACGGGGTAGATGCGTTTGTTAATAATCCCATCCTGTTCCAATTCAGCCAACTGTCTCGCCAACATTCGCTTTGACACATATGGCAATTTAGATTGAAGTTCAGAAAAACGGAGCACGTTATTTTGAAAAATATGGTATAAAATCACACTTTTCCACTTTCCAGCGATGAATTGTAAGGTATTTTGAACAGGACAGCCTAAATCACAATCATATAGTTTCGTCATATAAACCTCCGTTGTCTAGAACCAGTTAATTATTATCATCATACCACCATCTCTAATCTGATTATAGGTGCATTAAATTGCACCTAGTGTCTTTAAATTCACGTCTTAACAATGTGCTAAAAACAGTTAAGATAAGATTATATTAGGAGGCATCAAAATGACTACAAAAATGAAAGCAGTTGGTTTCTATCAACATTTACCAATTAACAATCAGGACAGTTTCGAAAATCTACTACTGACAATCCCTGAACCCCAAGCGCATGATTTAATCATTAAGGTGACTGGTGTTTCAGTTAATCCAGTTGATACTTTTGTTCGCCAAAATGGCCGTCATAATCGCTTGGTACATCCCAAAGTAATTGGTTGGGATGCCGTTGGACTTGTGATAGCTGTTGGCAGTCAAAGTACGCTCTTCCAAACAGGTGACCGTGTTTGGTATGCCGGTGATTTTAAGCGTTCTGGTAGTGATGCGCAATTTCAAGTTGTTGATGAACGCTTGGTGGGCCACGCGCCCAGTCAACTAACAGATGAGCAGGCTGCTGCAGTGCCATTAGTTGGCTTAACAGCTTATGAATCACTTTTTGAAAAATTACAGATTAGTTGGTCCATTGCTAATAATCGTCACAAAACAATTTTAATTATCAATGGTGCCGGTGGTGTTGGTTCAATTGCTGTTCAATTAGCAAAACTAGCAGGATTAACCGTGATTGCAACAGCTTCAAAACCAACCTCAATCGACTGGGTTCAAAAATTAGGTGCAGATTTCAATGTCAATCATCATCAGGATCTAGTCTCTCAAGTTCAATCATTAGGTTTTAAAGAGGTTGATTACATTCTAAATCTAAACAATCTTGATGCTCATTGGCATGAAATTGCCACACTCATTAAACCTGATGGCCAAATCACTGCGACTACCGAAAATCATCGATTGATTGATTTACAACAGCTTACTAAAAAACGAGCCACCTTCAGTTGGGAATGGATGTACAGTAAATCTTACTACCAAACGACTGATATGATTAGTCAACATACGATTTTAGACCATATTAGTCAACTGTACAATCAACAAAAGTTAGCACCCATTGCAACTGAAACATACTCACCTATCAATGCTGAAACAATGCGTAAGGCCCATACCGATGTTGAATCCGGGCGAATGGTTGGTAAAGTCACTCTAGTTGGCTGGGATGATTAAATAGAAATCTGATTATCTTTAAACTACTTTTGAAACATTCTATTCACCACCATTCTTAAAAGCCCTTGACCTACCCCCTATTTTTATGTTAGGCTGTTAAAATTTGATTTTTTAGGAGTCTATCTATGTTTAATTGTTCACGTCGTTCTGTTCACACTTTTTTGGGAATGCTTTCAATGGCCATTCCACTGATATTAGGTCAACTATTTCACAATAATTGGTTGTCTGTCATGGCTTGTTTTGGCGCTTTACTACTCATGAATTACGTTCCCGCCAATCAAGAAAAAACCATCGACCAAATTATTTTAATCGATCTACTGGCGCTGACTTCATTTTTAATCAGCATCATCCTTGCCGCAATCCCTTGGGTGGGTCTCGTTTGGATTGGCGTTTTAGCGTTTACCGTCCAATACCTAATGGCCATCAACCATTATGTCGGACCCGGTGGCTTTTTTCTACTGATGATTAATGGCATGTTGACCAGTTTATCAGCATTACCATTCAAACAACGGTTCATGTTAGTCGTTTTCGCGTTAATCGGCACATTGATCTCAGCACTGTTAATTCTATTTGAAAATCACCGCTATGAAAAATATCCGATTAATCCAACCAACATTCGCTGGTTCGCGCACAATCGCCAAGTCACAATTAAAGCGTTAAACTATGCTTCGTTTGCCTTCATCGCCTACTATTGTGGCTATAATTTACACTTACCCAATTATTATTGGGTGTTAGTCGCGGCAATCACTGTTCTCCAATCAGAAAATGTGGCAACGGCGAAACAACGACAACAACACTATGTATTGGCGGCGATTATCGGTTGCACAGCCTCCCTAGCCATCTATTTAACCATCGACTCCGTTTTGATTCTATCGGTTCTGGCCGTTATTTTAATGGGCTTAATCTGCTTTACAATGCCGAAAAGTTATTTATTGGGAAATTTCTTTACAACACCAATTGCCCTCATTCTATTTAAATTACTTAAACCAGAATCCGGGCTAGTCCTCATTCGTTCACGAATTCTGTCAATCTTACTAGGCACTTTAATTGGTGTGATTGGTATTATGCTTTACGAATATCAAACCAAACAAATTGATCCTGAGAGTATTTAATATATTCATACCTAAAAGACAGGGTATCCCTTTAATTCGGGATACCCTGTCTTTTAGGTTTAGTCGCTAATTAATGAATTTTAAGGACTTCATTAGAAATATGTGCCCTATTAATAATGATTTACCCCTTCGCGATACAGGTGATTGCCATCATACTGTTCGCCGTTAACCGTAAAAGTGTTATCCTCATTAATCTTAATCTCACTGCCAATCCAGTAATACCCCGGTGTCAGTTGAGTAGCACCAAACCCATTGTGGATTCCCTGTCGTAAACTAGTCACTTCATTTTGATTAAATGTACTCCGGACATACTTAGTGATGCCATTTTGATAATTAATCGCGATAAACAAATTTGGTAAGAGATTGACCTCACTAATTGCTGGTACAACACGTGTTTTCATCATAATACCACCTTTACTAATGATATGATTACATTATCCAACGTCATCGTAGCACATTGTAAACGTTTTTGCGAACAAATTAAACAAAACCGTCAAACCATTATTTGGCCTCACGGTTTTATTGACTAATCATCAAATATAGCAGATTACTACTTATTTCTTAAACGTAGAATTCTTGTATCATATTCAGCCATTAAGAACTTCTCACAATACTCAGCCTAACTTGAGCAATCTAGATAACGCTGATTTTTCCAATCGTCAAGTTCTTTCAACTTATGCAAGGCTTCAGACACCATGTCCGATTGGCATCATCGTGTATTAATTTCTTTTTATCCGTCCCAGCATGCTAATTATTAGTATTTAATAGTTTTCAATAAACATCAAAAAGTTATATATATCAAGGCTTTAAAGAAATATATGTTTCATTAGTTATAGCAATTTTCAGATAAAGTATAGCTAAAAAAATTAAAGCTTGCGCGGGGTGGTGGCTGTTAATCTTATTGATTAGAGTTTTTTGTTTCCAAATAAAAAGCCGCCATATAACGATGTAACGTCAAGCATCCTACTTGATTTAATTTACAAAAAAAGGTCGCCTTAATTTATATTATTCTTATCAAGCTTCTAAAGTTCATCTGTTCTATTGTATATAATAATCAAGCATATCTTCAATCATGATTGATCCTTGAATTAACATATCAAAATTCCCCTCTGAGAAACACCAAGTTGCCATTATCCCCCTAACCAAACTCTCTAATGCATCAAAAATCAGTTGAGTAGACTGTTTATGTTCGGCAAGTTCAATTAACTTGTGTAGCTCATTTGAAAATACACGCTTTGAAAAATGAGCATTATTTTTCTCCATACTTTCTTTCAAATTAAATGTATACGCTAAAGTAGTGATTTCAAGTCCCATCTTTTCAGCGAATTGTAGTTCCAAAATTAAAAAATAACTTAATTGTTGTTTAACAGTCATATCTTCATTATTTAATTTTTCAAATTTACTTTCCATGTAAAAATTCAAATTTTGATAATAACTTTCTTTAACAATGCTTTCCTTGGAATCGTAGTATATATAAAATGTTCCTTTTGCGACTCCAGTAATTTTGCAGATATCACTAATCGTGGTATGACTATAACCATTTTTATTAAATAATTGAACGGCCGTATTAAAAATTCTCTTTTGTGTTACTTTTGCTTTTTCTTGGCGTTTCATTTGGTCCTCCTAATTATTTATTGACAAGAACAGTTTAACATACTATATTGATTATGACTCAGTTCACTGACCGTAGTCATAAAAAGAAAGAAGGATTGAAATGTTCATATTTAATTTAACATATCAAAAATCTTTAGATGAAGTTAATACCGCTTTACCTGCTCACAACAATTACTTAGAAAAATACTACAAATTAGGAAACTTCATCTGTTCAGGTCGGAAAAACCCACGAAACGGTGGTATTATTCTTGCTAAATTTGATTCTCTAGAGGATGCACAAACAGCTATAAAAGATGATCCATTTTATCAAAATGACATTGCTGCATATGATATTACAGAATTTTGCCCAACAAAAAGTAATAATTCTTTTCG
>NZ_BAMJ01000052.1 GCF_000615805.1 Latilactobacillus fuchuensis DSM 14340 = JCM 11249
ACAATAGAGTGCTACCAGTTGCGGTCAGCAACTGAGCATTAATAAAAATAGCGAACTATGACGATTCCCAGTCATGGTTCGCTATTTTATTTTGGCAATAATTTGATGTAGCTCAAAAAAATAAGTGTCGGTTGGGTATCTTAATATGAGCGGGGAAAAGATTGAGAACGTTTGTTCGATTTGTGCTTGCAATTTGACGCTTAAGTCTGTAAACTAAAGAGGTAATGAAATGAACTCTTTTAAGGAGGGTCACTTAAATTGACTAAAGATGATCGACAAGCAGCCTTGGATGCTGCGTTAAAAAAGATTGAAAAGAATTTCGGTAAAGGTTCCATTATGCGGATGGGCGAAAAGGTTGATACTCAAATTTCAACCGTTTCTTCTGGTTCATTAGCATTGGATGAAGCACTCGGGGTAGGTGGTTATCCACGAGGCCGAATTGTTGAAATTTACGGCCCTGAAAGTTCAGGTAAAACGACGGTTGCCTTACACGCAGTCGCTGAAGTTCAACGACAAGGTGGCACGGCTGCCTATATCGATGCTGAAAATGCGATGGATCCTAAATACGCAACAGCATTGGGCGTTAACATTGATGAATTACTTTTATCACAACCGGATACAGGTGAACAAGGGTTAGAAATTGCTGACGCATTAGTCTCAAGTGGGGCTGTTGATATTTTAGTGGTCGATTCAGTGGCCGCTTTAGTACCACGGGCTGAAATTGAAGGCGAAATGGGTGATGCCCATGTCGGTTTGCAAGCCCGTTTAATGTCACAAGCGCTACGTAAACTATCAGGGACGATTAATAAGACCAAAACCATTGCGTTATTTATTAATCAAATCCGTGAAAAAGTCGGCGTTATGTTTGGTAACCCTGAAATCACACCAGGTGGACGTGCGTTGAAGTTTTATTCAACCGTTCGACTAGAAGTGCGGCGTGCCGAAACGATTAAAAACGGCACCGAAATGATCGGGAACCGGGCTCGGATTAAGGTTGTTAAGAACAAGGTGGCCCCACCATTTAAGGTTGCTGAAGTTGATATTATGTACGGTCACGGGATTTCACAAACTGGTGAAATTGTCGACATGGCCGCTGAAAAGGATATTATCGATAAGAGTGGTTCTTGGTATTCTTACGGTGAAGAACGGATTGGTCAAGGGCGTGAAAACGCGAAGAAATATTTGACGGATCATCCAGAAATTCAAGACGAAATTCGCCTGAAAGTCCGTGCAGCCTATGGTATGCCGGATGAAGATGCCCCTGAAGTCAAAGATGAAACAAAACTTGATGTCTAAAGAGCAGTTAGATTAATTCTGAATTTAACAGGATTGCCAGCAACGCCCGTTTTTGGGACAAGCTGGCTTTTTTTGTTGAAATCGGCTAGTGATTTATTTAATTAATAGGATAAAGTGGGTCGCTTTAAATGAGAAAGCGGTTTTAAAGCTGATAGTTTAAGTTGACAGGCGGTTTACGAAACTATAAAATAACTATGTGTTGATAAACTAAAACATAATAACATCCTTAAAAATTTGCAGCTAACACTGCAATTCAAAATTTTTGATGATGCGGAGGTGAGAAAATGATCTTAGGTATTTCATTAATCCTCGCAGTCATCATGTTAATCGTTGGTTTACTGGTTGGTTCCGTTCTGCAAAAGAAGGCATACAAACGTGAAATTGATGGTTCAAATAAGACTGCCACAGGAATAATTGAAGCAGCCGAAAAAGAAGCGGCAACGCGGAAGAAAGAAATTCTTTTAGAAGCGAAGGACGAAAATCATCGCTACCGTTCAGAAATTGAAGCTGAATTGAAAGATCGGCGTGGTGAAGTCCAAAAACAAGAAAATCGTTTGATGCAAAGAGAAGAAACGATGGATCGCAAAGATGTAACGTTAGATAAAAAAGAACGTTCATTGGAACAACGCGAAAGTCGATTGGCTAATCAGACCCAACAATTAACTGAAAAGCAAGCAGAAATCTCAGCTTTAATCGAGCAACAACAAGCAAAACTGCAAGAGATCGCAGAACTTTCTCATGATGACGCGCAAAAGATTATTCTAGATGATACAAAACAAGATTTAGAACATGAAAGAGCCGTCTTAATTAAGGAAAGTGAAGAGTCCGCTAAGCGCAATGCTGACCGAACAGCGAAAACGTTAGTAGCAGAAGCGATTCAACGGAGTGCGGCCGATATGGTTACCGAGACAACAGTCACGGTTGTGACGTTGCCAAATGACGATATGAAGGGTCGGATTATTGGGCGTGAAGGCCGTAATATCCGGACGCTTGAAACGTTGACTGGGATTGATTTAATTATTGATGATACCCCTGAAGCGGTTGTTTTAAGTGGCTTTGATCCAATCAGACGTGAAATTGCACGGATGACCTTGGAAAAATTAATTCAAGATGGTCGGATTCATCCGGCACGAATTGAAGAGATGGTTGATAAGTCACGTAAAGAGATGGATGAACAAATTCGTCAAATCGGGGAACAAGCTATTTTTGATGTTGGGATTCATACGATGCACCCTGACCTGATTAAGGTCTTAGGTCGTTTACATTTCAGAACAAGTTATGGTCAAAATGTCTTGAACCATTCGATTGAAGTCGCTAAGTTAACGGGTATTTTAGCGGCCGAATTAGGCGAAGATGTGACGCTTGCTAAGCGAGCAGGTTTATTACATGATATTGGTAAAGCGTTGGATCATGAAGTTGATGGTTCCCACGTTGAAATCGGGGTTGAATTAGCAACCCGTTACAAAGAACCAGCAACGGTAATCAATGCCATTGGGTCTCATCATGGTGATATTGAAGCTACTTCAATTATCTCCGTCTTGGTTGCGGCCGCTGATGCAATTTCAGCTGCTCGACCAGGGGCACGTTCAGAATCACTTGAAAATTATATTCATCGTCTAGAAAAACTAGAAAGCATTACCAATAGTTTTGACGGCGTTGATCATAGTTTTGCAATTCAAGCGGGCCGAGAAGTACGTGTGATTGTCAAACCAGAACAAGTCACTGACGATCAGGCAACGGTCTTAGCACGGGACGTTAAGAATCAAATTGAAAATCAACTTGAATATCCAGGACACATTAAAGTGACGGTTATTCGTGAAACGCGTACAATTGAATACGCCAAATAATCGTTAAAACACTAACTGATTCTGTTGAATTCGGTTAGTGTTTTTCTTTGGTTTTATTTAAGCTACGAAGTCTGTATTGTGTTTGCGCCGTTTGATTTGTATAATATAGAGAATGTTAGTTAGAGAAAGTGGGCAATTTGAATGATGACCATGTTTAAAATTATAGTGGGGTTATTTGCAACGATGTTAGTTTCAGCTGCCATCACACCACTAGTCCGCCGGTTAGCGTTTGTATTAGGGGCTGTTGATAAGCCGAACGCACGCCGGGTCAATAAAAAAGCCATGCCATCAATGGGCGGTTTAGCTATTTTTATCGCCTTTACCTTTGGGACCTTCGTCCTATTGCGTGGTCAATTTCCAACGCATGAATTATTCAGTCTTTTTTTGGCGGAATGCGTGATTATCATTACCGGGATGATTGATGATATTAAAGAATTAAGTCCTAAGCAAAAAATGCTCGGGATTTTAATTGCGGCGTTAGTGGTTTATTTCTTAGCTGGTATTCGAATGAATATTTTAACGATTCCGTTAGTCGGGACGTTTGAACTTGGTTGGCTCAGTTTTCCAATCACCGTCTTTTGGATTTTGGCGATTACCAACGCAGTCAATCTGATTGATGGTCTCGATGGGTTAGCCACGGGCGTTTCAATCATCGCGTTGTTTACGATGGGCGTGATTGCGTATTTCTTCTTAGCGATTACCAACGTCAGCGTTTCAATCATGATTTTCTGTTTGGCAGCGGCTTTAATCGGGTTTCTACCACACAATTTCCATCCTGCTAAAATCTTTTTGGGCGATACTGGCGCGTTGTTTATCGGGTTCATGATCGCGGTGTTATCCCTTAAAGGGTTAAAAAATGTAACGTTTGTGACCTTATTAATTCCAGTGATTATCTTAGGGGTGCCAATTACGGATACCGTCTATGCGATGTTACGGCGAATTTTAAATAAAAAACCAATCTCACAAGCCGATAAACACCATTTGCATCATCGGTTGATGCAACTCGGTTTGTCACATCGACAAACCGTCTTAGTGATTTATGGTTTAGCGTTAGTTTTCTCATTGATTTCGTTACTCTACCCGTTATCAACATTGTGGGGGAGCGTCGCTTTGACGGTCGCCGTCTTGTTCGGTTTAGAGCTGTTCGTGGAATCAATTGGGTTAGTCGGCGATAACCGCCAGCCACTACTGCATTTGTTAAAACGGTTATTAAAACCTAAAAAAGACTCACAAAAAAAGGAGTAGCCACGGCTACTCCTTTTTTATTTGGTTAATGCATGTAGGTCTTGAGGACTGATTGGGACTTCGTTAAACTGTTCCGGTCCTTCAACGAATGTCAGGCGACCGTTTAATTGTTCCGTAATCGCGGCTTTAAACCAATCGAGTTTAGTCGTATCGAGCCAAACAGTCAATTGAATATCGGCTGCGTACTGAATATCAGTGGCGTTTAACTGGACTTGCGCCAACCAATTTTGTAAGGCGTCAAATTGGGAATAGTCGAGTGTGACGAGACAGGCGGTCTGAGCAACACCTTGAACGAGGCCGATTTCGGTTAAGGCGCTTGACGTAGCATGACTGTATGCCCGGATTAACCCACCAGTCCCGAGTTTAATGCCGCCGAAGTAACGGGTCACCACCACAACTAAGTTGGTCAACTGCATTTGGCGTAAGACCTCAAGCATTGGAACGCCGGCAGTGCCACTGGGTTCGCCGTCATCGCTTTGCTTTTGGATAGGTGGTTGTTGGCCGAGTTGATAGGCAAAACAGTTGTGGTTAGCCTTAGGATGGCTTTTACGAACTTGTTCAATAAAAGCTTGCGCGCTATTTTCGTCAGTTACGCGAGCAACTTGGCAAATGAACCGCGATTTTTTAACGATTAATTCAAATTGGCCGTCCGTTTTGACGGTAAAATAAGTTTCCATAGGACACCTCGAGAGAATTCAATTTAAAGTGGTAGTTGTTAATTGAGGGGGGATTAGATGACGAGTCAACCAACCGGCGTCGGTCGTCAATGGGCAGAACAGTTGCTGCCCCAGATTAAAGCTGATTATAGTTTACCACAACTCAAACACCGACCAGCGTTTGAGAACCGTAACGGGGTGCTAGTCTGCCAACGGTGTCAACAGGTGGCGACGGCGCAATTACCAGATGGTCGCCATTATTGCCGGCAATGTTTGGTTTTCGGTCGTTTGGTCGAAGGCGACCATCTTTTTTACGTACCCGCGCAAGCAGTGACGTTAAATGGGGCTAAAACGGCGAAGTTAACTTGGACGGGGCAGTTAACCGACTTACAAACCGAAGCGGCTCAACAGATTTGTGACGTGATTCAAACTCAGCAAACTCACGTTTTAACGGCTGTCACGGGGGCCGGGAAGACGGAAATGCTGTTTCCGGGAATTGCATTAGCAATGCAAAATGGGCAACGAGTGTGCATTGCTGCGCCCCGGATTGATGTGTGTTTAGAGCTGTATCCACGGATTCAAGCGGCCTTTGAACACCAGACCATCATGTTATTGTATGGTGGTCAAACGGCGCCTTACCAGGATGCAGCTTTGGTGATTTGTACGACGCATCAGTTGTTAAACTTTTATCAGGCCTTCGATGTGTTGATTGTCGATGAGGTTGACGCGTTCCCGTTTCAGGATAATCCGGTCTTAGCGGCTGGTGTTAAAAAAGCGGTTAGGCCACAATCAGCCTTGATTTATTTAACCGCGACACCCACTAAAGCGATTCAACAGGCCGTCCAAGCGGGAGCGATGACGACTAGCGAATTACCATTACGCTATCACGCTATTTACTGCCAGAACCGAATTGTCGACCGTTACGCGGTTGGCAGCAGCAACTGAGCCGACATCGGTTACCAAAACGGTTTTTACAAGATTGTCGACGGTGTTTAGTGCAACAGCGGTTATTGATATTTGTGCCACGAGTGGCTGATTTACAACCGGTTCAACAAGTACTGACCGCGTGGTTACCAGACGTCGCGCTGTTAACCGTCCACGCCCAAGACCCCGACCGACTTGCGAAAGTAGCCGCATTTCGGGCAGAATCGGTTCAAGTGTTGATTACAACGACGATCATGGAACGCGGGGTCACCTTTCAAAACGTGGGGGTCTTAGTGTTAGGCGCGGATCATCGTATTTTTAAAACGGCGACGCTGGTTCAGATTGCGGGGCGGGCTGGTCGGCAAAAAGCGCATCCCGATAACCCAGTTTATTTTTATTATCAAGATTACACGTTAGCGATTCAGCGCGCTTGTCGGCAAATTCGGCATCAAAATCAAAAAGGACGGCGATTAAAATGCGATGTTTAATGTGTCAACAACCGATTATTCAAGTGCCGAGCTTATGGACGTTAATCGGCGTTCAACGTCGTTATCCACCGTTTATTTGCGAAACTTGTTTGCGGACTTTCGAGCGGATTGGGCAACAACGTTGTCAGGGGTGTGGTCGCTCCCTGATTAAGTCGAGGGTTTGTCCAGATTGTCAGAAATGGCAAGCGTTGTATCCCCAGCAAACGTTTCAAAATCAGGCTTTATTTACTTATAACGAGGCGATGCGGTTGTATTTCCAACGTTATAAAGGACAAGGTGATTATCAACTCCGGTGCTTGTTGCAAAGTGAGATTCAAAATCAATGGCCGGTGCAAGCTAAGACTTGGTACGTCCCGATACCGACGGCGCGTGCCCATTATGAACAGCGCGGTTTTGATCCGGTGTTGGGGTTGTATCAAGATTGTTTTCCGTTGACGACTTTATTGACTAAACGACCAACGCAACAGGGACAATCACAAAAAACACGCGCCGAACGATTAGCGAGCCCCCAGTTTTTTGATTATCAAGCGACTACTGAATGCCAATTACCACGTAAGATTGTGCTATTAGACGATATCTATACGACGGGGCGGACGCTTTGGCACGCACAACAATGTTTACGGGCTCATTTTCTTAAGATTCCAATAAAATCAATTACATTAGCACGTTAGAATGAAGTAAACCCCTAAAATTGGAGAAATCCAATCTTAGGGGTTTTTCTATGTTTTCAGATAAAATTAGAATTGAAATCGTTAAAAAGTATATTTCAGGGACAAGTTCTCCAAAACTAATGAAAGAATATGGGATTAAAGGATCAGGCACTGTTTCAAACTGGGTTAGAATTTTTAATGAATCAGGTATTGAGGGTTTAAATAATTTAAACACCAAGACAA
>NZ_BAMJ01000051.1 GCF_000615805.1 Latilactobacillus fuchuensis DSM 14340 = JCM 11249
CGGGATTATTTTTTTTAAAAGGAAAGATAAGAATAAATAGCATCATTTTATCAATGCTTGTTGGGGTTATTTTGATAGCGGACGGTATTCGCGTGTAGTTTTGCTTAAAAGTCATTATAAGATTTATACAGTATTTTTGAATTGATAGACAGCGCTTGCAACCTAAGCAAATCTCACTTATAGTTAAAAGAGAATCTGCACAGGAGGCAATAAGATGATTGAGAAACGCAGTTTAACGGCCAACGATGAAGTGGCCTTTTACGAATTGGCCCAATACGCCTTTAATAAACCGGACAGTCAACAACGCCGAGGCTTTTTTAAACAGTTGTACCAAAATAGTAACGGCTTTGGCATTTTTGCCGATGATGATTTGAAGAGTATGTTGTTAGCAACGCCGTTTAACGTTAATTTTAACGGTCAAACTTTTAAAATGAGTGGGATTGGTTATGTTGCGAGTTATCCTGAATTTTCAGGACAGGGCGGTATTTCAGCGTTAATGACCTTAGCGTTCGACCAAATGCACCAAGACGGGGTGACCTTATCCTACTTAGCACCATTCTCGTATGGTTTCTACCGGCGTTTTGGGTATGAACAAGTTTTTGATCAGACCCATTTTGAAATTCAAACGCAAGATTTGCCACGCTTAAAATTCCCCAAAAGTCCGGGACAAGTCACTCGATATTCAGTGGCGGATGCTAGTGATTTAATCGCTAACTTTCATGAAACGCACCCGTTGAATCAAGTTGGTGGCGTGCAACGACCTGATTGGTGGCGTCAATATCAGGTGATGAAACACCCAGACCAAGAAGTGGCGATTTATACGGATAGCGAAGATCAAGTTGGCGGATACGTAATCTATAATCGTCAGGGTTCGATACTAGTCATTGAAGAATTGATGACGTCGACGGTTGCGAGTCAACAACAACTGGTTAATTTCATTTTTAAACATCAATCGGCCTACACGACGATTCGCTATGAAAGTAGTTTGACGACTGGATTAGCTGACTTGCTCCCAGATCCAACGGTGTTAAAGACGACTGTCGTACCGTATATGATGGCACGAATTGTTGATTTAGCTGATTTCTTGGCGCGTTATCCTTATCAAACGGCTGAATTAGCGACTGTTACCATTGACGTGACCGATGACTTTTTACCGGTTAATAGTGGGTTATGGCAAATCAGCTTGCACGACGGTCAACCAACGATTACCAAATTAGCAACGGGGACGGCTGACATCACTTTAACGATTCAAAATCTAACTAAAGCGTTAATGGGGTATCGTTCATTAACGAACCTAGCACAGTTTGGGCAAATTGAAGGCCAACCAACCGCCGTTCAACGATTAGACCAAGTAATTAGCCACGAAAAACCAATGCTGTGGGACTATTTCTAGAGTGTTGACTGAGCTGGTTAGCTTCTGAGCATTAGCCTAGTTTTGTGAATGAAGTCCAGATTTTGGACTTCGTTTGCGAAACGTAGCTAAGCACAGGAATCTGTGAGGACGAGTGCGTTTCAGATCCATTCAAAAAAGGTCCGTTCATTCCTCAATATGGGGATTGAACGGACCTTTTGTGATTTGATTTAATGTTAGCTAGCAATGATTTGGACGTCAGCGGTGAGTACACCGGCTGACGGAATATCGCTACTGGCCATTGCAACGTCTAATTGTTGTGAATTCGAAGCGGCGAACGAGCCGGTATCATTAACGGTGCGATACCAAACTTCACCGGTCGACAATGTAATTTTAATTTTAGAACCGCGGGGAATTACGCCTAAGTGAGCGGCAACACCAGAATACATCCCACCAGGCATATCGGTTGCGCCTAAGACGGCGGGATCATAAAAGGTTAACTTAAAAGTCCCTTTATCGATTAAAGTGGGTTGCGGTGCTGGCTGTGGTGCAGTCGGTTGAACGACCGGCACTGGTGCTGGTTCAGTTACTTCTGCTGAACTAAAGTCGGGTTGGATCGGACAATCGGCCTTTTTAGGGGTAACGGTTTTCACCGGTTGTGGGGTTTCTTGAGGCCCGCAAGCTTCTTTAATCGCTTGGGTCGAGATGAATTTTTGGACGGGTTGAATCGGTTGTGCTGAAGCCTGACTGGGTTGGAATAAGGTGAATGGACTGAAAAGAATGATAGCAATCAATGCGATAGCCGCAGTCGTTAGGCCGGCAAGTAATAAAACTCGATTTTTAATAATAAGTGGACACTCCTAGACAATATTTGGAACTAGATGAGTATAGCAAGCTAGCATGTCAATTAAATAGCAGTTTCTTTACAGAAATGGGGTATTCTGTCATGTTAGTCATCAAACTGTAAAATAAATTATGTTAATTAAAGCCGATAACCATTACCACTAGGACTGCCACTATCGTATTTAGAACGCTATCATTCATTTTTAGGAAAAACAACTAAAAAAGCCGTCAACTTCGGTTGAATGAAGTTGACGACTTTGAGAATTAGATGAGAAAATAACCAAATGTCCCTAGAATGATTAAGAATAAGAAGTTCATCCCCGTAAAGACGAGTAAGAATTTACCAATATCCTTGCCCCAGCCTTTCTTGAATCGCTTGAAAGCAATTAGGTTGGCGAGTGAAGCGAACATCGTACCGACACCACCAATGTTGATGGCTAAGAACATGGCGTGGGCGTGGTTGGTGAAGCTTGATAACAGAATTTCGGTTGGCACGTTGGCAATTAATTGACAACTGATTAAACCGGTTAGATACGTTTGTTTAGCAGTGCCGACAATCGAACGCATGAACGTTGCAATTTGTGGGATGTGACTTAAGTTCCCAACGGCGATGAAGAAACAGAAGAAAGTCAGTAATAAACCATAATCAACTGTTTTGAACAGCTTGGGATCAAAGACCATGATTGCAATAATCACCAGAATAGGTGTGATCCATAGGGGAATTAGTGAAAAGACAGCTAGGAAAACGACTACCGTTAATGGAATGAAATACCACAGTGGACCTTTTTCGACTTCGACTGGGTGCAGGCCGTGTAATTTAATCGGTTCTTTCGGAAATAGGAACGTCGTCGCTGTTAATAAGATGATACTGACGATTAAAACGGGGATTGAATATTCAAAGAAATGGCGAATCGTTAATTTATAGAATGAGACTAAGAAAATATTATGTGGACTACCAAACGGCGTTAATGAAGAGCCGAGGTTGGCCGAAATTGTAATCAGAGTGACTGGTAAGATTGGTGAGAATTCTAACTGACGTGCGATTAAGATAAATAATGGCACGAAGGTTAAAACGGTCATGTCATTGGTTAAAAACATCGCGCCAACAAAAGTCAGGGCTAACAGCATCTGCATCAGTGCCCGTTTTGAATGGCTTTTGATAATCAGCTCACGAGCGAAGAAATCAAGCACGTGTAACCGTTGATAAACTTGAACTAAGGTCATAATACAAAAAACACTGACTATCACGTGGAAGTTGACGTAACTAAGATGCGGCCGGTTGAAAAATGAAGTAACGATTGCAGAAATCGTGGCAGCCAATAGAATCTTATCGTCTAAGAAAAAGTCTCGAACGTTCAAAGCAATTTTTTTCATGTAATTTAAGTTATCCTTTTATCTATAAGATTAAAAAAGCACTAAATTAATTTTAGACTGTTTAGCCGGATAAAAACAGAAAAATTTACAATATATACATAACATTTACAATCGTGAAAGCGAACTGCTAGTAAAGGCCGTTGACAATTTGTGCTGATAAATTGTCCCTTGAACGCGTGATTGTAAAGATTTAAGGCGTGTTAAATGCACTTTAGACCGATTCTTAGTATAATTAAGATGAATTAAGAATCGATGAAATGTAGGTGATTGCGATGAAAGACGTTTCCAGAAAAACAGTTATTTTAGGTATTGGTGCGGCGCTATTGTCGATCATTTGTTTGATGCTAATTTTAAATACGGTGTTACACATGACCTTTTGGTTGGCGTTGTTCTTGAGCACGATTGCCGGATTATATCTGGGCTACAACGCTTTTTATAGTACGTATTTAGCCGAAATGATTAAAATCGAAGTTGCTAACCAAGGCTTAACAAGTCGTGACTTAGCCGATTTAATGCACGGTAATGCGAAGGAATACCCAATCATTCGTGGAGAGTTGCGTTTAATTATTCCACGGTATAAACGAGCACAGTTACTCGCCAAACTCCAATCGCGGATTCGCTAAGCTTTTTGCACCGTTATCGGAAGTGTGTTAGGATGATTTTAACGAATTGAAAGGTGTCGATTACAATGACGATTGAACGTCCACTGATTATGAAACTTCGCTCTGTACATTTGAAGATGACGCATCGTGCAGAGCCTAATCGAAATATTGAAAGTCATCTATAGAAGAATTGTGCTTAATAAACGCTCAAGCTAGTGTTTATTTCGTGACGGTCTTCTATAGATAATCTTATTCAGTGTTGTAATCGAAACAGGGACAGCTAGATGCTGGCCCTGTTTTTTTATTTGTGAAAGAAAGTAGGAATGAAAATGAGTATTTTAAAAGTTGAAAACTTGAGTCAACAATTTTTGGACAAGCAACTTTATGATGACGCTGGGTTTCAAGTTAATAAAGGGGAACATATGGGCATTACCGGTCAAAACGGGGTCGGTAAGAGTACCTTAATCAACATCTTGACCGGCGCGATTTTACCGGATGAGGGTCGGGTGACGTGGCAAAAGCACCTTAAGATTGGTTATTTAGATCAATACGCTAAATTAGCGCCAGGACTAACGATTTTTGAATTTCTGAAGACGGCCTTTGATGAGCTATATGTTAAGGAAGCCCAGATGAGTCAGTATTACGCTGATTATGCGGCCAACTATGATGACGAACTCCTAACAAAAGCCGGTGTGATCCAAGAATTATTGGAAGCCAAGAACTTCTATGAAATTGAGACGCACGTGATGCAGGTCGCAACTGGCTTAGGGATTGATGCGCTAGGGATGGATCACGATGTTGCGGCGCTTAGTGGTGGTCAGCGTTCGAAGATTATTTTAGCGAAACTACTATTAGAAGAACCCGATATGTTATTGCTCGATGAACCGACTAATTATTTAGATACCAACCATATTGATTGGTTGAGTGATTATCTGAATAGTTTTGAGGGGGCGTTTATCGTCATTTCCCATGATTATGATTTCTTGGAACGGGTCACGACTTGTATTGCCGACATTGAATTTGGCAAAATTACGAAATACACGGGGACGCTCCAACAAGCTTTCCGGCAAAAAGCCGACAACAAGGCCAGTTATATGAAGGCTTATGAAAATCAACAAAAGAAGATTGAAAAGACCAAAGCGTATATTCGGAAATACAAAGCGGGTTCACGTTCAACCATTGCCAAGAGTCGTGAGAAGCAATTGGCGCATTTGGAAATCCTGACGCCACCCAGCAATCGGGTCAAGGCGAATTTTAGATTTCCCTATCACGCGACGGCTAGCCAGATTTTATTAACGACCAATGATTTAGAGATTGGGTATGAACAAGCACTATTGCCAGCGTTGAATTTTTCAATTGGTCGCGATCAAAAAGTCGTACTTAAAGGGTTTAATGGGATTGGTAAATCAACGTTATTGAAGACGGTTCTCAATCAAATTCCAGCGATTGCGGGTGATTTTGAAATCGCCAGTACCGTTAAGTTTGGTTATTTTAAACAGGATTTGAAATGGCCCAATAATTTAGCGACCCCTTTACAATATTTACAAGCAGAATATCCGGAACAAAAACAAAAGGAACTACGGCAAGTTTTATCACGAACGGGTTTAACGGCTGAAGAAGCGATGAAACCGTTGAAACAGCTGAGCGGTGGCGAACAATCGAAGGTTAAAATCGCCGAATTATTATTAACGTCGAGCAACTTCCTTCTATTAGATGAACCAACGAATCATTTGGATGACGATACCAAGCAAGCGTTGCGCAAAGCGATTCAAGAATTTGAGGGTGGCGTCTTACTAGTGACCCACGAAGAGGATTTTTATCAAGGAGATTGGATTGATAAGGTTCTCGATATTGAATCCTTGATTAAAGCTTGATGATTAATTTTTAATATATACTGAATCGATGTTTGACAAGTGTTAAGATATTGATAATTAACCAAATGGTGGGGAAATAATGGATAAAATTGATGTAACAAAATTAACGCAGATGTCGAACTTCGAAATAGCAGCATTGTTCTATAAGTACGCCTTAACGAATAGTCGGGGCTTGCGGGCGATTAATGTCGGCCGGGGCAACCCAAACTGGATTAATACGCAAGCGCGATTAGCACTTAATCGAATTGTTGAATTTGGGATGCAAGAATCATTGCAGACGATTAGCTTAGATGACGGTAACTTAGCGGGCTATACTGAAAAGACTGGTATTGCGGAACGCTTTGAACAATTTTTGGATGCCGGGGATTCGGTGGATGGCTTCTTAAAACAGGCTTTACGCTATACGCAAGACACAATGCAACTCAACCAAGACGAACTCGTTTTTGAATGGGTCGACGGTGTGATTGGGAATCATTATCCAGAACCTTCACGGAGTTTGGTGAATGTTGAAAAGATTTTGAATCGCTATTTAGAAGTTAATCTCTATCGTGGTCGCCATTTAGCGGACCAAACGCAAGTTTTCCCAACTGAAGGCGGGACGCTGCCATGGTTTATCTATTTAATGAACTCAAAGTCAGCCATATTTTAGAAGCTGGCGATACGATTGCGATTAATACGCCCATTTTTACCCCGTATCTCCAGATTCCTGAGCTCAATGAATTTAAGTTGCAAGAATTTGATGTGAGTTCTGATGAATCTGATGACTGGCAATTAGTTGATCAGAAGTTTGAAGAATTGAAGGATCCGAATGTGAAGGCGTTCTTCGTCGTTAATCCAACGAATCCAACTTCACGGGCGTTTAGTGATCACGCCTTAGAAAAGTTGAAGGAAGTCGTGGCTGCTAATCCTAAACTAGTAATTATCACGGATGACGTCTACGGGACTTTCGTCGATAATTTTAAAACTATCTATTCAGTTGTACCGCATAATACGTTGCTCGTTTATTCGTTCTCAAAATTATACGGCGCAACAGGGCAACGCATCGGGTTAATTGCGATGCATGAAGATAATCTTTTTGATGAATTGATTGCGCAGATGACCGCTGAAGATCCGGTTATTAAAGAAGCTTTCCGCAAACGCTATTCATACGTAACCAATAAACCACATGAAATGAGTTTTATTGATCGAACCGTGGCGGATAGTCGGAATATTGGGTTGTACCACGCTGCTGGGTTGTCAACACCACAACAAATTGCGATGACGTTGTTTAGTTTGACGAACTTAGTTTACGAAGGACAAGCTGATCCATACGTGCAAGCTTCTAAGAAAATTGTTAGTGGTCGCTATAAGGCATTCTGGGAATCGTTAGGATTGGTGACGCAGACTTCTGATGAAAATGCAGAATATTATACGGTTTTCAGCATCTATAAGTTAGCGGAAGAGAAGTACACTAAAAAATTCCGGGCATACTTAGAACAGAATTGTCATCATCTAGAATTTGAATGGCGATTAGCAGCTGACTATGGCGTGGTCGTGATGGACGGTGCTGGGATGGGCACTGATGTGGGCTACTTACGAATCTCGCTAGCCAACCGGCCGATTAAAGATTATGAAACAGTCGGTGGCCGGATTTCTGATTTGCTAGCAAGCTACTATACTGAGTATCTCCAAACGAAAGCTTAATCAGATCATTATAGTGACGCCTAGTCCCGACAATCGGACTAGGCGTTTTTTAGTATTTTGGAAGAATAGTCATCTTTTATTAAAAAAAGCTTGACCTGGCGCTTTCAGGTTGGTAAGATATAAAAGTTGTCTCGCGAGGCGCTGTTGAAATCCAACGGCACCGAAGATGAAATAAATGTTTTTCAAAAAAACACTTGTTATTAAATCGAAAGCGTGATAAGATATTATATGTTGCTTAAGGCGTTATAAGTTTTAGCTTCTAAACAACAAAAACAATTTTAAAAAGTGTTTGACAGCCAA
>NZ_BAMJ01000050.1 GCF_000615805.1 Latilactobacillus fuchuensis DSM 14340 = JCM 11249
ATTTTTATTAATATTATATAACCAAACCAGCCTGTATAATAACGGCAATCAACCAAAGGAGGTTTCACCATGTTCCGTAAACTCAGCTTATTATTGTTCGCCGGTAGTTTAGCAACGACGATTCCCCAATGTACACATCCACAAGGACAACTCTTCACCGGTCGTCCTCGATTAAGCGATCATTATTATTGGCCGTTTAAAAAAGATATCCGACAATTTGAACGGGCGACCACTAGCATCCCGATTCCCTATGGCGATGTCTGGATTAAAGATGTCGCACCAGTCGTGACGTCACGCTTGGTCAAGTTCCGCTATTCGCCCGATTATCTCCCTAAAAAACAAAGCGCTGCGTTAGAATCAGCCTTTTCGGATTGGCTCGATCAACAACATTTTAACTACCTTAAATCCGCTATTATCTTAGATGGCGGTAATTGCATCTACAACGGCCGTGACACTGTGATTATCACCACTAGGGTCTTACAAGATAATCCGGCGTATTCACGATCCGCCTTAATTCAGACACTCAAGTCACAACTACAAGTCACTCACGTTATCCTGATTGCCCCTGAACCCGGTGACGTTTTGGGACACGCTGATGGTCAAGTTCATTTCTTAAGCCCGGACTGCCTACTATTGGGTGATTTTAGTGGTCATCAAAAAATCAAACAGCAATTGCAACGTGCATTACCTCAAACGACCATTATTGATTTACCCTCCAGTTACCAAGCTGCTGGTCAATACGATTCCGAAATTCCGTCGGCCAAAGGACTCTATATCAACATGACTGAAACGACTTCGACTGTCTACGTTCCCCAATACGGTCTTAAAATGGATCAAGCAATCATCAAGTTGGTCCAACAACACACCTCTAAAAAAGTCCAAGCCGTTGATGTTGCCCACCTATCGACACTCGGCGGATCCGTCAACTGTTTAACTTGGTATTGTCCCAACAATTTATTACCGGCACAATTAAAAAAACACGCCAATTCTTAAATGAGAATTGACGCGTCATGGTAAGTTTAATTTAGATTGGGGAATAATGCTCGGAAGCACCCAGCTTAGTCAGCACTCTGGTTTGAAACGTGCTTCTCAAGTAGCCTTTTCCGGTTAACTACGAACTGGGCACCATGAGTAAAGAACACTCATGACACCCAGTTCTAGGTTAATCCTCAAAGCCTGACCAACTTGAGTCAACACTCTGGTTTGAAACGTGCTCCTGCGCTAGCTTCTTCCTTCTAGCTACAAATGGCGAATCATGACTAAAAACCAGTCATAATTCGCCATTTTAGGCTATACTCAGAAGCTAAACAGCGCAGTCGCACTTTATATTTATATTAAATTAATCCAAACAAATGCAACAATGGTAAGACGAACAACATACTGTCAAAACGGTCTAAAATGCCGCCGTGGCCTGGTAATACTTTGCCTGAATCTTTGACGCCGTAATAGCGTTTGTAAGCTGATTCGACTAAATCACCTAATTGACCGCAGATTGAGAAGATAACGGTTAAGCCAATCATAACGGGCATTGAGTAGGCTTGTGGGAAGAATATTAAATAAATTGCTGCAACAACGACGGCTGATAGTGTGCCGCCGATTGAACCTTCCCATGTCTTATTAGGACTAATCGCTGGCCATAGTTTATTTTTACCAAACATCCGACCGAAAGTGTATGCACCGATATCGGTCATCCAAATCACTAATAGGATGTACATAACGGTATCAAAGCCACCGATATTCCGCGTTGCGGCTAAATAGTGGAAACCTAAACCGATGTAGAGACTCGCTAAAGTTGTGACACCCATATCGTCAAAATTGACCCGGTTTTTCGTGAAAACCGTGATGGCTAATAAAATAGCAATGAATAGGTAGAATAAATCAAATTGGCTGACACCAGTTGGTAACCAGTCAAACGCCGTCGTTGGTAATACCAAACTTAAAACGGCTAAGCCGGCGACCATCGCATCTGGTGAAACGATGATTCGTTTACGCATAATAAAAATTTCTGATAAAGCGACTAACGCTAAGACTGCCGCAGCCACATCGATAAAGACGCCACCGAAAATTAAAATTGGAATAAAAATAATTAAGGCGACAACCGCCGTAATAACACGTTGTTTCATTAAATAGATCCTCCTAGTAACAGTTTACTTTAAACCACCAAAACGCCGATTGCGATGTTGGTAAATTAAGATTGATTGTTCAAAAACAGTGGGTGTAAAATCTGGCCAGAATTCGTCGACAAAAACGAGTTCACTATAGCAATTTGCCAAAGTAAGAAATTTGAAATCCGTTCTTCACCGCTCGTCCGAATCAATAATTCTGGATCCGCATATTGGCCTAAGAAACCCGTCATCAAATACTGACTAATTAAATCATCATCAATCGATTCAGGTTCTATCTTACCACTAACCGCATCTTTAGCAATCTGCTGAACAGCTTGTTGAATTTCATCGCGACTACCGTAATTAAGTGCAAAATTCAAAATCATCCCGGTATTTTGCGCCGTATCTGCCATCGCATCGCGCGCAGCTTGTTGCGTTTTAGCTGGTAACGCCTCTAAATTACCCATCACTTGGACCTGAACATTTTCCGCAATTAATTCTGGCATAAAAGCGCCAAAAAAATCGACCGGCAACTGCATCAAATAATGGACTTCATCATTCGGCCGTTTCCAATTTTCAGTTGAGAATGCGTATAGCGTCAACACTTTAACGCCCATCCGGCTAGCAGCTTTGGTAATCACTTTGACGTTTTCCATCCCCGCCTTGTGTCCAGCTACCCGCGGCATCAAACGCTTCTTCGCCCAACGACCATTTCCGTCCATAATAATCGCGACGTGTTGTGGGACATTATCGGGATCAATGTCCGTTGGGAGCGCCTGTTTATTTTTTGTAAACACAACCATTCCTCCAGTTCATTCGTACTCTCAATGATTGTACCAAAAATAAGGCAGACTGACTATTTAAAATCATCTTAATTATTTTCCAGGAAGCGAAACAACTAATAATGACCGTGAATTAATTATGTGCTAAACTATTTAAATATTGATCCCATTTAAAGGAGTTCCTGCATGAAGAATATCGCCGAATTATTCAAACTTGATTGGCGTCGGCTTTTTAAAAATCCGGTCGCTTTCCTATTAATATTAGCCTTAATCATCATCCCTCGCTTTACGCCTGGTTCAATATCTGGGCGTTGTGGGATCCCTATAGCAAAACCCAAGATTTACAAGTCGCCGTCTATTCTGCCGATCAAAGCATCACGGTCGCTGATAAGAAAGTCGCCATTGGGGATGAACTGATTGGTCAATTAAAAAAGAACGATAAATTGGGTTGGCAATTTACAACCAGCAAAAAGCAATTGGATCAAGGCGTTAAAACCGGTAAGTACTATGCCGGCATTTACATCCCTAAAAACTTCTCTAAGGATCTGATTAGCTTCATTGATGGTCAAATTCAAAAACCGATGATTGTTTATTCTTCCAACGATAAAATTAACGCAATTGCGCCGAAGATTACTAGTGCGGGCGCAACCACCTTGCAATCGACTATTTCTGATGAATTTGTCACGACCGTTGCCAAGACCTTAATGTCGACGCTTAACAAGGCCGGCTTCGAATTAGACGCCAACTTGCCGGTCATTAATCGTTTTTCGAGTTTGATTCTTAAAACGGATCAACAAATCCCACAGATTAATCAGTATACGAATCAAGTGCTAACACTGCAGAAAAAGATTCCGGCCATGGAAGTCAAATTGGCACAGGCTAACGAATTTGCCGCCTTTTTACCCCAAGCTAACACGATGGCTAAAAAAATCACCGGCCTAAATAGCTATCTCCCCCAAGTTGAAGCAACCGGCCAACTCGTGACAACCGTTCAAGGTAAAATTCCTGAAATCCAACAAGTTGGTCAACAAATCGCGACCATCGACAGCGATTTCGACGGGATTGCCAACACACTGACCAACGGGATTGACGAAGCTAAAACCGGTTTAACCGTTTTAAACAAAACCCAAAAAGTATTACCTGACCTGATTAGTTTCAGTCAGAGCGCACAAGACGTTTCCGGCGAGATTAAAACTGATTTAATTCCGAAACTCAAAACGGCTTTACCCGCCATTCAGAGCGCGATTGATCAAGGCCTAACGATTACCAATCAAATTGCTAAGAATATTGCGACCGATTTAACCTTAGTCAATCAGCAACTAGAAGCGCTTCAAAATGATCCCGATAATATTGAAGCCAAAGCCGCTTTAAAAGTGGCGCTACAACAATTGGAGACACACGTTGCGACACTCCAAGCACAAAACACCCAATTGGCAGACACACTCCAAAGTTTACAAGATGCTTATAATTCAGCGGCCACCGCGGCTGGTCAACCCGAATCACACCAACTCGACACGCCAATCAAGAACCTCCGCTTGGTCGCCACTCAATTGGGGCAATTTAAGGCGCATTTGGATACAGTCTTAACCAATTATGATCAACTTTCATTAACTGAATTACAAACCGCAATTAAACAGGTGATTGCCTTTGAAAATCAAGTTCAAGCAACCATTCAACAAATCCAAGCCGCTAAAATCGACACAACCGTTGCCAGCTTGTTAGACCAATTCTCGACACTGATTAACCAAGGCGATGCTGTTTTAAGTCAGTTAAACAGCCAAGTATTGCCTAAATTGCCAAGTCTATTAACCAGCACACAAAAGACCTTGCAAACTGCGATCACTTATCTTGAGAAATATGAAGCACAGATTCCGGCAATTAAACAGGAAGTTCATGATGCCAATACGCTACTAAACGGTAATATGTCAACGATTGTCACTGGTTTAAATACCGCGAGTGCCTTCTATCAAAATGATTATCCGACCGTTAAAAATAAACTCCAGCTCGCAACCGACCTGATTAATAATGATTGGCCGTTCTTGCGCAGCGGGATTCAAAAAGGCGCCGCCGCGATTCGTCAACAACAAAGAACGGTTGATTTGAAAGATTTAATTAAACTATTGCGCCGTGACGCGACTAAGGAAAGTAACTTTCTCGCCGAACCGGTTAAACTAAAAGAAAAACACGTTTATCCGATTAAAAATTACGGCTCCGCTAGCGCCCCATTCTATACAGCGCTATGCCTCTGGGTCGGTGCCCTGTTACTCAGCAATATCGTCTTAACCAATTTCAGTCTAGACGACGCACAACAAAAGAAATATACGAAGAAACAACAATTCATCGCACGGTGGTTAACCTATATCGTGATTGGGATTGCCCAAGCTGCGATTGTGGTCATCGGTAATCTCTTTATCTTAAAAGCTTACGTCGTTGATAAGCTGGCCCTTTTCTTACTCGCCATCTTCCTGAGCATGGTCTTTATGACGATTGTCTATGTGTTAGCCGCCATGTTCGGTAACGTCGGTAAAGGGCTCGCGATGATCATCTTAGTCCTCTCAATTTCCGGTGGGGGCGGTAATTTTCCCGTCGTCTTGTCCGATTCATTCTTCCAGTTCATTAACCGCTGTTGCCTTTCACTTACGGGGTCAACATGTTGCGTGAACCAACTGGTGGCATCTACGGTCCAAACCTCTGGTATAATGTTGCGATTCTGGCACTCTTTGGAATTAGCTTCTTCTTCATCGGCCTCTTCCTTAAAGATCGCATTAACCCTTGGTTTAATAAACTACATGAAGCAGCTGCAAAAAGTCATATTATTCATTAAACACAAAACGGCCGCCACCTCGATTGAGATGACGGCCGTTTTTTAACGATTAGAAAAATAACTGAAATAGCATTCGGCTTAGAAATACAATCCCTAAACAGATAAAAAACAGAAACTTATTTTGGTTCAACTTATTCGCTACCAATACACAGATAACGCTACTAATTAATAGCCGTAGATTACCGGCCACCATTGGCCCCTTGTCTAATGCCAAGCTAATCCCGATGTTAGTCATCGCTAACAGCAAACTATACGGTAACGCGTGTATCAATGTTAGTCGTTTAAATTCAAAATCGGTCATTCTAATTTTCAGCATTGTTTGAATTTGAAAGATTGCACTTAACGGCTTCAAAACAACCAGCACCTCTAAACAACTATAGAATATGATCTGTAATAAAATACTAATTTGCTGATTAAAACCAAAATAAATAGCAATTAATGAACCGCTATTTATTTTAAATTGGTATAACATAATCATTTGAAATATACCAATCAACAGCAATAGGCCCTTATTTCGTCTCATATCGCTACCAATTTACCATTTTCAAGTCGCAATTTTCGCGTGAAATTTAATTCCGATAGGTTATCATGCGATGCAATAATAATCGTTTTTTGTTCGGTAATTAACTCGGCAATCAGCCGATTAAACGTCGTTAATGCCTTTTGATCTAATCCGCGAGTTGGTTCATCCAGTAATATTAAATTTTGATTTTCCATAATGGCTTGAATGATGCCAACCTTTTGGCGCATCCCTAACGAATATTTTTTTAACCGCGTTGGGCTATCAAAATCTAAATCAAATTGCGTCAATAATTGCCGAATCAGCTTTTCATCGTACTGTCGATTAATATCTGCTAAAAATTTTAGATTACTTTGTGCCGAACTATTTTCCATAAAATACGGATTTTCAATTAACGCACCAATTGTGACTTGCTCGCTTAACGCTATTTCACCTGCATCAGCTTCCATGATATGACAAATCAGTTTAAATAAGGTTGATTTACCAGAGCCATTGGTCCCAATCACGTGAATCAACTCGCCAGTCTGAACTTCTAAATCTAATTCGTCTAAGATCAGATTGTTTTTAATTTTTTTGGTTAACCCTTTAATGTCTAACATCACATACCTCCGAATTTTTACAGATGCCCTCTAACGTACAAACTGGAAAGGCTGTTTTGAACAACCCCATAATGCATTATAAAGTTAATGATTAACACAATAATTACGATGGCATAACCATTCATATCAAAATTAATCAAATTTAATATCAAAACTTGGCCGATTAATATCACGAAATTGATGAGCATATACAAGCCAATCACGCTAATTCTATCCGGATATGCCACTTGTAATAAACTAGCATTAACGCCATATTGAATCATCAAATAAATCGCCATTAATAAGCATGAATTTTTTAATTGTTGCTTTAAATACTGCTGCAATCCAATTCGCGGAATCAGGAATAGTTTCATTCGATGATTTAAATAAAGATAACGATAAACTACTAGCAACATAATAACATTCGGCACCGTTGTAATAAAATTTGACTGCGCCAAAGCCCCGTAAACGTCAACATCGAAATGCCCAAGAACTAGCAGATTTGAGATACTACAAATAATTACGATTAACCATAGTCGCCAGTTGCGGCCAGCTGTCATTCTCAACATAAAGCCCCTCCCGTTATGCTTCCTTAAATCTCAAGTGCCAAACAAAATAGAGTCCGATTGTCAGTATCATATAAAAAGCAACCGATAATCCGTACGAAGCCAGCGCCCCATAGTTAGGTGCGTACGCACCTAACGTCGATATACCCGGCGAAATTAAGGTCGATATTGATAGTGAATTCATCAATATCGACGATTTCAAATTTAACGCATTGTTTGCGAGCGCTGGTATTAAAACCCCTAGCAAACTCAGCATTAACCCACTACCTAGAAATAAAACTGTATTTTCAATATACAACCCAACCATTATGACTAACAGCGAAAAAATAATTTCACCTAAAATTGCTAGAACAAAAAATAATAATAAGTTTATAAACGGATTGGTCGACAAAACGTAAGGTGCTTTGGCTTTCAGAGCAATGGCATCTTTGAAATCCAGGGGATTAATCACAATAATACAGGTCACTAGTTGTACTGATTTTAAAACACAAAACGTAACCGCGACGTACACAGCATTAGTTAATAGCATTCGATTAAAGTAACGCCTTTGCGAGTTCAATCGCGTAATCATCATATTTTGGAAGCCATTATTTTTAGCCTCCACGTAATGATAGGCATAGATAAATGGTGCAATACAATAAACAACCAACATTGTTTTCGAAAAACCAGACTGCGAAAAATAAAAATAATTTAAGGCGCTCGTTTTCTTAGGTATCATAAAGTTAGGAAAGTCGCTATGAATATCGAGCACCAATAAAATCTCAACTAAGATAATGGCTATTAGCAAAAAACAACCAAATGATTTTTTATTAAAATTGATCACACACATACCCCCAATGGTCCTCAAATTTAAAAGCCACCATAGTATCACTAAACACTATGGTGGCGCCATTTATGAATGGCTTTTATTGACTAATTAATTTCGACTAACACTCACTTAAAAATGAACTATACACTATTAATGCGAGCGCTTCAACTTTATAGTTACCGTTTAATTTTGAAATATTTCTCAAACCATCTCACCAGATACTCGAACTAATAAAAAATGAGCGCCATGATTATAATTCAAATCATGGCGCTCATTTTTAGGTGATGCTCAAGGTTTAAACGCTTGAGTCAGGCACTTAGCTTAAACGTGCTAATGCTCACAGCAATCTGGTCAAAACGTGCTTCTGAGTTGCAACAACTTCCGCTTAATCTAAAATACCCTTTTAACCTAAAATC
>NZ_BAMJ01000049.1 GCF_000615805.1 Latilactobacillus fuchuensis DSM 14340 = JCM 11249
AATAAAAAGCACATTATTCTCATTGATTACGAGAATAATGTGCTTTAGTTACGAATAACAGGCTGTTTTTGGATTGAACTTAGTTATTATATTTTGCTGTTGATTAATTTGGGATTATAAAATTTAGTAGTTTCGCCAAAATTAAATCATGATTTTACATGAGTATTAGTGTAGTTAAGATTAACTATATCCAATATTTAGTAAGTATTTGTCCCTAAGGCTCAAAGCTATGACAAATGATGACTGTACAGTAATTAAGTATAGTTGCATAAAGATAATAACTTTTTATAAAATATGGGGCATATCTACACATATATATAATTAAAGCGTGTCCACTAAGGATTTTTTACTGATTAGTTCGCGATCTTCTTTGGGTGTACAACCAAATTTTTCGGTATATTTGTTATAAAAAAAACTTTTGTTGGAGAAACCAACATCGTGACAAATAGCCGTAACAGGTTTAGTGGTGTTCTGAATTGCTTCTCGAGCACGAATCAAACGTTCTTCAGTTAGCGCGGTACTAAAAGTTTTACCAACTACCTTGTGGAATAAATTACTTAAATAATTTTTATTGTAAGCATATTTATTTGAAAGCATATCAAGACTAAGATGTTGATAGTTTTGACGGATCTCGTCAAGTAGTGTGATGGCAAGTTTCTGTGTCGGCGAAGTTGTTGACGAGGGGAGTTGTTTATTACGTGCCAACTGAGCGATTAAAATCGTTAACTCAGACTTAATAATGGTATCTGCAAAATCATGTCGTTGATAATATTCCGTAATTAAGGCGTCAAATGTTGTTTGTATTTCATGCTCCTCATTGCCAAGATTCTTAAACAGAATATATTGTTTCTGTTTAGAATCAACAGCGATATCATTGATTAAAAAATCATAAAGCACACTTTTGTTTGCGCGGACTTGGGAAATTAAGTCTAAAGAAATGTTGCGATCACGAAACAAAAGATTAATCAGTAAATCATTGGTGTCAAGGGCATCAATCCGATGTTGACTATCAATGTCCAACAATAAAACGTCGCCTTCGCTAAGAATTACTTTTTCACCGTCGACATATTCGGTTGCATGACCACGAAGCATGTAATTGATTTCAAAATATTGATGGGTGTGCAACGGATACGATGCGAAACGATTGTGTTTACGAATGGCAACACTACAATTTCTGAAAAAATATCTGTTGTTAATCACAGGAACTTTCTGTTCATGGCTGGCTTTTAAGTCAATTGCTGCGGGTGGAATATCATCGCTGACATAATGACTTTGTTGTTGTTGAAGTTCAACAGCTGATAATGTTTGTAATGATTTAAATGTATTAATGTCCATAGTAGCCTCCTGTAATTATGTTCCAAACATTCTGAAGTTCTGATATTGCTATCATAGCATGTAAGCGGTTAAATAGTAATCGTAATGAAGATTTGTTTTTGATACGTTATCCTGAATGTTAGGAATATTATTGCGGTATTAAAGACTTTTGAACTTATCAAATGGGATTATATGAAAATAATTGATATCGCTATTAGGCCAATTGTGGGAATGGATTATAACAAATCATTTGACCTTACTGTATGGGGGACACTTGAGGTAAAGTACTGAGATGGTAATACTGGGCTGAAAAATTATCAAAAGAATAATGTGTTAAAGAAAAATAAAGTTGAGGTATTTAAGATGAATACGTATGTGGCAGTTGATATTGGGGCCTCAAGTGGGCGGCTGATTCTTGGAACCGTGGATGAAGGCAAATTGAATCTTGAAGAAGTTCATCGTTTTAAAAATGGATTTACTAAAGAGGATGGGCATGATCGTTGGCAAGTTGATCATCTCATCTGTGAAATTTTGGCCGGGTTGGAGAAAATTAAAGCGCGTGGGATTAATCGAGTTAACCTAGGTATTGATACTTGGGCAGTTGATTATGTATTGGTCGATGAAGACGGGAAGAAACTCCATAATCCGATTGCATATCGTGATTCTCGTACTAATTCAGCGGTTACAAATCTCACCTCTGCATTGCCAAGAGAGTATATTTACGAGAAAACCGGGATTCAATTTCAAAATTTCAATACGTTATATCAACTCTATACCGAAGATAAAGCGGATTTGGAAAAAACTGATAAAATCATGATGATTCCAGATTATTTGGGCTATATTTTAACCGGCAATGCAGTTACTGAAGTGACAAACGCTTCAACAACCCAAATGTTGAATTTACGACAAGGCTTGTTTGATAAAGATTTAATGGGTGAAGTCAATGTTGAAGCTGATCAATTTCCGCATTTGGTTGAGGCGGGGACGCTACTAGGTGGCGTTCGACGTAAGTGGCGTAAGCAATATAATATTCCAGAAACGGATGTGATTACTACCGCAACACACGACACAGCTAGTGCCGTGGTTGGCGCGCCTGGTTTCGGTGATAATTGGGCTTTTCTGAGTTCTGGAACGTGGTCTTTGCTCGGGGCAGAACTGAACACGCCAGAGAATGGCTTGGACGCATTTCGAGAGAATTATACGAATGAATGGGGTGCTTACGGGACTTATCGTTTCTTAAAGAATATTATGGGGCTCTGGATTATTCAGAAAGTGAAAGAGGAACTTAATAATCAATATTCGTTTGCAGAATTGGCAGCGCTTGCTGAGAAAGAGAAATCATTCAAAATTTTAATTGACGTCAATGATTTGCGCTTCCAGAACCCAGATAATATGATTCGAGAAATACAGGATTATGCATCGGAAACTGGTCAGTTTGTACCAGAGACCCCTGGTGAAATTGCACGGGCAATCTATGATAATTTATCCTTGTATTACGCCGATTCAGTGCATAAATTAAGCGCGATTATTGGGCACCCGATTACGACCTTGAATATTGTGGGTGGCGGGTCCAATGTTGCTTTGATGAATCAGTTAACCGCTGATTTAGCTGGAATCACTGTTGTCGCTGGGCCTGGTGAAGCAACTGCTATTGGGAATATCATCGTTCAGATGATCACTACCGGGGATGTTAAAAACGTCGTTGTTGGTCGGCATTTAATTGCTAACTCGTTTGAATTGAAAACCTTTGCCCCCAGAAAGGATGCTAATGTTGATATTTTAACTAAATATCGAGATTTCTTAGCGACAAAATATTAATACTGAGTACTAGTTGTTAATCATATTTTTTAATATTAGTTTTAAGAAAGGTAGGGTACTATCCAATGAAGCGAATTGCTCAAGTAATGTATATCAATCCAGATTGTTATGATGAGTATGCAAAACGGCATGCGGAAATTTGGCCAGAGATGAAGAAATTATTGAAAGAATACGGTGCAACAAACTATTCGATCTATCTGAATCGAGATAACGGACAAACGCTTGCATATCTTGAAGTGCCGGATATTGGCACCTATAATGCCATCGCTAAAACGGACACTTGTCAAAAATGGTGGCACTATATGGCACCAGTTATGAAAACGAATTCAGACGAGAGCCCAATAGCCGATGACCTTGAAGAAGTATTTCATTTAAACTAAAAGGAGTGTATTAAACATGGTAAAAGTAGAAACAGTAGATAAAGCATATGAAGTCGCAAAAGAACGGTACGCTGAACTTGGTGTTGATACAGAAACAGCAATGCAACGTTTGAAAAAAGTTCCCTTATCATTGCACTGCTGGCAAGGGGATGATATTCATGGTTTTTTGAATCCCGATGCAGAATTAACTGGCGGGATTGCTGTTACCGGTAATTATCCCGGCGTAGCACGGACACCAGATGAATTGACTTCTGATTTACATCAAGCTTTGAGCCTGATTCCAGGAACACACAAAGTTGCGTTGCACATGATTTACGCCGTCGCTAAAGATGGTAAAAAGAAAGATTTTAATGATATTCGTCCAGAAGATTTTGATTATTGGATTGATTGGGCTAAAAAAGAAGGTATCGGTTTAGATAATAACGGAACGTTTTTCTCACACCCCAACGTTAAGGACAATATGACAGTTGCTTCACCTGATAAATCGACTCGTGATTATTGGATTGAACATGGCAAATTAACGCGTGAAGTTTCTAATTATATTGGGGAAAAGCTTGGACAAACTTGTTTTAATAACTTCTGGATTCCAGATGGGTTTAAAGATAATCCAATTGATAAGCGGACACCTCGTGAACGATTATTAGCATCTTTAGATGAAATTGAAACTAAGCAGTATGACGAAAAAAATACACAAGATGCATTTGAAGGTAAATTATTCGGCGCACCTGGGATTGAATCTTACACGGTTGGTTCACATTTATTCTATGATAACTATGCGATTTCACGGGGTCATCTATGGACAATCGATGCTGGTCATTTCCACCCAACTGAAGATGTCTCAGATAAGTTTGCATCATACTTCCCATTCACCAATAAAGATTTGTTCATGCATGTTTCGCGTCCAGTTCGTTGGGATTCTGATCACACGGTCATTATGGATGAAGCGTTGGTTCGAATTACACGTTCATTAGTTCGTGATAATTATTTGGAACGGACGCACCTTGGATTGGACTTCTTTGATGCAACCATTAACCGGGTTGCTGCATGGGTAGTCGGTGCACGGGCAACACAAAAAGCGTTATTGCAAGCAATGCTTGAACCAATTGATCAATTAAAACAAGCGGAATATGATGCTGACTTTACAACACGTTTAGTTGAAACAGAAGAATTGAAGAGTATGCCATTTGGCGCTGTTTGGGATAAATTCTGTCAAGATAACGGGACACCCGTTGGCATGGACTGGATGCAAAATATTCGTCAATATGAAAAAGATGTCCAATTAAAACGGAACTAAATAATAATAGAGAAAAGGAGATCCTCAATTTGACTCAAGAAAAGTTTATTAATTCACCGTATGTTGAACAGATGCGCAAAATTACGAATGGTTTATACACTCATGGGTGGGATGAGCGAAATGGTGGCAACGTTAGTTATCAATTATTAGAATCAGAAATTAAACCGTATGCCGATACTGGTAAAGTATTACGCAATGAATCAATTGATTTTGATGCGAGTGAAATTGCTGGTCAGTATTATTTAGTCACTGGGACTGGGCGTTACTTCAAAAATGTCATTGATAATCCAGAAGGCGATACTGGATTAGTACAGATTGCTAAGGATGGTCATAGTGTTGATATTTTGTGGGGTTATAATGATGGTGCACAACCAACGAGTGAATTTCCAGCGCATTTAATGACTCATATCAATCGGCAACATGTTGATAGTAACCAACGGATTGTGATGCATTGTCATCCAACCAATCTAATTGCAATGAGCTTTACAGTACCGCTAGATGAAAAAACGATGACTCGGATTTTATGGAAAATGCAGGCAGAATCGGTTGTTGTCTTTCCAGAAGGATTAGGAATTATTCCGTATATGACTCCTGGAACCAATCAAATTGGCGAAGCGACTGCGGATAAAATGAAAGAATTTAGACTGGTATTATGGCCACAACACGGTGTCTTTGCCGCAGGCGATTCAATGGATGAAACATTTGGATTGATCGAAACGGTCGAAAAAGCAGCTTTGATTTATACAACCGTTCAATCCCAAGGTGGTAAGTTTATACAAGAAATTAGTGATGCGGATTTAGAAAATTTAACACATCGATTTGGGATTAAGCCTAATCCTAATTTCATTATGGGCAAGTCTTTAATATCAGGTAAATAATTGATGATTGCAGTAAATATATAATATTCCGATTTTGATAAAAATTTCTAAAGGTATCTGTCTAATGATGGATACCTTTTTTGATATATTCATTTGCAAACTTGATCCCCATCAATTATTAAAAAGACGTTTCTTTCTATAATAAGGACATTCAGATAGAAGGAAGGCAATACAGATGCAAATTCAAAAATGGTTTCAACAACATAAAAATCACATCGCGTTGGTCAGCGGTCTATTAATTGCCGGCGCTTATGGTGGGCATTGGTTCGGTTTGCCGAATGGTTTCATGAACAGTTTATTAGTGATGGCGTCTATTATTGGTGCCATTCCAATTATGTTGCAAGCGTATCAAGCGTTGAAGGTCAAAGTGATTAGTATTGATTTATTGGTTTCAATTGCGGTCATCGGGGCTTTTATCATCGGCGAATATCATGAATCGGCAATTGTGACGTGGTTATTTTTATTCGGCGGTTTTTTAGAACAACAAACGTTAAAAAAGACGCGCGAATCGATTCGTTTCTTAGCCGCGATGGCACCCCAAACGGCCGTTAAAATCGTGGGTCCGGATCAATTCAAAACGGTCGCGGTTGATGAGATTGCGGTCGGCAATCAAGTTTTAGTCAGAGCGGGGGCGCAAGTGCCGGTCGATGGTCAAGTCGTTGCCGGGACGGGTTATGTTAATGAAGCTAGCATTACTGGGGAAGCCCAATTAATCACGAAATCAATTGGCGCAGCCGTTTATTCTGGTTCCGTAGTCGATAATGGCACGATCACCGTGGTGGCGAACCAAGTGGGCGATGATACGGCTTTTGCTAAAATTATCGAATTGGTGGAAGATGCCCAAGATAGCCAGTCAACTGCCGAGCGCTTTATCGACCGTTTTGCGACCTATTACACACCAGCGGTTTTAGTGTTGGCGATTCTGATTGGTTTGGTGACGCGTGATTTTAAATTAGCGATTACGATTTTAGTCCTCGGTTGTCCAGGAGCACTCGTGATTGGCGCACCGGTTTCAATCGTGGCAGGCATTGGTAATGGCGCTAAGAACGGCGTATTGATTAAAGGTGGCGAAGTTGTTAATACGATGGCGGGCGTCGACACTGTGATTTTTGATAAAACTGGCACTTTAACGCAGGGTAAGATGACGGTGGCGCAAGTCACATCGTTTACAGCTGATAAAAATGCAGCGCTAGCAATCGCCGCCGCAGTTGAACGGCAATCGGATCATCCATTAGCGCAAGCGATTGTGACTTATGTCGCACAACAATCGTTAGCGGCGACACCAAAGATTACCGACAGCCAGACGGTTAAAGGCTTAGGCATCCAAGCGGTAATTGGTCAGCAAACGGTTCGAATTGGTCGGGCGAAACTCTTAACGCAAGCGGGGATCGTATTGACCCAAGATCAGATGCGGGCGATTGATGGTGCCCAAAAAGCGGGTCAGTCAATTGTGTTAGTCGCGATTGATCAACAATTGGCGTTATTAATTGGGGTGGCCGACACGCTTAAACCGGATGCGGCCGAGATGGTAACGGCGCTTCAGCAAAACGGGGTTAAGCGGTTGATGTTGTTGACGGGTGATCACGATCAAACGGCTCGAAATATCGCGCAAGCAGTTGGCATTCCGGAATACCACGCCAATTTATTACCAGCTGAAAAGGTGGTTTTCGTTAAAAAAGCCCAAGCGCAAGGTCAAACGGTCGCTTTTGTCGGGGATGGCATTAATGATAGTCCGTCACTAGCAACGGCGGATATCGGGATTGCGATGGGCGCCGGCACCGATGTTGCTATTGAAACATCGGATATCGTTTTAATGCAGTCCACTTTGACGGAATTGGTGAAAGCCAAGCAATTGACGCGACGTACAGCGCGTAATTTACGACAAAATATTGTGATTGCGATCGGAACAGTGGCTTTGTTATTGGTTGGTTTGATTTTAGGCAAAGTGCAAATGGCCAGTGGAATGCTGGTTCACGAATTAAGTATCTTAGTTGTGATTTTGAATGCGATGCGCCTGATTAAATAAAACTTGATGACGGTCAATTTTTAATCGGGGAGGTTGCAGTATGGTTAAGGTAATGAAAGAAAGGTGGTCATTAAAATGGCAAAATTAGTCATGCAATTAGATGAACTCTCATGTCCATCCTGTTTACAAAAAATTGAAGCAGCAGTTGAACAGCAGGTCGGCGTCAAAACTGTGAAAGTGTTGTTCAATGCTAGTAAAGTCAAAACGGAATACGATGAAACGGCGACGAATCCGGAACAATTAGCACAAGTTGTCACGAATCTGGGGTACACCGTTCAAAATATTAAAGTGAAGTAGGAGTGATTTAATCATGGATAAAACAACGATTGAAACCAAGTACCAAGCCGAAATTAAACAGGCTGATGTTGATCATCACACGCCAACTGCGGGTGCAATGATTGGCCATATTATGGCGAACTTAGCGATTGAACAACGAAAGTTACAACAGATGGAATGGTATGCCACCAGTATGACAAGTCTGGCGTTCAAAAACATACTGGCTGATTTATTAGTCGAAAATGGGGTATTATTAGAGAGAACCGCCCAACGATTATTAGATGAAGGGGAAGTCATTCCGACGACGACCGCCGAATATCAGGAATACGGGATGTTAACCGAAGATGCGCGGATTAAATATTGGACGCCGGCCATGATGACGACTGAACTGGTAGCTGACTATCGAACGGCTAATCTATTTGTGACGCGGGCGATTAAATTAGCGCAAAAAGAAAATCGCTTAGCTTTGGCCAATGAATTAATCGATCTTTTGGGGCGCAATCAACACCAAATCCGAGTGTTACAAAGTTTATTGAATCTAACGCCACAAGATGGTTTAGAAGAAGATGACGATTAATAGATAGAAGGAAGTGGGTTAATGACAGTTGAAAAGCAACATATTTGTGCCGAACTAGTGCCGATTTTTAACCAATTGGATCACGACAGCTTAGTTAAGATTTCGCAGATCACCCAACATCAGGTCGTCGCTAAAGGCACACAAGTATTTAGCCCATTGATGGCAGACCGGTTGGTGATTCTAGCGAAAGGTCAGATTAAGGTCTATCAATTGGCGGCGACTGGCAAAGAACAATTATTGCGGATTATGGAACCCGGCGCTTTTGAGGGTGAGAAGGCCTTGTTTACGAAACAAGAAACCACCATTTATGGTGAGGCGTTGACCGACAGTACGCTATGTACGTTATCGCGGACTGCGTTTCAAGAATTGTTATTAACCTACCCGACAATCAGTTTGTCATTATTAGAAGATGCCGCCGATAAAATGACACAATTGGAAAAACAGGCGAATCTAATCAATATCGAATCGGTTGAATCGCGAGTTGCGACCTATTTATTAGATTTAATGAAAGTGACCAATCAAACGCAAGTGATGATTCCGATGAAGTTAAAGGAACTAGCGACTTTTATCGGAACTACGCCAGAAACGTTATCGCGAAAATTAAAAAAATTAGAAGAAGCGGGTCTGATTGAACGGCAAGGACGGGCAATTAGCATTCTGAATTCTGAAAACCTTGAAGATTTTTATTGAAATAAATGAATAAAAGGCCGTTTTTAGTGATTAAATCGCTAAAAACGGCCTTTTTTAAGTTGTTTTAGTTCTTTTTAATTTGAGGTATACCAATTTTTAATAATCGGAAACTAAACGCGTTGTTAAAGAGTTATTAGAAGATAATCAATAGTGAGTTTATGAAGATTTTAAAAGATGTATTTAGCTATTTATGCATAAAAACAAGTTTTTTGGAAAAATATGTAATTTGTGATTGACGTTACTCCCGTACGGTGGTAAGATATTCTATGTCGTCGAGAGATGAACGTGTGTCTGATTCGCTAATCAATAATTTTTAAAAAAGTTGTTGACAGTTAATTATCCACATGGTAAGATTTATTGTGTTGCTTGTTAAGAAATGCAGAGCGAGCAACATACAAGTATCTGATGTAGACC
>NZ_BAMJ01000048.1 GCF_000615805.1 Latilactobacillus fuchuensis DSM 14340 = JCM 11249
CCAGGCTTGTCAGCGATCTATTTTTTCAAATCCACTTCTTCTAGTGGAATCAGCTTTGTTTTATGTTTAATTTTGTAATAAGTAAATAGCACGATGAATAATGGAATACTCATGTAGCTGACTCCGATGGCAGTCCAATCGAAGTTCTTGAAGGCTTGGATATCTTGGCCGACAATCACCAATACGCATAGGAACAATGCAAAGATTGGGCCAAATGGGAACCAACGAGCGTGGTATTTCAGTTCACTAACTTCATGGCCTTGCGCTTTGAAAGCACGTCGGAAACGATAATGTGACACGGCAATCCCGAGCCATGCGATAAAACCGGTTAGCCCACTGGCAGCGACTAAGAATAAATAAATCCGATCACCGAAGATACTCGTGACAAAGGTTAACGCACCAACAATCGTTGTCCCAATTAGCGCAGCAATCGGAATCCCACGGTTGTTAGTCTTAGCGAAAATTTTAGAAGCAAAACCTTGTTCAGCCATTGCCCATAACATCCGCGTTGAAGCGTACATTCCTGAATTAGCGGCCGATAGAACGGACGTTAAAATCACGGCGTTCATAATGCTGGCGGCCGACGCCAAACCAGCACGTTTGAAAACTAAGGTAAACGGACTAACCGCGATATTACTTTCGCTAGCGCCCAACAATGAATGACTGTCATAAGGAATTAAACAAGCAATCACGAAGATTGATAGGATGTAGAATAATAAAATCCGCCAGAAAACTTGTTTGATGGCCTTCGGGATACTCTTTTCAGGCGTCTTAGATTCGCCGGCTGTAATCCCAATTAATTCGGTCCCTTGGAACGAGAATCCAGCGACAACGAAGACACTCAGAATCATTGGCATGCCGCCAACAAATGGTGCTTTATGGTACGTGAAGTTACTCAAACCAGTCCGATGACCACCCATGATCCCCAGAATCGTCAATAATCCGATGGCCAAGAAGATGAAGACCGTCACGACTTTAATTAAGGCAAACCAATATTCAGTTTCACCGAATGATTTAACACTAATCAAATTAATTAAGAAAATTAAGAATAACGCGACGGAACTAAAAATCCAACCGGGAATGTCTGGTAACCAGAACTGCATAACAATTGCGGCGGTACTCACATCGACCGCTAAAGTAATCGCCCAATTAAACCAATAATTCCAGCCCAACGCAAAACCGAGCGCTGGATCGACAAAGCGCGTTGCATAAGTTGAAAACGACCCCGAAACGGGTAAATACGTCGCCATTTCTCCTAAACTGGTCATCAAGAAGAAGACCATAATCCCAATCCCACAATACGCCAATAGCGCACCACCGGGACCCGCTTTGGCAATCGCCGAACCACTTGTGACGAATAACCCAGTCCCAATACTCCCACCTAAGGCAATCATCGACAGATGTCGGGTCTTAAGCTCACGTTTCATTTCATTTTGTGCCATATTTCTTTCGCTCTTTTCTTCATAGTTTCAAGAAAATCGCACCAACTCTGTGTCGATTAGCAAACAAAAAGAGTCTTTTTGTCTACTAAAAACGACAAAAAGACTCTACGTCTCATTTCAACCGTTGATAGCGCCCCGCAACAATTTGTTGCGACAGTTCTTGATTTATTCAACCAAGTCCCAACATCAATTGCATTAAGCCAACCGACATTTCGGCAAATTCCCCTTTCACCCTTCCTCATCGTTGCTTAATCAACTGAAAAGACTTACTCTTGGTTTTTGCGACCTCTTATCTTGTTAAAATTCAGTATAACGAACTTCACCAAGTCCGTCAATCACCTTTATGATTTTTTCGATGCACTTGAAACGGCATCTACAACTGGCATCGTTGGTTCTGCGGACGCTGCCGGAGCTGATTGGGTTTTCGAAGCGCTCGAAACCGCGTCAACTTGACCGCCCGCTAAAGTTTGCCCTGTTTGCGCCAAGTACCAATCAACAATCGGTTTGAAATCGAGGATGTATTCATTAATTCCCATATATTGGCCATCTGTCGCGTGCAATGCTTGATAGTTATGGACCACGAATTGGTCATCCCCATGCTTAGGCACGTGCATCCGGACGACATCTTGTTTACCAGCCCGTAATTGTTGAATCACCCATTCAACGTGTTTTTGTGCGGCCTTCGGATGACATTTCGCCAACGGATTACCGGCTTGACCGGGTTGGCGTGGTGCGAACATCTCGTCTGCCGGTTGGCGGTTTAAATTATAGTAGAGCGATTGATTATTGCTGTCAGCATAGGTAATTTCCATTGGCAATGACGCCAATAGTGCGTTGAGTTGATCGACGGTTAATATCCCGCGGTCAAGTTGCACGTATTGATTACCCGAAATCGCACCGACTTTGGCGGCCGCTTGTTCGACCCAATCTTCAGCTTCTTTATCGATGCCTTCGATGGTCGTGTCAATTGAACCACTCGCCGTTAAATCTTCAGTTGGCAACTCTTCTGGTTGGGGCTGATTCATCGCCTGTGTGACTTTAACAAATTGCAGGAATTTACCCAGACAAGTTTGTAAAAAGGCGACCGTGTCCGCGTCTTTCAAATTATGGGCATCGTCGAACGCTTCTTTAACCGTCCCTAGCAAGAATTCATTGCCAGGCATCACGACCGCGTTGACCCCTGGTGCATCTAGCACTTGGCGTAAATGCAATTGCGCCCGCGATGAACCTTGATCGTAATACGATGCGCCGACAATCATCACTGGTTTACCATCAAGCGGGTGGAGTTGATAAGACAACCATTCCAACGTATTTTTCAAACTGGCGGGAATCGTATGATTATGTTCCGGTGTGGCAATGATGACCCCATCCGCAGCCATAATCTTACGATTTAAATATTGAATCGCCGGATTGGCACTTTGATCATCATCTTGACTAAACATAGGCACATCGCGAATCTCAAGCACTTCAACGTCAACGATTTCTGCAAAATGGGTGGCGATATATTTCAACAATAACCGATTATAAGATTGTTCAGCATTCGAACCAACAATTCCAACTAACTTCATCTGAAACACTCCGTTCTATCTATAGATTCTCCCACGAAAAATGGGCCGCTTCTTTTTGAGCCATCTCATGCGCATGATTAAGTTGTTCGGTAATCCCAACAAACACGAGAAAATCGGCCAATAAACCATCGAGCTTCTGAACTTGATCCGCAGATTTCAATTGACCGTGTTCATCAAACGCGGCTAACGAATTGCCCAATAAGAATTCAGAACTAGGCATTACGCGTGCTTTAATTTCGGGTGCATCCAAAATCTGGCGTAAATGACTTTGCGCCCGCGATGAACCCAAACCACCATACGACGCACCGATAATCATCACCGGTTTATCGAGCAACGGATAAATCTTATACGATAACCACGCTAACAAACTCGTTAAGACGGCTGGGACTGAATGATCGTACTCTGGTGTGCTGATAATCACACCGTCCGCTGCGGTGATTTTAGCCGCAATCTCAGTCACGGCTGCCGGCACTTGAAAATCGCTTGGTTTATCGAATAACGGAATCTGATTCAAATCAATGATTTCAATCGTCGCTTCCGATTCAAACCGCTGTTGCATAAATTGCAATAGTTCCCTATTCGTCGATTGACGTGAATTACTACCCACAATTCCGATGAACTGTTTCATCTATATCAACTTCTTTCCGAAGAGTATGTGATTAAATAAACAAACATACCTTCTTAATGATAATCAATTTCATTTACAAAATCAATCATTTTAAACTAAGCCGTTCGACTTCATAATCGTGCCATTCGCTGTCACAAGAATGCCTTCAATTCCCGGCGTCGCGTTAACCTGAACTAGAATTTCGGCATCGGGTAAACCGAATAAACGGGTCGTCCAAATTTCACCGGTGACTGATAAATCACTGATAATCGTCAAACTCAATAGATCGGTTTGAATCGGATAACCGGTCTGTCGGTCGAAGATGTGATGATAAGTCTGACCGTTGCGTTCTAAATGGCGTTCATAGATTCCCGACGTGACGACCGATTGATTCTGCACCAGCACCACGTCCAAATAGACGTCACGGGGTTCACGCGGATCTTGAATCCCAATCCGCCAGTTGCCATCAGATTGGCGTTGATTCGGCCCATAAGCTACGATATTACCGCCGAGATTGATTAAGGCTGATTGAACCGGCAAAGTCTTGAGTTCGACCATGATTAAATCAGCGATATAACCTTTCGCCAACGCGCCTAAATCAATCGCCATCCCCGCTTTAGCCAAGCGGACTTGGTGGGTATCATCGTTCAGTTCAATCTGGCGTGGATCAACTAACTGCATGACCGCCGTAATTTCGGCCGCACTCGGCACCCGCGCATCATCAAAACCAATCCGCCAAGTTTGAACTAACGGCCCGATTGTGATGTTCAAATTACCATTCGCAGCCAAACTATGTTGTTTGCCTAGTTTGATTAATTGGTAGAGTTCTGGTGCGACCGTCACCGCTTGTTGACCAGCGGCTAAATTGACCGCCATCAGTTCGGAAGTGTCATCATTGGCGCTAAAACGGTGTTCATATTCCGCTAATCGTCGTTCAACTAGCGCAATAATTGGTGCCGGTTGGTCGGCTTCAATTTGAATATCGATCACCGTTCCCATTAAATAGACCTGACTCGTTTCAAGCATTTGACCACTCCTTAATTGTGATTAGCTTACCATATTATCTAGGTCATCTCATCCAGTATCTGGCTCAATTGCCCTCTAAATGAGCCAGATACTTCCCATAAAAAAAGCCAATCACATAGCTCGTGATCGACTTCCTTCTATATTAATCATTATTCCGTTGGTTCATCTTCATCATTTTTACGACGTTTCCATAGTAACCAGATTAAGAACAAGATGATTACTGCTAGTAAGCCGATAATGATGTATGGCCACCAATTCGTCTTTGGTAATTCGACCGCTTTATCATTGTACTTATTCGCTTGTTGACGGGTAATTGTGAATTCCTTGGTCAGAACCCAGCTGCCCTTGTTACCTTTAATCGTCATTTTAAGTTGATAACGTCCCGCTTTTAACGGTTTATTCTTCAAATCAATACCGTAATTAAAATTCGAGTTGGGCGCCATCTGTAAGTCTGTTTTGTGATTTTGATACAGCACCTTTGATTGGCCTACTTTACGAATTTCAGCTTTCACATCCATTTCGCCGAGTGATTCAGCGCGGGTGTTTTGCAAGTTAGCAAGAATCGCCGTGTGCGAATTAACTAAGCCCGGTTTAACCGTCTGCAAGCGTAGATTGGGTTTAACGGCTGGTTGATCCTCTTGACGTAAGACCACTCCCACCACGTAAATCGATTGTTTAATTAGAGTCTGCCGTTAAATTAATGGCGCCATGTTATTTAGCACGCAACCTTTCATTGCTACAGACGGCTTTCTCGTCATTTTTTACAATTTTATTTATTCATTTCCTGCAAATATTACCCCGAAATAACCATTTTCGGCCACTAATCGCTAATCTCATCATAAATTAATGAACCACCAAAAAACAAAGACCAATTCTTACGAATAACACGATTCTTGCTGTTTTTAGTGCTAGTTTAGTTTTTGGAACAAGCATTTATTCCGATACCAATATATTTTTGCTAATCAAAAATAACCGGTAATCTTAAGTGCAAGATTACCGGTTACCACTATCGTTACTGTTTAATTGATAATCAGAACGGATGGGTGCACTTTTTTAACGTGCTAATCCATGCAAGTCCCTGTGCTTAGCTACGTTTCGCAAACAAAGTCCATAACCCAGACTTTATTCACGAAACTAGGCTAATGCTCAGAAATTACCACATGGATGAGCACTCTAACCAAAACGTGCTTTTGGTTGCAACAACTTCCGCTTAATCTAAAATAACCGATAATCTTAAGTGCAAGATTACCGGTTATTTATAATTAATGCTCAGTTGCTACCGCAACCAAAAACACTCTCATCTTAAACGCGCTTCTTGAGCTAGCTTCTTCCGTCTAGCTACAAATAAAGAATCATGACTAAAAACCAGTCATAATTCTTTATTTTAGGCTATACTCAGAAGCTGACCAGCTCAGTCAGCGCTCTACTTTAAATTTTTAATGACTTTTTGGATCAACATTTCGCGTTGTTCGGCCGATTGGTTCCAGTCGATGACTGGGATTGCTTCGTGGCCGATGGTTTCGATAATTAACGCCGAAACGGTTTGTTTCTTCAATTCATTGGCCCATAACATATCGGCTTTGTGAAACGCTGCGTTAATAATCAGCGTCCCTTGTTTGGCAACCGGTTGGAAATCGTTGAAGACGGTATCCAATTTGCCGGAATCTGGATAAGACTTGATCTGACCTTCGGTGGCTAAAACAACGTCGTATATTGAGACTTCACTCGATGGACGTGCCAAAGTGAAACCACCGCTATTCCCAGAAGCCGATTTAACCAATCCCGCCACGACTAACCGTCGAATAATCTTGCGTAAGTATGTCTGCGAGCCACCCAAACGATGATGGATGACTTCTGATGAGATTGGGTGTTCCGGATCCTGAGTTGCTAGCAATACAATAATGCAAGTTGCTTGTTCAAAAGCCCGTGTCAGTTGCATCAGTCTTATCCCCTTTTTTTGATGAAGGTCCCTGAAGCTTGGTCTGGTTCTGCTTGAACCTCGAAATCATATTTCTTTAGAATATGTGCGACCTTTTTAAAACTTTCTTGATCGAACGTACTAATATTACCATTAATTTGTTCAATTTCAGCTTTATTGGCTAAATTACAAAATGCTTTTAATGCTAATTGTGCTAGACCGAGGTTTTGGAAATCATAAACGGCTAAGCGTGTTTCAGCACCTAACGTTTCTAAAACCGTCATGTGCATTTGTTTTTTCCATTTGTTCGTTTCAAATAAGAGTTGCGCTTGAAATTCGACCTTAGAATGACCGAACTTGTCCACATTAGCGTACGGTGTGTACACAAAAACTGAATTAGTTGTTTGTTGACTACCTTCTCGATAATCAGTATACACGATGTACTGATTAACTTTCTCATCATTCGCTTGATTCATACTCGATAGAATCGTTAAACTAGAATCCGCCTCAATTTTTGCCAGTTTTCTTGCAAAGGCTTGGTCATTTTCATTCGCCATTTGATAACCCCCATTTGTCTTTCATTCCGATTATACCACAGGTTAGTGATAAAAAGAGCATTTAACATGGCATTTTAATGAAAGCACTTTCTTTTTAATCTTGTGGACTTTCAGATAATTAAATAACGAAAGTACTGCACGGTTTGACCGCCTAAATAGGCTGGTAATTGAGTTTGATAGTCTGCTTGAAAGCCTAATTTAAGCAATAGTTTTTGTGAATCGCGGTTGTCTAAGAAGCACGCGGCGTTAAAAACCGTCACCGCTTGTGTTTGCTGATAATGTTGCATGATCGCAGGCAATGCGGTGCTCATCAACCCGTGTTTTTGAAAGGCTGGTAAGAGCGCAAAACTCAATTCATAGCCGGCCACACTGACTTGGTCGGCCGCTAAATTCGGTGCCAACATCACAATCCCACAAACTTCTTGCGTCGTTTTCAAGGTCAGCGCCCAAGCATCCGGATCCGTTTGCAACATCTGTAAAAAACGTTGGGCTTCTGCGTCAGATTGAAACGCCGTCATATTCAACGGTTGCGTCAGCTCTGGATTGCTACCAATTTGGTAGACCGCTTCCGTGTCGTTTGATTGAAATGCCCGAATTAATAATTGATTGGTTGTGATTATCATCCCTTAAAACTCCTTTGAATCAACTTTTTAGCGCGCTTAAACTTTATATTTCGGTTAAGGATAGGCAAAAAATTAGTCCTAGACCACTTTTTTCTTTATAATTAGTGTTGAAATTCACACAGTTGAAAGTTGGTAGCCCTATGACAATTCGCGATTATTTCCACGCATTCTCCACCGTCTCAGAACAAGCTGAAGCCTATGACTATCTGATTCAATTCATCAGTGACACCCCAGCTGATCTACATGATTATCCAAAAATCACCCAGATCTGCGATTGGGCGACCTACACTAAAAATAGTTTTCGGATTTGGACCGATTTTCCGATTCCAGAATTCGAATCCCGTTTCGTCCAACTAACCGGGATTAATCCTAGTGACTTCCAAATTGATTATAGCCATAATTTCAAAGATAGCAATTTTTTCTAAAACTTGCTGCTTGACTTTTATAGTTATCTATCGTAAATTTAATAACAATTCTTAAACACGTGTCATTCAAACCAAGTAGTGCATTATCTGTGGGTCAGGAAGTCGGTGGTTGCTGCGAACCGATCAGGGTAATGTTGTCGAAATACTGAATGCTAGTTTCGGTCGTAACAGGTCCGTTATCCCCTGTCAGAGTGGTTCACTGTCTTAAAATTGGTGAATTAACTGGGTGGTACCGCGGTTTCCTGATCGTCCCTATTTCGCATATGCGAGGTAGGGATTTTTTTGTGGAAGCGGAGGAGACCGATATGCAACAACGAACTTGCGGCGGCTTATTACGATATTATTTTTTGACGATTCAACCTTAGATTACAATATGAAAAGGATGTTTTAGCATGTCAAAAAAATCAATTAGTTTACTAGAGGCCAGCTTGGTCTTAATCGGAATGTTAATCATTATGGGCAGCGGCGTGATTATTTTTCATTTATCACCCCAAACCCCAGTACTTGCCACGATTGCTTTATTAATGTTGTGGGCCCGCATTCACCGTTTTGAATGGGCCGAGATTCATGGTGGGATTGAAGATGGTCTCAAAAGCGGGATTATCCCAATCATTATCTTCATTCTAGTCGGCGCGCTGATCAGTACTTGGATGGCAGCCGGCGTAATTCCAACCTTGATGGTTTGGGGGTTTCAAATCGTCAACGTGCATTGGTTCATCCCGTCGATTTTCGTCGTCTGCGCGCTCGTTGGGAGTGCCATCGGTAGTGCTTTTACCGTGATTTCAACGGTCGGCATCGCCTTCTTCGGGATTGGCGCTACCCTCGGTTTAGATACGACAATTGTTGCTGCCGCGATTATTTCCGGCGCGATTTTCGGTGATAAATCATCCCCCTTATCTCAATCAACTAATTTAACGGCCGCCGTTACCGAAACCGATTTGTTCGATCACATCAAGAACCTGATGTGGTCCACGATTCCTGCCTTTGTCGGCGCCCTAATTCTATACGCCATTATTGGCCACACGTCACAAGACGCTTCGTTGACCAAGATTCACACAACCGTCGCGATTTTGAAAGCTAATTCACACATTAGTTTATTGGCCTTAATTCCAATTATCTTAATTTTTGTTTGTGCCCGTTTAAAAATGCCGGCGATTCCCACGTTATTTTTGAATATTGCCGTTTCAATCGGCCTCGTCTTTTTCCACAATCCCCACACATCGCTCCAAACCATCGCCAACCTCATCGAAAACGGCTTCGTTGCGCATACTGGCAACCAAAGCATCAACGCTTTACTCTCACGCGGTGGTATTAACAGTATGCTCAGCACCGTCGCCTTAATCATCCTCACCTTAACCTTAGGCGGCTTGCTAATGCGACTCGGTTTAATCGAACGCGTGATGACGCCCTTGGCCAAACATTTGCAAACCCCTGGTCAATTGATCAGCGCGGTGATTGCTTCCGGCATTGGCGTCAACCTCTTTATCGGTGAAGAATTCCTATCCGTGATTCTGCCCGGCAAGGCTTTCAAATCAACTTTTGAAAAATCTGATTTAAGCAACCTCGCCCTCGGCCGTGCCCTAGAAGACGGCGGCACCGTCATCAACTACCTGATTCCATGGGGCGTCGCCGGCGTCTTCGCCGCCAACACACTAGGCGTCCCAACCCTCAGCTACCTACCATTCTGCTTCTTCAGCATCCTCTCCCCAATCTTCTCAATCCTAAGTGCAGTAACGGGGGTGGGGCTCAAACATAAAGAGCGCTGACAAGCCTGGTTAACTTCTGAGTATAGCCTAAAATGATGAATTATGACTGCCTTTTAGTCATGGTTCATCATTTGTAGCTAGACGGAAGAAGTTGGCTTGGAAGCGCGTTTTCGTTAGAGCGTGACTTGGGCGTTTAATCTTCGAGTATAACCTAATAATGATAATTGTGGTTGGTCTTGACCACGATTGTCATTATGTAGTTAGACGGAGAAGATTGCTCAAGGAACGCGTTTAGAGCGCTGACAAGCTAG
>NZ_BAMJ01000047.1 GCF_000615805.1 Latilactobacillus fuchuensis DSM 14340 = JCM 11249
AGCACAATGAGCATCAAATCCGCCACTTTAACCCCGAGTTCTATAAGACAATTGCATTTTATTCAGGGATTCTTTTGTTAGTCCCCAGTTTTTCTTTTTTTAAATTTAACGTCACTTCTTGGAGTTGGTGGTTTGATTTACTATTTATAATAGTCGGCCTACTGACGATTGCCACAACACTCTTTAAAAAGCGATAAGGTTTATCATCTTGGAGAATGACGCATTCCTTAATTCAAATAAAACAAAAACAACCTCTCCTGAAATTAGGCGAGGTTGTTTTTGTTTTTAAAAGATTCATTGGCTTTATTCCACCGTCCAATAAGCTTCATTAATCCGGTCAAAGTCTTGATTGTGAGTGGTGACCATCGGGGCTTTTTCGGTTGGGTGTAATTGTTGAGCAATCGTCGCCATCGCCACTGTGCCTTCTTGGAAGGCATTGGCAATTAAACTAACGCCAATTTTAGCGCCGACTTGCTGCCCAATTGGTTGGACTAAAGGCGTCGCTAGTTGGTCTGGGGTTAATTGCCAATCCGTATGCGTGTCCAATGAACGTCGGTAACCAAAGCTCGCCACGACGGTATCGACAGTCACCGTTTGTTGATTAGCTAAGGTAACGGCCGTCAATTGCCCATTAGCCTGTTGATAACTTAGAATCGGTTGGACTTGGTAATCGATTTGTGGATAAGTTGTTAAGAAGTCTTGTTCCTCTGCTTCGGTCGCAAACGGTCGCTTGGCGACAATCCAATGCACTGCTTTGGCAGTTGCGATTAAATGGGGGGCCAAGGCCATCAAATTATAGCCCGGTCCGACTAATAAAACCGATTGCTCACGATAAGCGGCCGGATTTTGCGGCACATAACTGACATTGGTGTAAGTCTGTTCTGCTAATAACGGCCACGTTTTATGGCGGACCATCCCGCCACCAATCGCGAGCACTAACGCTTTCGTTTGGTACGTGGTTTCGGCAGTCTGCACGTTGTAAATCGCCGCAGTCGCATCATAACTGACATCCGTCACGAGGGTTGCGGTCCGTATCGGCAGCGGATAAAGTTGCGCTTGTTCTTGTAGATTTTGAATCAACTGGTGCCCACTAATGCTCGGCTGACCCCCGATATCGTGAATCACACGTTCTGAATAAGTCACAACTTTACCGCCTAAAGTGGGACTCGCTTCTAGTAATTGCGCTTTTAAACCGTATAAACCAGCTTGAAACGCCGCGTATAAGCCGGCGGGCCCGCCCCCGATAATCGTTACATCGTATACCATCTAAAGTCTCCTCATCTGTCGGTTTTAATTAATAGATAAATAAAATACGGGGCACCAATCAACGCAACTAACACGCCGGCGGGTAATTCAGTCGTTGGACTGAGCACCTTACCGAGTGTATCGGCGATCAATAAGAAGCTACTCCCTAATAAACCGGTCAACCACAGTTGATAGCGATGTTGCGACCCGATAATCCGTCGCGCAATGTGGGGGGTGATTAAGCCGATAAAACCAATCCCACCACTGATTGACACACTCGCACCGGCTAACATCACCGCGGCGCCAATCAATAATAGTCGTTCCTTTTGGAGTTGGATCCCGAGCGATTGCACGCTATCGTCACCAAGGACTAAGACGTCTAACAGTCGTTGCTTGCTCATGATGAACGGGATTAATAACAACAGCCACGGTAATAGCGCCCAGACAAACGGCCAACTCGTGCCCCAGATACTGCCGGCTAACCAGGTCATCACGAATTGATAATTATCCGGTGATAACTTCAAGGTCAACAAGACCATTAATGCCGAAAAACAGGTGGACAGTGCGACCCCGGTTAGCAATAACCGATTAGGCGTAATCCCCCGTCCTTTTTGATACGCACCCAGAAAGATAATCGCCGCACTGATGAGCGCGCCACCTAATGCCAGAATCGGTAGTAGAAATAGCTGACTGCTCTGATTGGCCGCAAAAGCGATGAATAACATGACCGCAATCCCCGCGCCGGCATTAATCCCTAAGAAGCCGGTATCGGCCAACGCGTTTTGCGTGGTACTTTGTAACACTTCACCGGCTAGCGCTAAGGCAAAGCCAACTAAAATTGCGACCACAATTCGCGGTAAGCGAAAATCGACTAGGATTAAGGCGTCTTGCGCACTACCTTGACCGCGGATTAGTTGCCCAATCGCTTGCCAGCCAATCGTTAATTCACCCGTCTGCAAACTAATCAGACTACCGACGACAATCAATAGACTGAGACCGATTAACCAACCAGTAAAGCGTTTCGGCTGTTGTTTACCCATGTTGGCGTCCCTCCCGTCGTGCTAAATAAATAAAGAATGGCACCCCGATAATCGCGATGATAATCCCAAATGGTATCTCTTGTGGTGCATTAATCGTCCGCGCGACTAAATCAGCTAAGACAACTAGCTCGCGCCCAATAACAGACTAATCGGCATGACTTTACGCGTATCCGGGCCGACTAAAAAGCGCGCAATGTGCGGGATCATTAACCCGATAAACCCAACCGAACCGACCAAAGCCACCGATGCGCCTGCTAGAATCACAACACAACCAAAACCGATTAAGCGAATCCAACCAGTCTTTCGGCCTAAACTGAGGACTAATTCATCCCCTAATTGCAATAAGTGTAACTGTGGGGCTAATAAGAGACTGATTAACAAGCCACAAACTAACCAGGGGCCTAAGCCGCTGAGTTGCGCCCAGTTAATCGCCGCCACGCCACCAAAATGCCAGAAGGCTAAATCCTGTTTGAGTTGCATCACTAGCGCGAGGCCTTCACTCAATGCGACTAAGCAACTACTAATGGCCATTCCGGCTAACACCACCGTCGTCGTTTGACTGCCTTTTTTAGTCCGACTAATGGCCACGACTAATAACGCCGCGAATAATGCTCCGGTGAACGAGAATAACGCCGTGCCACCCGGACCCATCTTCGGGAAGAAAATAAAACTGACCGTTAACAATAAGCCCGCACCAGCGTTGATACCGAGTAAGCCAGAATCAGCCAACGGATTATGCGTTAAGTCTTGCATAATCACCCCGCTACCCGCTAAACTGGCCCCAATCAACGCCGCGCCAAGCACGCGTGGTAACCGAATGGTGTGCACGATTGCTTGGGTTAAGGAACTGGCGTGATAATCGACTAGCGTTTGCCAGACCGTTTGTAACGGTACCGTTGCGGCACCCAAACAAATCCCTAACACTAAAGTGATGCCTAACAAAATCAAACTCCCCAGCAAAATAATTTTAAAATGGCGTTTATTCATCTGTTTCGGCCCCGTTCCAGCGATCATACGTCAGAATTAACGGCCGACCATCGTGTTCAACTAAGGTCGCATCAATGTTAAAAATCTGCCGTAAGTTGGTCTGCGTCATGACCTCTTGAACGCTGCCACTGACTTGTAATTGACCGTCTTTTAAGGCAATCAGTTGATCTGAAAAGCGGGCGGCGTGGTTCAAATCGTGGAGCGCCATGATAATCGTCCGGCCTTCGTTTTGATTCAAATCTTGAATCAATAACATGATTTCTAATTGGTGCGTTAAATCTAAATAAGTCGTTGGTTCATCTAAGATTAAAATTTCGGTATCTTGTGCAAGCGCCATCGCAATCCAGGCCCGTTGACGTTGACCGCCTGATAAGGTACTGATGAACCGGTTCTCAAAACCGACTAACCCCGTCCGTTCAATCGCCCAATCAATTTTACGTTGATCGTTGGCCGACAGCGGCATCAGTGGTTTGCGGTACGGAATCCGGCCAAACGCCACTAAATCCGTCACGGTTAGGTCGCTCATTAATTCCCCCGTTTGCGGTAGGACCGCCATTGATTGGGCGAGGGCTTTGGAATTTTGTTCGGCCAAATTTTGGCCGTTAAACAAGACCGTGCCACTGGCGGGCTTCAATAAGCGGGCAATCGTCCGAATTAACGTCGATTTGCCACTGCCGTTGGGACCAATTAACGTCGTAATTTGACCTTTGGGAATTTGAATGGATAATGCTTTTAAAATTAAGTGTTGTTGGTACCCCACACTGACTTGTTCAGTCTTTAATATCGACATGCTGAAGACTCGCTTTCCGTTTTTTAACGGTACTAATTCATTATAAGAAATGGCGCGCGCGTTGACAATCCCTCGCCATTAACCCGTTAGCGCTCTCAATTTGGTAAAAAGCCCTTGACAACAAGGTCTATCACCATTGATAATGAGAATTGTTCTCAATAAATATTTTTTACCTTTGGAGGGTTTATGAAAAAAAGTACACGTTTCTTCAGTTTATTAACGATTACCTTCACCGGCTTATTATTAGCTGGTTGTCAAAATAAAAGCACGACCAAAACGGCGACGACCCGGACTTTAACCGATAGCATGCAACACAAGGTTAAAGTGCCAACGCATCCGAAACGCGTGATTGGTTCGTATCTCGAGGATTACTTAGTCTCACTCGATATTCAACCAGTCCGCCAATGGTCCGTTAAAAACGGCACGAGCCGCCAAGACTATCTTGCTAAATATCTGAAAGATGTGCCATTGATTAATTATGATTTACCTTACGAATCAATCGCTAAGGCTAAACCAGATTTAGTATTGGTTGGCACTAGCAGCACCGTGCAAGGTGGCAAATACGCCCAATACAACAAGTTAGCCCCTACTTACGTCGTTAAAAATGGCGATACCGTCAGCTGGCGTACCCAATTAATGGACGTCGCTAAGGCGGTCAACAAGACGGCTAAGGCGAAACAAGTGCTCAAGAAATACGATCAACAACGCGCTAAAGCCCGTAAAACGGTCCAACAAAAAGCGCCCAATCAATCGGCTGCTGTCTTGTGGGTGACTAACAATTCAGCCTTCATCGTCAACGACCACGCCGCGAGTGGTGCCTTGTTATACCAAGAATTAGGCTTAAAAGAACCCGCACTAGTCCAATCCATTTCTAAAAAAGCAACCGCTGACTGGTCGCCAATCTCACTTGAAAAATTAACAGAACTCGATGCCGATTACATTTTCCTCGTCAACAGTGACAAGAGTGCCGCGATGTTCAATGAACCCATCTGGCAAAATTTAAAGGCCGTTAAGAATCAAAAACTCTTCAGCTACGGTCCCAAAACAAGTTGGATGTACAAAGGCCCAATTGCCTATACCGAAATGACGAAATCAGTGCTTAAGGACATTCAATAATATAAAATCAAGCTGTGACAGAACTCGGTTATCAATTGAGTATCAAGTTGAAAATGCTGGTTATCCCGAACTAAGGATAACCAGCATTTTTGATTTGAACGGAAATTGATGAGTTCTGGCGCGCGTCAATAAATAATGTTCATTTAATATTAGAATACTACGACTTATGTCACAGCCCTTTTTAGTTTGAGGTTAGAAACTGACCACGGCAACAAAGACTCTGGTTTTTAAAACGTACTTCTTGAGCAAACTTTTCCGCTTAACTACAAAATATCCCGAATGGTTAAAAAACAACCATCCGGGATATTTTTAGGTTATACTCAAAGTTTAAACGCTCAAGTCAGCACTCTGGTCAAAACGTGCTTCCAAGCCAGCTTCTTCCGTCTAGCTACAAATAAAGCGGATATGACTAAAAATCAGTCATATCCGCTTTATTTTAGGTTATACTCAGAAGCTGACCGGCTTGTCAGCACTCTAATCAAAGTGTGCTCATCTTCATAGCTTCCTGTGCTTAGCTACGTTTGGCAAACAAAGTCTAAAACCCAGACTTTATTCGCCAAACTAGGCTAATGCTCAGAAGCTGACCATGAAGACTCGCACTCTAATCAAAGTCTTCTACTTGGTCTCCGCCTACATTTTGCCATGCTCGGCTTAGGAAGTCGTTGTTGATATCGTACTTCACTTTACCGGCTTTTTTCGTTGCCATGAATGGTTTCAAAGCTTGATCGACTTTTAACCAACCGCGCCAGCCTAAATGAATGGTATCTTGCATGAAGTAAGGTTGATTGCCATCCTCAGTCATATCTGTAATATGGTTAAAGCCTTGCGACTGCAGTTGGTAACGAACTTTCTGATCAAAACGATTCAACATCCCTTGTGACAACCCAGTGTAAGAAGCCCAGCGTGCATTGACTGGTGGAATCACGAATTGGACGTCCATTTTATGTTCTGCAAAATAGGTCAACATTAATTGGAAATCCGCAAATTCTGGTGAACTTTCGTAATTAAAATTCCGTTGAACACCCTTTAATTGGGCTTCGTGTGGTAATACCCGTTTTTTGTAGAAATCATCTTTAATGCCAAACGGATTATCGCCAGTTGCTTGTTGACCCAGCGTCGTTGCCACCGTATTCAGCTGCACATCATCCGCTTGTGCCGGTAATTTTTGAATGCCCTTTTGGACAAATTTTTCCCGACCGTGAATGAATAATTGACTAAATAATTGATCTTGATGTTGGAGTGCTGGTCGTTTAACGTTAGCGATGTAGACTTTTTGGGGTTGCGTTAATGGTAAACCCAACGCCTTATTCTTCAACGCATCCCGCACAACGCCACTCGTGGTGTCACTCGTTAATTGTAAGATTCGTGTCGCCGTATAACGTGTGGCCGCCGTGTTCTTGGCGTGCAACAAGAAATACGATGTTTGCAACGGTGAATAGAAGAAATCGAACATATTGGCTTTGACCCCTTTAGGGACAAACCATTGTGGCGAAACAATCACCACGGCTTTCTTACCATTCAAATGATTGCCGCTGGCTTGGAGTGATAAGAAATGCGTTAAGGATTGCGTACCCGGCGCGCCAATTAAAAAGGGCTTGTTCTGCCAATTATATTTAGTAGCCATGACTGACGGATGCAAAGGATCCATCCGCGATAATTCTGATGAACCAATCACCGGAATATAATTCGCATCAAAAGCGGCATCCTTAATCGCTTCACCTTTAATCACGTTGGCCGACATCGAAGTCGCCGCCGTTGATAACGTTTTGGCACTTGGACGGCCAAAACGCAATGGTGATAATAATAAAACCATTAAACCTAATGCAGCAACCAGTACTGGTCCAAATATGTGCCATAACTTTTTAAACATGTTATTGAAGTTCCTTTACTTTAGCGATAATTTTATTGGGTGTTGCCCATTCAGTCCGTTCAAATTCAGAAACTGGGACTTCGATGTCTAATTGACCTTGTAATTCCAACAACATTTGGACCGTTGCCATTGAATCGAGTATGCCAGTTTCAAATAAATCTAAATCCATCGTGTCTTTTAAATCGTCATTACCCGTTAAGTCCGTTAAAATGTCTAATACTGTGTTTTCGATATCCATGATGATTACCCCTTTTATATTAAATTAGTTTTAGTGGAACCAGAGTTTGTCTAAGAATCCTGAGAAAATCAAGAAACTAAAGCAAACGGTATTGAACGTTGCGAAAATCGCTAGGTAGTTGGTCCAACGATTGCTGATAATCTGATCTTTGTGCTTCTTCTTAAACCGTAACCAGACATCGGTTAAAATGATCCAGATGGCGTGGAATAGCCCGTAAGCGATGTAATACCACGTTAAGCCGTGCCAGAAGCCCATCAATAGGAATAGGGTTAAGTAACCGAGATTAGCGATTAACACGCGATTCTTGGTGACCTTATGTTTCATCAAGAAGAAGACTAAGCGCATGTAGATGTAATCGCGGAACCAGAATGATAACGTCATGTGCCAACGATTCCAGAATTCCTTAATGTTCGGTGATGCAAATGGTTTGTTAAAGTTAATTGGCGTTTCGACGCCCATGATGTAACTGGTCCCGATGGCGAATAAACTATAACCCGCAAAATCAAAGAAGAGATACAGACTGTAGACGTACATATAACCCACAACGCCCCACGAAAGATCTAAGAAGCCTCCGCGACTAGCCATTGCTAAATGCGCCAATCTTGGTAAAAGTAGTGTGCCAAAGAAATAGCCTAAGATAAACTTATACACAAACCCGAGCATTAAATTGTGGACGGCTTTACCGAGCATTTCAATATAGTGATCCCGATCTGGAATCTTCAGATAGTCTTTCTTAAAGCGCCGGTAACGATCAATCGGACCGGATGAAATCGTTGGAAAGAATAGCATGAATTGTAAGAACAACCAAGGTTCGAACTTTTTGATACTGCCATCCCGCGTTTCCATAATCATCCCAACCGCTTTAAAGGTCAGATAACTAATCCCCAAGAAGCCAATGATTGAATTACTGCCCGGATTGAGGAACGGCACAAACTTAACAATCACTAACGGCATAATCGCCAATACGACGGCTAAGTTAAAGAGTAACGTGCTGTTTTTCTTCTGGCGATAAACGGTGTATCCCCAGATCAATGCCCCTTCGAACAAGACATAACCAATCAGTGCATAACCTTGTTCAATCTTATCTCCGTCAAAAATTAAGATTAAAAAGATTAATGAAACAAGTGTTTCGTAGAAGTGCCACCGTTTACCATTCAAAAAACCAATGATCAACGGGATTAAAGCTGCTCCTAAAATTAAGAAATAAGTCGGATTCGCGTACGGTTGTAAATTAGGCATTGCCGTTAACCTCGGTGATCAAAGCTTTCCGATCAACCTTACCATTGACGGATAATGGTAATTGCGTTTGATAAACAAACCGTTGGGGAATCATGTAATCCATTGTGTTTTCAGCTAAGGCTGCTTTTAACGTCTTCGTTAAAGTCGCATCCCCAGTTTGATCCGCATTTGGCACGACATACGCAATCAATTGCGTGACTTGATGTGCTTTGTTGTAACGCGGCACTGTGCAAGCTTGTTTGACTTGTGGGAGTTGTCCCAGATGATGATCAATTTCTTCCAGTTCAATCCGGTATCCGTGCATTTTAACTTGGAAGTCGGTCCGGCCTTTGTAGAAGATTAGACCTGATTGATCTTGCGTGACCAAATCGCCGGAATGGTAGAAGCGTTGGCCGTCTTTTTCAAAGAAAGCCGCTGTCGTCTTGTCTGAGTTGTTTAAATACCCTTTCGAGACACTTGGCCCACTGATTAACAATTCACCAGGTTGGTCAGCTGCGACGACTTGGTTTTGTTCATCAACCACTAACGTCTTCGTATCAGACTTAGTGTAACCAATTGGTAACCGATCATATTGCGCCAAGAGGTCCGCCGTGATTTCGATGCTGGTCATTGCGACCGTCGCTTCTGTGGGGCCATAGGTATTAAAAATCTTCGTTTCTGGGAATCGTTCTAATAACTTCAGCGCGGTTTGGTGCGTCAACTCTTCACCACAGAAGACGAATTGCGTTAATTCTGGATAGTGTTGACTATCGAAAGTCGGTGCTAATAAACAAATCTCAACAAACGATGGTGTTGACACCCATTCGTTGACTTTCAAAGTCGGTAAGACTTCAAATAATTGCTTAAAGTTATTGGTGACTTCTTTTTCAAGAATGACTAAGGTTGCGCCTGAGCACAAACCGGGGTATAAATCCATGACCGATAAATCAAACGAATACGGCGCTTGAATTAACACTCGGCTATTATCAGCGACTCCGAAAGTCGGGTTCGCCCATTGAACGAAGCTCAAAAGGTTGTTTTCACTGATTTGAACCCCTTTTGGTAAGCCAGTTGTGCCCGATGTAAAGATGATGTAGAAATTGGCATCCCCGCTGACCTGTTGGCTCTGATCGTAATCAGTGGCACCAGTCGCGATGGTCTCGGCTAAGGTTGTTGCCGAATAAACCGGCCCCTTAACGGTCAATTGGGCTTCTGGGACCCAAGATAAAACGGCGGCTGGTTGCGCGACCGATTCAATCTGTTGAATCCGTTCGGCATCCGAATGCTGTTCAACAGGAATATAAGCGTGCCCGGCTTTAACGGCCCCTAAGAAAGTCGCGACCATCTCGAATTGTTGTCCGCCAAAGACAATCACGGGTGCCCCCGCTGGTAATGCTTGGGCTTGGATGAAATGCGCAATGCGATCAGATGCGGTTTTTAAATCCGCATACGTGTGTTGTTCTGCGCCATATTGATAAGCCACGGTTTGTGGTTGATTAATTGCAATTGTGTCGATTCGTTCAATAATATGTGCCCTCATCATTTAAGGCCTCCTTGATCAGACTAAAATTCGTTATAGATAAATTTAGGACTACCGATACCGCTATAGTCGTATAAATAGAGTAGGATTAAAAGAATCACAAAATAAATGATTGTCCTACCGATAAAATTGACAATTGGCTGCTGCCAAAAATTAAGAAGTTTTTGTCCCATTTTCACCATTTCCTTCTCTAATTGTGCTGTTTTCATTACTATTACTATGTAGATAAAGTTACCACAACCCATTATCAACAACCACTAACAGTTTTGTCACACGAATGTAATATAGCAAAAAAGCAGCCTTTTCAAAATGAATTCATTTCGAAAAGGCTGCTTTAAAA
>NZ_BAMJ01000046.1 GCF_000615805.1 Latilactobacillus fuchuensis DSM 14340 = JCM 11249
AAGACGAAACCGTTTATATTGCTCGTTCAAATAGTCGCGCAGTAGCCATCGTTTCACAAGAAAAAATGGACTGGCTAGAAAGAGCATTAAAAGCGAAAGAAGGTTCGTTAGAATATGCAATTGCACGTGATCAGTTAATTAAACGCCATGTTTTACCTGACGATGAAATTGTTGAATCAGATGATGATTATTGGGGTCAGTTTAAATAATGAAAAAACTAAGATTTAAACCACGTGCAACCTTTAATGCTGATCTAAAACGGTTAGCCAGTTTAGACAAATCTATTATTGATGAAGTTCGAGCAGCCATTGATCTGTTGCTTGAGCAACAACAATTACCACCAGAATTTGAAGATCATGAGCTTAATCGGCGAATGAGCGGTTATAATGAATTTCACTTACGAGATACCCCGAAAAACAAAACACCAAGCGAAACTAACGATGTCCTGGTGGTTTATACGATTGATAAAGATGAACTAGTCTTAATTGGCATTCGAGTCGGATCGCATGATCGTTTATTTCCTGGTCAAAATCGTTCCAAAAGGTATCGAAAAAATGACGAATAAGAGAAGTCATTTATACCATATAAAAACAAATAACCCCCAACATCTACATTATAGATATTGGGGGTTATTTTAACAATGATTTTGAGGGGTTATTTGTTAATTATAGCCCCTAAATTAAGGAATGTTTTAGTGACCACCTAGGATCATAGTTAATTCATAGCAAAACTCCTGGTATTTTACTTAGAAGTCAATAAATTAATTGGACTGCTTTATGGTGGTAAGTTATGACGTATTTTAACACCTTTAATTATAAGGCACAAAAAAAGCGACACAATTGTTAAGTTATGACGCAGTTATATATTCATTTAGCGGACATTAACCCATTTATTAATAAAAACTGGACTTAGAATGCGTTTCTCAAACGTCGAAACATGAAAAAAAGCCTATTTCTAGGCGCTTTTTACGATTATTGTTGTAAAGTTTGTTGGGCTTTTTTAGCTCTTGGCTTTTTAAATCTGGATTATCCTTTGCACCTGAAGATGGAAAGGGGACTGCTTCTTCTGCTTATGGTGGTCTAGGCATGGCTTTAGGTAATAACGGATTTAACGTTATCGGTGCTTTGTTCCTTAGCCAGTTTCGACTAGGATTTATAGTCTTTGGTATATTCACATTTGCTGGCGTATTAATTGCAACTTTGATTGTCCATGAGCCTTCTAATTTAGATGAAACCTCAACTAAAAAGAAAGAAAAGTTTTCTTTAAAAAATGTAAAGTTAATTTTTCCTTCTTGGCAAATTGGCGCGACTACTACCTAGCTCTTATAGGAAAAATGTTTCAGGGAGTTGGAAACTTTGCAATTACAGGATACATTTTATATATAATGACCGACTTTCTTCATCGTGGTAATCAAACTCAATCTTCTATCCAACTTGTTAACATGATTATGCTTATTTTTGGCATTTTGATGGGATTAGTCGCTGGGCCACTATCTAATAAATTTAAAATACTGAAATTACCAGTAGGTCTCTCAACTATCTTATTAGCAATTGCAGGTCTCTCCCTGTTCTTCTTAAGAAATAATACTGGTATTATTCTTTACGCCTTAGCTGCCGGTTTAGGAATGGGCTTATGGAACGCACTTGATAATTTATTAAACTTAAAAGTTATCCCCGATCAAAATCGTGTTGCATTTTTCTTAGGTGTTTACAACTTAGGTAATACAATTACACAAGCTATCGCACCCGTTTTAGCCGCTGCCGTCATAAGTCTTTTTGGTTATTCTGGAATTTTTATTGTTTCATTTATTTTTTCCTTGATTGGTGGTATTTCAATGCTATCGATTAAATCATTAAAACGTTAGTAAGATATTTTTTAGCAATCCTTATTTAAAGTTAAGGATTGCTTTTTGTTCTCTTCAGTTGCAATCGCTTGCAACTCGCAACTATCCTCTGCTATGCTCGTGCCAACAATGGTAATTGTTTATTCACCTAAATTTAGGATGGAGGTAATTAAATGACTGAAAGTTATCAATTTGATGTTTTGTACTTAGGCGCGGGGCATGGTGCCTTCGACGGGGCGGTTCCACTAGCTAATAGTGGTAAAAAAGTCGCCATTATCGAAGCGGACAAAATCGGGGGAACTTGTCCAAACCGTGGATGCAACGCGAAAATTACGCTGGACAACCCGGTTCAACTTTTACGCCACCAAGAACGCCTTGATGGCATTGTAAATGGTGACTTAAAGCTGGATTGGACTGCCAATGTAGAACATGAACACGAAGTCATCGACGGCTTGCCGGACATGATTACTGGTTTACTCGACTCTGTTGACATCGAAATTATTCACGGTCGTGGAAAATTTGTTGATGCTCACACCATCGAAGTGGATCAACAGCGCTACACCGCTGACAAAATCGTGATTGCAACGGGGCTACGTCCCCACCATCTAGATGTTATGGGCTCAGAACTTACGCATGACAGTACCGATTTTATGAACCTCAAACAGCTTCCTGAAAATATCGTAATTATTGGCGCGGGCTATATCGGCATGGAATTTGCCACGATTGCCAATGCTGCCGGCGCGAACGTCACTGTACTTTTACGCCATAATCGGGCGTTGCGCAAATTTAATCAAGATTACGTAAAACAAGTCATTGCCGACCTCGAAAAACGAGGGGTGAAGTTCATTTACAACGCTCAGGTGGATCGTTTTGAGGAAGACGGTTCTCATTTTACCGTGTCTTATAACGATCACGAAACCCTCACCACCGACTGGATTTTGGATGCTACCGGACGAATTCCTAACATCGAAAACATCGGATTAGACGAAGTAGGCGTTAGTTACAATGCTAACGGGATCGAAGTTAACGATCATCTTCAAACTAACATTGATAACATCTATGCTTCTGGTGATGTGCTTGATAAAGAACAGCCTAAGCTCACCCCGACTGCGATCTTTGAATCTAGTTATTTAACCCAACTTTTCACAGGAAAGACTACTGACGCAATCAACTATCCGCCCATCCCAACCATTGTCTTTACCTCACCACAAATCGCACAGGTTGGTATGAGCGTCGAAGAAGCTCAGCAAAATCCTGATTACACCATTAAAACTAATCATCTTCCTGACGGATGGTTCCGCCAAGTTGATAAGGAAACAATTGGTGATAACACCTTGATTTACGATCAAGACCATCATCTTGTAGGAGCAGCTGAAGTTAGTGAACATGCTGCCGATGCAATTAACGTTTTATTACCAGCAATTGAGTTTCAATATACAGCTGAACAACTAGGCCGCATCGTACCTCTCTTCCCTACTTTGGGAGCGGACGTCTGGTCACAGATTTAAAAAAACGCTGAGCCTCTTTTAAGGAGACTCGGCGTTTTTTTATTATTTAGTAAATTCAGCAATTGCATCATCAATATGTTGCCGTACTACCTCAACATGATCCATTTCATCATCTTCTACATGTGGTAAAGGATTACGTGCTCGTCCTACACTTACCCCACGTTTAGCTAAGATTAACTTCATCACATCATATAAATTACCTTTAAATGATGTCAATTTAACTGAATCATCTATTTTCGCCATAGTCCCCACCATTTTCTTGGTTTTTCTTGTTCTTCTATCCTTTTTTGAACTTTGATTTGTTCCTGCAAATTTTCCAACTTCTCTTTAAGAGCGTTCACGTTCACTTCATCTTTATATTGATTGTCTAAGTGTTTGAATTCTGTTTCCTGTGAGGGCATTTTGAGAACTTTTAATCTGTCGTTTTCTGCTTTGTATTCTTCGAGCAGTTGTTTGTCCTGTAAGGCCAATCTTTGTTGCTGATCTAGTAACTTATGTAACTCTTTCTTTTCAGATTGAATTTCTGATACTAAATTTCGAAGGAATTTCACTTCATCTTGTCCATCAACCGCATCTTTTTTGTTGTCGTCAACATCATCTTTTTGTTGACGGTATCTTGTTGACGAATTGTTTGAGAACATTGCTTTAATAGCTTTTTGCCCATCAACATCAACGTAAACAGTATTACCTTTTGTTGATGTAAATTGACGTAAATCGATTGACGCATCTCTTTTTATCTTTTGCCATATAGCCTGCTTTGAAACGCCCAATTCATCAGCAAGTTCTCTAATTGTTTTAGGCATTATTTCCAAACCCCTTTCGGAGTTCAGCAAGTGCTTCTTGTCTTGCTTGATCTCTTATTTTTTTATCGTGCTCGGCCTGTTTATCAGCCAACGCTTGTTTCTCAGTAGAGCCTAAAGTTAACCCCTTAACCTTGTCAATGGCGCGCCATTTTTCCTGTTCTGTTAATTCACCATTATGCTGAATGTTAAAGAGTTTTTGACGTTCATCTTGAAATTGACCTTGTGAGAAGTCGTTAGCGTCTTTCTTTTCAGGCTTCCAAGTAAAAGAATACCCAATTACTGGTTTCCCGCGGCCTTTACCATATTTCTTTCGAACAGTTAGGCCTCTAAAAAGAGGGGTTAATTCTTCTCTGATTGGTTTAAGAACGTATCTATCAACGTCTCCCGGCTTTTTCCAATAACTTTTAGGAATATCAAGTAACTCAAAAAAATCTTCTTTTGATAAAAAAGCATAACCGGTTGTTCTGAAACCTTTTAACAATCTAAAAGCGGTTTTAGCATAACTGCTTCGAAGATCTCTAAATTCCGCTAAAGCATATCTAACCCACGTGTCTAAATTATTAAGAAGTGGCAAAGCATCTTTATATACTTCAATGTCTATATAAGGAGAATCAGCTTCACCAACAATTCTGAATTTAGTAAACATAACAAACATTTCTCTATTTAATCCAGATTTACTACGTCTTCCAAAATGAAGCCCCATTAGTTTTTCATAAGTTCTTTGAATATCATCTTCAAAGCGATTATTTGCAGTTGGTTTATAGTTGCTCAAGTCTTTAAGTTGTTCAAAAGAAAATCTAACTGTTTGATCCCCTTTATCACGCATACGAGAAATAATTGAAAAAAATAGATTCATTTCAATAGGGGTGAATTTACGTAAGGGAATAGTATTAAGTTCTGGATCATATTTTATAAGTTCATTGCTCATAATTACACCTCCACAACTATTATATAAAATCAACGATTGTTTATCAACGATCACTATTAAAAACCTCGTTGATAAACAGACAAAACCTCGTTGATAAACAGACAAAACCTCGTTGATAAACAGACAAAACCTCGTTGATAAACAGACAAAACCTCGTTGATAAACTTCTGTGAGCCTTGGGAGAGTAAGGCTCAAGAGGGGTCTAAAAGAGGTTTAAAAGAGGTTTATAAAAGAGGTATAAAAGAGGCACCGCTGTACAAGATCAAAATCTAAAACAAAAATACAAAGGAGTGAGCCAAAAACCGGCTCACATTAAACTCCAGTCGCTATGCTCCTTGCGCCTCACTTCGTTCGTTGCCTAAAAAGGTGTGGCAAGCCACATTAATTCGGGCGCTGACGCCCCGAACCCCGTCCAAGCTGAGCCAGCTTGCCTGCTTTTTCACTCGCCGTTAGGAGGAAAGCAAAGTTTTGTAGAAACTTTGGCTTTCGCCATTTCAGTGTAAAGACCGGTTAAGAGCTGTCAATTCCTTATGCTCCCACGCTACGCTCGTCCGCTACCATTGACAGCAAACAGTTAGTTTTTCTGAATCTTAACAAGAATTTAGCGGCTATGTTCGTTTTTAAGGGCCTTATTTTTTGTTTTCAGCGATTTTAAGGCTATTTATATACATTTATACCAAAGTCAAAATAAAAAGCCCTCAGCGACTTTTTAGAGGGCTAAATTACAAAGCCTGGGCGATTAATAATATCTTCTTGTCTTTTTTGCAAAATATAAGTGTATAAGGAATCATACAAATTCCTTTTGATCTCGTCAGGTTCATTGACAGAAGCTTCAAACAATTCTTGAATATCAACTTGCCAAGGATCAGCAAGCATTTCATCAATGGGTTTTAGTACTTTTTTTTCGTCCATCTTAATTACTCCTAACATTAAAATAATGACTTCAGTTTAGATACGCAGCTCTTACAGTTAGTTATTCAAATTTTGTTGTTAAGTTTATAAAGAATCTCTGTAAAAGACAATTAAAAAATTCGAATTGAAAATAGCGGAATCTGTAATAGTTTTTAAGTATTTAAAGCATAGCAAATTTAGTTGATTTGGACGCATATATTGAATTAAAAATGTATTCAATTCAATAACGGGAAACCTGATTTAATAGCTATCAGCAGACCGAGTGAAACAAGGTCAATGCGCACTTACACCCTTGACACTTGTCAAGGGTAGATTTAATACCCATCGAAATGGGTATTATTTGTATTAGAAGGCTAGCGCCAACTATAAAAAACCTATAGTAAACCCTCAAAAACCTAGAGCTGAATATCAAGATTGATCAATCACATTGCGAAGGATCCAATGACTATAAGCAAGACGAGCACTGGGAGTTATCACCCAGGGGTGATTAATTTCAAAAATTTGAATTTCAGTTGCTAAGTAAAGTGGCGTCTTACCATGATTAAAAGCAAAAACGGGTTGCGGAAAATCAGGCTTACTAGCAACTTGATGAACACTTTGACGAGAGTTCATCTGCCAACGAATTTTTAAATCTTCACGCGACAATAATTTTGGCAGGTGTGTTTTTTCAATTTGAGCTTGTTGTTGCAACTTTTGTGTAAAGGCTTGTTTAGTCTTGTTTTGATGCCAATCATCAAAAAGATCATACTTGTTTGATTTAAAATCTAAATCCATAAAGCCAGCCTCCTAACCAAAATCAATTTTATCCAGCATCGTTTCAGTACTAGCCTGGTCTAAGCCTAAATAAGCTAAAGTCATTGCTTCACTGGAATGATTTAATAAGTGCATGACCAAACCAATATTATAATTAGATTGTGTGTAGACGCGATAAGCCCCGGTTTTGCGCATTGTGTGGGTCCCTAGATAATTAATTCCTAACAGATCGCCAACCTTACTCATAATTTTGTAGAACTGTTTTTCCGTGATATGGCGCTCGGGGTGTTGAATGGAAGGAAAGAGCCACTCAGAGGCTAGTCTATGATCAAGTAGCCATTGACGGTACAATAAGAGCTCTGTTTGAACTGGTTTAAGATACAAGGTATTAGGCTTACCCGTTTTTCGGTCGTGAATGAACGCATTTTGTTTAATAGCACCGTCCGGATTAAAAATATCGGTTTGTTTTAAGCGCATGACATCACTCACTCGCAGTAGCGTAGCTTTGCCAACTTGAAAAACTGTATAGTTACGCCGGCCAGCTTTAAAGTTGTTGAGTAAGGTATCTTGAACCTCTTTGAGAACGTTTGAATCTTTGATGGGTAAGACAACTTGTTGCATAGTTTTAGCTCCTTAAAAAATTGATTTTTAGTACAAATTAAAGTACAATATTAAGTACAATGAAAGGGTGGTAAATATGACATTAGCACTAACACAGAGCGATTTTCGCGCTAACCTAAAAAAATATTTAGATCAAGTTAATGACG
>NZ_BAMJ01000045.1 GCF_000615805.1 Latilactobacillus fuchuensis DSM 14340 = JCM 11249
TACTCTTTTTTTGATTTGAACGGAAATTGATGAGTTATGGCGCGCGTTAAAGAAAAACGTAAACTTACTAATAGGTTGTTAGCTTTTATCACAGCTTGTTTTTAAATTAGAATAAGCGACGGTGGCGGTAGAAACGCCAACCAAAATGACCAATCAGACTCACCAGAATGGTCAGCCCGGAAATTAACAAGCCGAGTTTTAAATAAGGCGGGGTATAGGTGAACTGGATCTTGTGCTGACCTTTTTTGAGGGGCACAGCTAAGAAATTTTTTAAAGCTTTTTTGGGTTTGACCGCTTGGCCATCCACTTTGACTTGCCAGCCGGGCGAATACGGAATCGTGGTCATCAAGACTTGCTTTTGTTTGGTAATCTTAATGGTCCCCGTAATCCTTCGGTTTGAGAAGTGTGTGATTTTGAGCGGATTGGCTTGTAGTTTTTGGATGGTCTGTTGGAAGTTTTGCGTATTTAAACGATAGAGGTTAATATTCTGCAACCAAATCTCAGATTTTGAAAAGGCGAAATCAAGGGTTTGGGTTTGGCCCTTAACGTGATTCGCTAAGTTGACGACGACTGGATCTCGGAAAGTGTCATATTGTTGGACGGTTTGTCCGTTGATCGTAATCCGGACGGCATTTTTTTCAAGACTCGAACCAAGCGTCAGATAGTAAGCGTCATTAGTGGTTGGCGTGAAGGTGTAGATGACATGGCCATCTTTTTTAGAATCAATTTTCAAAAACGTTTCGTTCAGTTTCGGTTTTTGTTTCACATTCTGATAAGTCACCGTGTTGAAGAATTCGAGGTTGAATAACTGCTGATTGACGCCAGTTTGTCCGGATAGTTCAGCAGCAATATTATTCTGTTCAATCAACGGATAATCGGCCGTCTTTTTATGTTTCAGAATTTGGTTGGAAGCGGCAAAACCGAGCGCTAATGCATTCGGATTGTGATAAATCTCAATATCGCCGGCCTTTTTAATCGGTGTGTAATCGACTAAATCGGGTTTATAACTCGTTTTTGGAACCGTCGCTTGGACCGTCTGACTATTCAAATAATAGCGATAGCTTAAAAAGCGTCGGTGAATTCAGTTTGATTGGTGTCCGCGACGAAGCCATCGCCAGCTGGTTCACCAATCTGGCCCATAAAATTGGGATAGCTCGGTTCCAACATTGAATTGAAATGGGAACCACCAAAGTAATCGGCTTGCATCGGATCATTTTTGGTCCGCATAAAGGTCTTACCGATCCGTTGGAATGCCGCTTTTTGGGGAGTGGTTTGAATTGCCTTTTGGAGTTGCACCGTATAATCAGCGTAATCTTTCTGGGAGACGTAGCTGATCTGGTTCAAACTGATATAAGCGTTGGCGGTCATTTCGAGCGTGACGGTGATTAAAATCAAACAACCCACCGGTAACTTAAAGTGGCGCGGAATCAGTAAGACGCTAAACTCGCCAGAATTAAAAAACCAATACTGAGATACACTTGGTAGTTATCCAGTGCGGTGAAGGATTTAAGATGTTTTGCGGTATAACCGATACCGCTGATTAATAATAGGAAGGTCCACAAGAGTAACGGCCAGTTCATCCGGGGTTGGTAGTGGAGTCGTTGAACCGCTAAGACGATTAGCCAGAAGCTGATCACGTATGAGAAACGGTAAGGATACCAAACGGGGAATTGCATGCCGTGCCACAATAAATCTAACGGTTCAAAACAAAGCGAGAGCCCCAAGAAGCCGGTGACTACCAAGGCAGCAAGTCGGTCTTTTAGGGGAATCTTTTTGGTGAAGAAGTAGGCTAAAAAGAGAATCAGCACTAAACTACCGACAAAAATATTCGGTTCGCCTTTGGGCATTTGATCGAAATTAAAGTTACCGACAATTAGTTTTGATAACATTTTGAGGGGATTATATTCAAGTTTCCAATGAATTTTTTGAATCGTGTATTGCCCTTTACTCTGCGTTAATTGATAGAAGGTGGGTAATAATAACCAGGCGGCCAATAAACCAGCCCCGAGTGAACCACCGATGAATTTTAGAATGGAGCGGCCAGTTTGCCGCCAAGTGGTATGATGGCAAACGAGCGTCCAAGCAAAATAAGCAACGACGAATAGACAAACCATGTAGCCCATGTAATAATTGACGACGAGTAAAATAGCGAGGCTGATCGGGTATAACCAAAAATGGCGTGGTTTAAAGAGTTGTTCGATGCCTAAGACGATTAAAGGCAACCAGATTAGGGCGTCGAGCCACATGATGTTAAATTGATTGGCAATCGCAAATCCGGATAGCGCAAAGGCAATCCCGAAAGTCGGGAGCCACCAGCCAGTGGCCAGTCGGGTTTTCTTTAAATAATAAGCCATACTGAGACTCGTACAGCCGGTTTTTAAGAGGACGATTAACCAGACCCCGAAACTGAGCCATTTACCAGGGGTTAGAAGGACAACTAGGTTGAAAGGACTCATCAGATAATAAGCCCAAACGCCGAGCATATCGCCACCTAAACCTTTGGCAAAAGAATATAGAAAAGTGCTGGGATGTTGAAGCAAGGTTGTTCTAAAATAGGCAAAAAAATCAATGTATTGCTGGCCTAAATCGACGGTCATAATGGTTTGACCCCCAAAAGGAAAGACGTGGCGCATGATGCCGTAAATAAAGAGTAGGATGACGGGAAGTAGAAAACTAAGGGTTAAAAACCCGTGCCGGTGCCAATAATTGTATAATCGAGTCACAAGAATCCTCCAATTAATAAAAAAATCTAAAAATTAGTTTACAAATCAGCTTTTCCATATTAAAAGCTGTAAACTAGCAATGTAGTGTTTAGTGTCCTTAGCATACCATAATCTTGGTATCATTTAGTGATTTACCATAGCTTGTTCTGGATTATTTTGCTAAACTTAAACAATGAGAATTCTAAAATAGAATCAACTGGATAGGAGCAACTGAACATCCGTGAATATTATTAATCGAAAACCTAAGAAAAAACAAAATAGGGAGAAATCACACATCCCGTTTCGCTTAAACTTCTTGTTCTTCATTGTTTTTGCTTTATTTGCCGCGTTGATCATTCAACTGGCGCGTTTGCAAGTGCTTGGCGGGGCCAGTTATCAAGCCATGGTCAACAGTACGGATAAAACCATCGTGACCGGCAACGTTCCGCGGGGGATGGTGCTCGATTCTAAAGGGCGTGTGTTGGTCGGCAATAGTGCTAAATCGGCCATCTCATATACGAAGAATATGAATGTTTTATCCGATAAGATGTACAAAGAGGCCAACGAATTAACCCAATATTTGACGGTTAAAACAGATACGCTATCAAAGCGTGATCAAATTGATTACTACTTAAGTAACCCTGCTAATCTGAAAAAATGGAACGCTAAGTTGCCGAAATCGAAAAAGGTCGCGGCCGATGGTTCTGAACTCTCAACTAAAAAGGTTTATCAATCAACCATCGATTTAGTCGAAAAGACGTTTACCGGATTATCAGATGAGCAGAAACAAGCGGCCGCCATCTTTAAGATTATGAGTGGCGCTTATCAATTATCGACGGTCTACATTAAGAATTCGGACGTGACCGATAAAGAAATTGCTGAAATTAGTGAACATTTAACCAGTTTACCGGGGATTAGTGTCGGGACGGACTGGGAACGGTCGTATCCGAACGGTTCATCGATGCGCAGTATCATCGGGAGTGTTTCAACTGAATCCCAAGGGTTACCTGAAGATAGTTTGAAATCTTTATTGGCCCAAGGTATTCACGAAACGACCGGGTCGGGACCAGTTATTTAGAGAAACAATATGAAACGGTCTTACATGGATCGAAATCACAATCCGAAGTTGAAGTCAGCGCGAATAATCAAATTTTATCCAGCAGTGTGCTTTTCAAAGGGCAAAAAGGGAGCAATTTGAATTTAACGATTGACCAGACTTACCAAACCCAAGTCGAAGCGGCGTTGAAGAAGATTTATAACCAAGCCAAGACTGCGGGAGCGACCACCTATTCAGATGGGGCGTACGCGGTGGCGATGAATCCGAAGACCGGCGCGATTTTAGCAATGGCTGGTGAATCAAACGACCGAACGACCACAGAAGTTTCTGATGATGCACTTGGCGTGATTAACCATACGTTTGTCATGGGGTCCGCGGTCAAGGGCGCGACTGTCATGGGTGGTTTGATGGATGGCGTGATTACGCCAACTGACAATACCTTGCCGGACACACCGATTTATTTAGTCGGGACACCGGTCAAGAAATCCGTTTATCCAGTCGGCACGTTTAGTTCGTTAACGGCGCAATCAGCCTTAGAAGTGTCTTCCAATATTTACATGATGCATTTAATCATGAAAGAAGCCAATGCTGACTATGTAGCCAATTCAAAAATGAACATGAGTCCGGATATCTTCACTAAAATGCGCGGTTATTTCAATCAATTCGGATTAGGTCAAAAAACTGGCATTGATTTGCCGGGTGAAGCCAAAGGAATTGAAGGGGCAACTTTGGATTCAGGTGGCAATACCTTAGTCGGTTCGGCACTTGATTTATCTTACGGGAACTACGATGCCTATACCTTAATTCAACTCGCACAATACATTTCAACGATTGCTAATGGTGGCAAACGGATGAAACCTTACTTGGTTGATTCGATTCAACAAACGGGTACCGATGGGTCATTAGGTAAGATTGAAACCAAAACAGCACCAACCGTCTTGAATACCATTGATGCACCGCAATCTTACTTTAACGTGGTTAAAGAAGGGATGTATAACGTCGTCAATGGTTCCAACGCTTGGGGCACAGCGCATACGTTGAAAGATATCAAACCAACGTTAGCCGCTAAGACCGGGACGGCACAATCTTTTGCCCGGACGGATCCTAACGATTCAACCAGTGCACAGGTTGAAACAGTCACCTCAAGTCTCGTTGGTTTTGCACCGTATGACGATCCACAAATTGCGATTGCGGTCGTTTTCCCGAACCTCACATCGGATGATGGCCATTACAATACCTTGCTAGCGCGCGAGATGATTACGGATTATTACAAACTAAATAATATTAAAGAATGAAATATTTAGAAATAACCTTTTCAGATACTATAAAAAATGGTATGATATTATGAGTCTAAGACTTAAACACTAGAAATTAATTAACAGCTTGGAGGCTATATCAATGCGCGTACACATTACAATGGAATGTACAGAATGTCACGAACGTAGTTACTTATCAAACAAAAATAAGCGTAACAACCCAGATCGCTTGGAATTAAAGAAATATTGCCCACGCGACCGTAAAGTGACTTTACACCGTGAAACTAAATAATTAGTTATAAGAGTTAGGGCAACTGCCCCGGCTCTTTTTTTGTTAATTATTAAGGAGGCCTATCAAATGTTGACTAAGAAAGCACTGCGCCAACAACAGATTCAACAATTAGTTGAATTGTCCCAACAACCAGCACTTAAACAGGCTCAAGAAGCGACGATTTTAAAACAGTTGGCCGCATCAAGCGCGTTTCAAGCAGCCACGGTCATCGGAATCACGTTGAGTCAATCAATTGAATATCAAACGCAACCGGTGATTGAATTAGCCAGGCAGCTCGGTAAGACAGTGGTCGTGCCTAAAACCTTACCGAAACGGCAAATGGCTTTCTATGAATTAACCCCGACAACCGAACTGATTAAAAGTGATTTTGGGGTGCTCGAACCGGTCGCCACGGTGGTTCGTGTTCCGGATTTAATGATTGTCCCCGGACTCGCTTTTACGGATGATGGTTGGCGTTTAGGGTTTGGCGGCGGTTATTACGATCGCTATCTGGCCCAAAATCCGATGCCGACCATCGCGTTGGCCTTGAAACCACAACAAAAAGCGGCGTCGGACTGGACAGTTGACCCATTTGATATTAGAATCAATCAAGTAATCAAAGGTTGAAAAGGAGAAGAGATGAACATTAAAAGAAAATTGAATCAATGGCGTGATCAACCATTCGTGGCTTACGGCTTAGTGGTTATTGCGATTTTGATGTTTTGTATCAGATTTGTGTTACCTGCCGTGACGTTCCATGGCTTTGTTTCGGTTAATACTTTATTAACGGGCCAGATTGGCTCATTTATCCTATCCGCCTTTAATGAACTAAGTGTTTCAGGCTTGGTGATGGACGGCTTGATTTTATATTTTGTGGGTGGCCAATTGGAACAATTAGTTGGGCATTGGCGAATATTAGCGATTTACCTATTGAGTGGGCTAGCTGGCTTAGTCACGCAGGGCCTCTTTTTAGGAACAGATTCGATGACCACGACCATCAGTATGGCCGTTTTAGGTATTTTTGGTGGCTTTTTGATGCTCGGGGATGCGTTTAAAGAAAGCGCGGTTCTTGGTCAAGTTGCCCGGCAATATTGGCTCTTTTTAATTTTGTCAGTCGGCTTACAAGTGATTTTTAATCGGAATGCCGTCTATGGAATGCTTGGCGGGATTCTCGGTGGTTTTTTAAGTGCGATGGCGCTTGGTGCACCAAAAGTGGGTAAAATTAACCCGGTAAACCGGATAATCAGTGGTGTGGTTTACGTGGTTGCAATCATTTTATTCGCATATTTGGGTATGAATCGTTAACAATTTTAGGTATACTATTAAAGGTGAAGTTGATGAAAACTCTTTATGATGTGCAACAACTTTTAAAACAATTTGGCGTTTATGTCCATGTTGGCAAGCGACTTTGGGATATTGAATTAACCAGTATTGAATTACGCCACATCTATGATGCGGGGTTAATTGATGGCAAAGTGTATCGTGATGCCAAGATGGTGCTTGTTCATGAACACCGGTTGGAAGAAAAAGAAACATTTAATCATGAATTATTGGAGGAAAAGTTTAAATGACAGATAAAAAATTAATCGGCGTAGATTTGGGTGGCACAACTGCTAAGTTTGCAATTATGACCACGGATGGTGAAATCCAACAACGCTGGAGTATTGAGACTGATATTTTAGATGAAGGTAGTCATATCACACCTGATATCATCGAATCGATTAATCATCATTTAGATTTATATAACATGGTCCCTGCTGATTTTATCGGGATTGGCATGGGAACGCCTGGTAGTGTCGACATCGAAGCCGGCACGGTCATCGGGGCTTATAATTTAAATTGGAAGACAACCCAATATCTAAAGCGTGATATCGAAGCGGGTACTAAAATGAAATTTGCAATTGATAACGATGCCAACGTGGCTGCCTTAGGCGAACGTTGGAAAGGTGCTGGTGAAAACCAACCCGACGTTGCGTTTGTCACATTAGGCACCGGTGTCGGTGGCGGGATTGTCGCTGACGGTCATTTATTGCATGGTGTTGCGGGTTCCGCTGGTGAATTAGGCCACGTGACTGTTCAACCAAATGGTTATGAATGTACTTGTGGTAAAAAAGGCTGTCTTGAAACTTACGCATCAGCAACCGGGGTTGTCCGGGTTGCGCGTGACATGGCTGAAGAATATGCTGGTAACTCTAAATTGAAAACAATGTTAGACGATGGCGAAGAAATCAGTTCGAAACTGGTTTTCGATATGGCAAAAGAATCAGATGCCTTGGCCGTTAAAGTCGTCGATCGCGTTTGTTTCTATCTTGGTTTAGCGTTGGCGAATGTCGGTAATATGTTGAACCCCGCTTACATCGTAATCGGTGGTGGCGTTTCAGCAGCTGGTGAATTCTTACGCAAGCAAGTCCAAGCTTACTTTGAAGAATTTACATTCCCTAACGTTAAGAACACGACTAAGATCCGTTTGGCTAACTTAGGTAACGTAGCTGGTGTCATTGGGGCTGCTTCGTTAGCATTGCAACTTGATCAACAATAATTAAGTTAAAGGAAGTTATGTAGATGTTTGTCTTAGGATCAATTACAACGTGGACCATTAATATTATCTTATTACTCGTTTTACTTTGGTTAGTCGGCGATTGGGCTTACTACAAGATTCAACGCAAACGTTTAGGCGGCGAATTAACGGCCGAAGACTTTGAATCAACGATGCGTAAAGCACAAATTGTTGATTTACGCGATAAAAAAGATTTTGATGCCAACCATATTTTAGGGGCGCGGAGTATGCCGTATCCAATGTTAAAACAAAATATGGGCGAATTGCGTCAAGATTTACCCGTCTATTTATACGATACTGGGATTACATTGAGTATCCGAGCAACGTTAAAATTGCGTAAAGCCGGTTTTACAGACATTAAATGGCTGCAAAAAGGGTTTGCTGGTTGGACCGGTAAGACGAAACGCAAAAAATCATTAAACTAAAAAAGAACCCAAAAGTCAGTTGAGTATTAGCGACTTTTGGGTTTTTCATTTCAAATAAAAAAGGACCGTGGCATAAATTTCAGTATCTTGATGTTAATGGATATGTTTCGTTGACGCGTGTCAGAACTCATCACTCTCCGTTCAAATCAAAAAAGCTGATTATCCTTAGTTCGGAATAATCAACTTTTTCAACTTGATACTCAATTGATAACCAAGTTCTGTCACAGCTAGTACTATATTAACCTTGGTGAGCAGCGTGGCTCTTACGGTTAGCGCGACGACGATTATCTTCAATTTGGGATTCTTTTTCTTCGATTGGATCAACAACGGTTTTCTTGAAAGCCAATAATGAACCAGCAATCGCCCCAACTGTTGAAATTGTACCGATAACGAAACCTTTAGCAAATTTATGTTTCATGATAAAACCTCCTAAGATCTAATTGATTCAAGCTATAAACTTATTATCGCGTATTTAGGCTTGAATAGCCAGTAAAATCCATTAATTAGTGGGGTGAAATAATGACAAAAGAAAAAGTATTAGTCATCGTGGGGCCGACGGGGGTTGGTAAAACAGCCCTTAGCCTAACCTTGGCGCAACAGTTGAACGGTGAAATCATCTCCGGAGACTCTATGCAGGTCTACCGCCAATTAGATATTGGGACCGCTAAAGCGACACCGGCGGAACAAGCGCAAGCACCACACCATTTAATTGATATTGTCGATGTGCAAGAACGGTTTACCGCGTATGATTTTCAACAGCAAGGGCAGTCGTTGGTACAGCAGATTCGCCAACGGAATGCGTTACCGATGATTGTTGGTGGGACCGGTCTGTATTTACAAGCATTATTGTATGATATGACGTTAGGCACAGCTGAAGAAGCCGAAGCTAATTTTAAGGTTCGCCAAAAATGGCAAGCTTATTTAACCGATCACACGCCGGCCGAACTGTGGCAAACACTTCAGCAAATTGATCCACAAGCGGCGGCTAAGATTCCGCCGGCTAATACACGCCGAGTCATTCGCGCGCTTGAAGTCTATGAAACGACGGGTGTGAAATTTTCTGATCAAAAACCCAATGAATTACGCTACGATACGTACGTGATTGGGTTGAATTGTGATCGACCAGTTTTGTATGAACGGATTGATCAACGCGTGGATCAGATGTTAGCGACTGGGTTATTGGATGAAGCTAAATGGGCGTACCAGCAACAGGCTGATAGTCCCCAAGCGGTCCGAGGGATTGGTTATAAAGAGTTTTACCCCTATTTTGATGGTCAGTATTCATTAGCGCGCGCCGTTGAACTCGTCAAACAAAATTCACGGCATTACGCCAAACGCCAATTAACGTGGTTTAGAAATCAAATTCCGGTTCATTGGTATAATTTAGTGGAAAATCAGGCTGAAGATCTTGTCCGTATTCAACAGGATGTTCAAGCTTGGTTAGAAAAGTGAGGAAGAATATAAATGAGTTGGCAAACCGATTTAGCACCCGAATTACAAACTAAAATTCAAGCCGTTGACGCCCAAATTGCTCCCCGATTGACGGCGTTAGACGACCAGATTATCAATAACCAAGCTAAAGTGCTACAGGCTTTTCAAGATCAGTCAATTTCGGAAACGCATTTAAATGGGACAACCGGTTATGGGAATGACGATCAAGGACGCGACAAACTGGAAGCGGTCTATAGTCAAGTCTTTGGGACTGAAGACGCACTCGTCCGACCCCAACTGGTTTCAGGAACGCACGCAATTGGGACGGCCCTGTTAGGGATGCTACGCCCAGGGGATGATTTACTTTATTTAACGGGTGAACCCTACGATACCCTGCAAGAAGTCATCGGCATCGCTGGTAACGGGATTGGTTCGTTGAAGGAATACCAAATTGGCTTTGATTACGTGCCATTATTGGCAGATGGGAGTGTCGATTTCGAATTAGCGAAAACGATGATTACCGCTAAAACAAAGGTCATTGCGATTCAACGTTCACGCGGCTATGCCGTTCGCGATAGTTTTACGGTCGCTAAAATTGCGGAAATGGTTCGTTTCATCAAAACGGTTAATCCGGACAGTATCATCTTCGTCGATAATGCTTATGGTGAATTTTCAGAAGTGATTGAACCCACGGATGTCGGCGTCGATGTCATGGCCGGTTCGTTGATTAAAAATGCCGGCGGTGGGATTGCCCAAACAGGCGGCTACATTGTCGGGACGCAACGTTTGATTGAAATGATTGGTTATCGCTTAACCGTGCCGGGTGTCGGTGCGAGTGAGGGTGCAACCCAAGGTAATTTACAGTTAATGTTTGAAGGCTTTTTCTTGGCGCCAAGTGTGACCGGTAATGCCATTAAAGGGGCGATTTATGAAGCGGCACTGCTTGAAAAAATGGGCTTGTCGGTTTCGCCTAAATGGGATGCACCACGGACCGATTTAATTCAAACCGTGAACTTCGGTAATCCGGATGATATGGTTAAATTTGCCGGTTGTGTGCAAGCACAATCGCCAATTGATTCGTTTGTGACCCCGATTCCCAGTGATTTTGCCGGTTATGAAGATCAAATCGTCATGGCAGCCGGGACCTTCATTCAAGGGGCTAGTATTGAATTCTCCGCTGATGGCCCCATACGGGCACCGTACACGCTTTATTTACAAGGCGGGTTAACTTACGCTCATATCAAGTTAGCCATCAGTCGTGCCGTACAGACGACGTATTATGCTTAACACAAATCAAGAAAAGATTAGACCATAAATTGGTTTAGTCTTTTTTATTT
>NZ_BAMJ01000044.1 GCF_000615805.1 Latilactobacillus fuchuensis DSM 14340 = JCM 11249
AAATTTAAAAAATCCTTAAAACTAAAACGCCGATTAGTCATCGGTGTCGTCATATTCGTTCGATCCATCTTACCCAACTCCTACCAAGGGAATCTTGAACGATTCCAGCTCTTATGATTTTGATGTTGAAAATGCATATTGCGGTCAATTTGCTCATCATACATTTTTTGACCATCAATATTTTTGGTAATCTTCGTTAATAACCGTTGTAATTCTGCGATTTCACTAGCTGATAATCCCGCTAAAATATCTTCTGAAATGCTATCCGTTTCAGAATTACCAGTCGCAATTACTTGGCGGCCTTTGTCCGTTAAATAAATTAATGAGACCCGCTTATCGGCAGCCGAAGCTTGACGACTCACGTACCCCTCTTCTTCTAACCCTTTGACCTGTAAGCTGACCGAACTAGGCCGAATATCGAGTAACTCAACAATTTCGGCATTCGTCAAACCATCTTGTTCCGATAATAAATTCAAGAGGCGGTATTTACCTTTGGTATTCGCAAAATCATGACTCCGGCGTTTGCCCAACGTCATCCAAACCGAGGTCATAAAGTAGCGAGATTGCATTAATTTTGCAAATAACATCATCGTTTCTTGTGTTTCATTAGTCATCTATTAATCGCTTCTTTCTGAATTAGTTAGTTTCAAATCCGTTTAACCTAACGAAAATTAGTTTAACTCGTTAGTTAGGCTGAGTCAACACCAAACTAACTAAAATGCCAAATAAAAACACCAATCGCTATGCGACCAGTGTTTAATAGGGATTTAAGCTACGCGCCAGCGTTTGGTAATTTGTTGTGCGCCAAGACAGCTGATGAGAATAAAAGGGAAGAATTGAATTGGGAAAAGGAATAATAAGAGTGTCGCAGTGACCACTGCTTGTTGCAAAATGACGGTCACACTAGCGGCGACCACCACGCCGATGATTAAGCCCGGTGTATACGGCATCAGGTTCGTCAGAACTAAGCCAATCCCGACACTCGCAAAGATGGCCGGGAAAATTTTACCCCCGCGCCAACCAAACGCAAAACAAATGTGAGTTAACCCGACTTTACCAAGTGCAATTACTAAGATAACGACTAAACTCATCTGACTGGCTTGCGTCGTAAAATCGAGTAACGCGTGTTCCCCTGAAAATAGGAAATACGGCGATAACATTCCCATAATCCCAATCGCACCACCTGCTAATAGCGCTAGCACAACCGGTTGTTTAATCCGCTGCGCTAACCATTCAGACCATTTTTCAGTCTTTAAGAAGCCATAACCAAATAAGATGCCAACGATAAACGCGGGGATTAACATCGCAAAGGCCAGCGGTTGCCAATCAACGTTCGGCACATGAATCGCAAAGAGTTTTTCTTTCGGAAAGAGCCGATTCGTGGCACTGAATCCGATAATGCCGATGAGTGTCGTAATCGCGTACAAACCGACCTTTTGCCATTTCACCTTAAACGTTCCTTGACGTAAACTATCATCTAGTGGCTGACTCAAACCCATGAAAGGCGCTTTGAAAATGGTTGCCAACATCGCCCCGATACTGAGACTGACTAATTCTTCTTTCTTAGCCAACGTCAGTTTCATACGATCGCCCAACCAACTAATTAGACCACCCAGGATACTCGATAACGCCGCTTCAGGTCCGAGACTGGCACCAAACGCGAGTACAATTACGGCCGTCACGAAATTTTTCCAAATGCGCTGATGATAAACCACTCGTTGGGTTGCTTTAAACTCACTTAACGTTTCATGCATCGTTTTCGGATAGGCGCCTAACTTGGTTTGCGTCCAGCCCACTAAACAACCCCCGATTAAACCGACAATCAACGGATAGTAATGCGGTGCGGCAATCGCTGCCGGTAAACTAACCCAAATCAAATGAATCAGAAAATTAACGAACGCTAAGAATAGCGCCGAAACGACCCCCACTAATAAACCCATGACCCCACAATAACCAATAAAAATCGCTTTAAATCGCACGTTGATTCCCCGAATCTTTCTATTAATCTTTGGGCTGCATCAATGCATATAACGCATAAGCCCCATCTAAATTCTGAACTTGATAACCATTTTGTTTCAAAATCCGTTCCGCTAAATAACTGCGCAAGCCACTGGCACAACTAACAATATAGTGATTACTTTTAGGTAATTCGCTCATGCGTTGCCGTAAATCATCCAATGGTATATTGATAGCCCCCGGAATCGCGCCTTGCTGGTGTTCTGCTGGTTCACGAACATCGACCAGCTGCGCCCCAGCCGCCATCGCGGCCGCTAATTCGTGCCATTGTACCGACTGACTATCACCAGCCATCAAGTTTTGCGCCGCATAACCCGCTAAATTAATAATATCTTTCGCCGATCCAAACGGTGGCGCGTAACTCAATTCTAATTCAGGTAAATCATCGACCGTTAAACCAGCTTTAATCGCAGTGGCTAAAACGTCAATCCGCTTATCAACACCATCGGGACCGACTGCTTGCGCGCCAAATAGCTCACCAGTTTGCGGTTGGAAAAGTAGTTTGAGCCAAATGGTTTCGGCCCCCGGGAAATAACCAGCGTGGCTTTTTCCAGAAAGATGCAATACTTGATACGTCAGCCCCGCTGCCTGTAATTGACTTTCATTTAAACCGGTACTGCCGCCCGCCATTTCAAAAACACGGACAATTGCGGTACCGAGACTCCCGCGATTCAACCGGTTTTTACCGGCCAAAACATCCGCAACTTGTCGACCTTGGCGATTGGCTGGTGAAGCTAACGAAATAAGCGTGTCCTGATTAGTCGTCGTTTGTTTGACAATAATCGCATCGCCAATCGCATAAATTAGCGGATCACTCGTCTGATAATGGTCATTCACGATTAAACCCTTGCGCAAACCCAGTTGTAAGCCTGCCGCGTTCGCCAACTGGGTCGCGGGTTGCACCCCGACCGCTAAGATCGTTAAATCACTGGCCAGTGTTTGACCGTTTGCCAAGACCAACGTCTGCCCAGCCGCTTCGAAGGCCGTCACCGCATTTTCCGTTAAAACCGTCACGCCGTGTTGAACGAGTGCTCGTTGCACAAACATCGCCATTTCAATGTCGAATGAGGGCAAGACGTGCGTGCCGCGTTCCACAATCGTCACTTGGAGTCCGCGATTAACCAGTGCCTCCGCGATTTCTAAACCAATAAAACCAGCCCCAATCACGACTGCCTTTTGACTCGCTTTAGCTTGCGCCAAAATTTGATCGACATCGGGGACGTTGCGCAACGTGTAAACGTGTTGCGCTGAATCGAGACCCTCAATTGCTGGGACTACTGGTTGGGCACCAGTCGATAAAATCAACCGATCGTAATGTTCTTGATAAGTCCCTTGCGCGGTTTTAACCGTCACCGATTGATCAGTTCGATTAATTGCCGTGACTTCACTGTTTTGACGAATATCAAGTTTAAACCGTTTAGTGAGTTGGGCCGCCGTCTTGACTAATAAGTCGGAACGTTCGCTGATTTCCCCTGCTAAATAATAGGGTAACCCACAATTCGCAAATGAGACATAGGGCCCTTTTTCCAATATAATAATCTCAGCCTGTTCATCTAACCGTCTTAACCGTGTGGCCGCTGACATACCGCCCGCAACGCCACCAATTATCAAATACTTCATCATTATCGCCTCCATATAACTGGATAGTAACCGATTTCACAGATTAATGCTAGCCATTTCGTAGTATACTTATAATATTCAATTTAAGACTGGAGTTTTACGGATGCCACTTAATTTATTATTCTCAATCGACGACCATTTCGTCCCTCAATTTAAGACAACCCTTTTTTCAATCGTCGCCAATACCGCCGCAACTGATTTAGCGGTTTACGTCATTCAAAAAAACCGGCTAGTGGCGGATGACGACATTCACCAATTCTGCCAGCAATTCAATATCGCCTATTATCCGGTAATTATCGGTGAAGACCCGACTTTTAAAGATGCCCCTGTGTCTAAACGCTATCCGGAAGCCATCTATTACCGATTACTGGCCCATAAATACTTACCCCAGGATTTAACTAAGATTCTGTATTTAGATGCAGATATTTTATGTATCAATGATTTATTACCACTCTATAATTTAGACTTAGGCACTGATTTATACGCCGCAGCCAGTCACGCGAGCTTGACCAACGTGCCGGACGTCGTCAATAAGATTCGCCTTGGCACATACGAAGCGGATGGCTATTTCAATTCTGGCGTGCTCTTGATGAACTTACCTTTGATTCGCCAAACGGTTTCTGAAAAAGCGATTTTTGACCGATTAGCGATGCCTTTAAATCCCTTATTGTTGCCAGATCAGGATGTCTTAAACGCGTTGTATGGCCACCAAATCCTGACCATTCCGGATGAAGTCTACAATTACGACGTTCGTAAACCTGCGATTTATGAAGCCATCAGTCATGGAACTTGGGACCTCGATTGGCTCGTTCAAAATAACGTCTTTCTCCATTTTTGTGGTAAGGAAAAGCCGTGGCTCCCGAGTGCCAAGAATAAATTCAGCCTACTCTACAAACATTATCAACACCTTGCAGGCCAATCTTAATCCCTTATTTTTTAGTCGTCACAAAGCGATACACGCTATGCGCGCCAATCACTAAACACAATAAACTGGTTAAAACCGTCATCAGTTGAAACTGCCAAAACGTACTGATTAATCCGATGACACCGATTAAGATGAATAAAACACCAATAATGGCTTGTTGTTGTTTCTTTGAGATCATTTTTAAACGCTCCTTTAATTACATCATTGAACTTACTGTACCATATCTTTACCGAACTTTAACGTTCAACTCACCAATGACCGGTATACTAGAAGAGATAGACCGATTCCGGAAGGACTGATTAAATGCGTAAAAATATTATCACGATTCACCTCATCATTTTAGTGTTCTTTGGTCTCATCCTATTATGCCAAAGTCGCTTTACCTTCTTAATTTGGAATCTCATTTTGGCCATCATTCCGTTTGATTTAAGTTTACTTTGTCATCGCCAATCGCACCTCAAACAACGCTATTTATTCGGAATTGTTTGGTTACTCTTCTTCCCCAACGCCTTATACATGATGACCGATTTCAGCCATCTAGCCTCCATCGGCGTCGGCCTGAGTACCCCGACCCAATTTATTGAATACGCGATTCTAACTGGCGGGGTTTTCTTAGGCGTCGGCTTAGGCATTTTCAGTTTACTGATGATGTATCCTTTGTTCATCCCTAAAAGCCAATTACTCTCCCGCCAAATTGCGACCTTCAGCTTGTTGAGTATTTGTTCATCAATTGCGATTTATTTAGGCCGTTTCTTACGGATTAATTCTTGGGATGTCTTGGTTAATTTACACCAAACCACCGTTAAAATTTTGAGTGTTTTCGACCAATCTGAATTCTGGATTTTCATCGGCGCCTTCTCAATTCTCCAACTGATGTTAATGTTAGCCAGTTATCAACTACAAAAGGTATTGATGCAGCAACCAGCCGACCTTAAAAAGTGAAAAATCTGATCATTATAAAACTAAAGAAACCAACCACGTCCTCTAATCTGACGTGATTGGTTTCTTTAGTACATCATCATGCTCTATTTTTTATCGCTCGGACAGCAGCAGCTAATTTATTTAGCCCAATTTCAATCTTACTACGTGGTGCACCTAGATTATAACGTAAATGATTGCTGCCACCATACCCGTAAATCTGGCCATCCATAATAGCGACCCGTTGCTTTTCTACTAATTCCTTCTGTAAATCAGCCATCGATATCCCTAATGATTGGATATCAATCCAGCCCAAGTACGTCGCATTCGGAATTGGATAATCAATATCTAATTCTTTTTTTAGAAATGCTGCCATGTATTTGAAGTTATCGTCAATATAATCATTCAACTGATCTAACCATTCTGCTTGATGATTATAACATTCAATTGTCGCAAGCATTCCTAAGTAAGGTACCGAAGATAACGCATTTTTTTGTTTTAAAGTGAATAAGAACATTTCGCGAACATCTTCATCGGGTAACAATACATACGAACACCCTAATGCAGGAATATTAAAGGCCTTACTAGCTGAAGTTATCACTGCACCCTTCACTGTTACCTGTTTAAAATATTCAGCTAATGAATGGACTTCTGTATTTTTCCGAACAACATCCATATGAATTTCATCACTGATTATCGCGACTTGATACTGATTACATAAATCGACCATCAATTTCAATTGCACTTTAGACCAGGCAATCCCCAACGGATTTTGCGGATTACACAATAAAAACATTTGCGGTTGTTCTTTTATAAATATTTGTTCTAGCTGCTGCAAATCTACATCTGGCGTAATTTCTAATTCAACTAATTGTCTATCATTTGCAGTTACTGTATTAATAAAAGCATCATAGCAGGGTGAAAACGTGACTATTTTTCCCTTTGGCTGACTAAATTGTTCAATTAATTTAGCCAAGCTAAAAATAACACTAGGGCTATAGACAATTTCCTGTGGATCAATTGTCACTTGATACCGCTGATCAAACCAATTAACAATCGCTCCTTTAAATTCAGGATTATTCCATCTAGTATAACCGAACAAGCCTCTCTTGGCAGTTTGTTCAATGACATCGCTAACCCCTTGTGGTGCCTTGAAATCCATATCCGAAATCGTAAAGGGTAACAGATTAGCTACGCCAAATCGATCTTTTACATAATCCCATTGCGTCGAATAGGTTTCATATCGATTAACGACTGAATCAAAGTCAACTTTCGTCATTCATTAACTTCCTCTCATTTAAATTTGGCGCCATTCTTTTGATGCATGCGTCATAACAACCGGATGCCCATTATTGTCTAGCCAAACATCGTCTTCAATTCGAACACCACCAACTTGTTCCAAGTAAATACCAGGTTCAACCGTAAATGTCATATGTGGTTGCATTTTAACGTCGGTATTTTGATTTAATAATGGATACTCATGAACCGTCAGTCCCAAGCCATGCCCTGTCCCATGTAAAAAATTATCGCCAAAGCCAGCATCAGTAATATAGTCCCTTGCTAATTGATCGATTTCATTAACTGCCCTACCAGCACAGCAAGCCTCAATTGCAATTTTTTGAGCAGCCAAGGTAACGTCATAAACATGCTTTAATTTATTTGAAACCTCACCCAAACCAATCGTCCGTGTAATATCAGAAAAATAATGTTCATATTCAAATCCAAAATCTAGGATAATCATTTCGTTATTCTGGATTACCTTCTCAGATGCATGTCCATGCGGTAGCGCTGAGCGCTTGCCTGAAGCCACTATCGTTTCAAAAGCGGGTGCAGTAGCGCCGATTTTCATCCCATATTGATCAATTTCAGCAGCAACTTGCTTTTCAGTCATCCCAGGTTGAATGTATTCAACGATATGATTAAATGTCTGATCAGCAATTTGACCTGCCTTTTGAATTTTTTCTTTTTCGGACGTTACTTTAATCATTCGCTGTTCTTCGATGATATTGTGCATTGCCACTAAGGTACATTTAGTTTGCGCCAATTCAAGATATTCAGAAACTGTCATCTCATCGGCCTCAATGCCAACTGTTTCGAAATTATTTTCCATTATTAAATCAACCAACGTCTTTGTCATCTGCATCTGATTATCAATTACTTCAAAATCAGGTGATTGTATCTTTAGCTGCTCAAAATAACGACCATCCGCAATGATATACTGCTGATTTTGAGTAATCAATAATTGCCCATCAGTCCCCGTAAATTGACTTAAATAGTATCGATTTGCTTTATTATTAATGATGAATGCTTCGATTTTTTCTTGTTTCATTTTCGCTCTTAAAATATTTAATCGTTTGTTCATTAATAAGCCCCTCTATCAACTAGCTTCTTCATCGTTTCTGCTGAAACAACTGTCGTTTTGCATACATAATCATGAATCGCTAAGTGTCGTCTTGACCAAAACAGTAATCCAATCGAAACTAGCGTCATTAAATTCCATATAGCCGCAAGATAACCGTCTACATAGAACCGCAAACTAGTTGTTAATAGAATTTTAATGTAAGTCGAAGTTGCGGTTCCAGCACCTTCCACAAACATTAGAATAATAAATTGACGGATAAAATAAGTGCCAAACGTTATTGATTTTTGATCATATCGAATGATTTTTAAGTGCGCTAACCGTTTGCCGACTGTTTGTCCAGGCCATACTTTCCATGGCACAATGACGTAGTAACAAAATCCAAACAGTAAACAGCTTAAACTAACTATTAGTGTGATATATCGACTAAAGCCAGCACTTTCAAACTGATACATACTGGTTAACAACTCGCCACTACCGGTTAACCAAGCAAAACAAACCACGCCTGGTAAGCCACTAATAATCCCCCCTAAGAACCAATCAATGACGTTCGATAATATCCGCTTGCTATCAACATTAGTTTCTATTGTGTCTTGCGACTTAGTTTCAAATTTTTTCGACTGTAATCCCTTATGTTTTGCCACTGCGATTCACACCTTTCAACCTAACGTTAATAGCAACCTTCAATTTAAAAATCTAAATCAAGATCATCGAGCATCGCTTCGTCTGCTTTAGAAATGACGGATGCCTTTTCTTTTTCGCTTTGAAGTTCACGTCGTTCATACATTTTAAAGAATGGATACCAAATTAATACAGAAACCACTAGTTGCAACCCATTCACAATCAGACTACGCCAATCAAAAGTTGCTAAGTAGCCTTCAAAGAAAACGCCTACATATGGCGGTGTGAAAACTGACATCTTTAGCCAACCAAAATTCATTGCCCACGCTCCAAATGAAGAAACGATTGGTCCAATAATCACAAATGGAATGAATAATAATGGATTTAAGACCACCGGTGCGCCGAATAAAATAGGTTCATTAATCCCAAATAATGCGGGAATTAAAGCAATCCGACCAATCTTTTTTTGAGCGGCAGCCTTCGAGAACATACACCAGAATACTAGCCCAAAAGTAACACCAGTCCCGGTTAAATTACCAAAAGCTGAATCCATCCCCGGTGTAAAGAAATGAGTCATTGCAACACCAGATTTATAATTAGCGATGTTCTCCGCAATAAACTGGGTTGAAATTGGACTCGTGATTGGACTGAGTACTGCTGGATGAATACCAAAAAAGAAGAGTAAACATTGCAACATTTTGAGGAAGGTATATGCAAAAGGATTATCCATTGAACCGATTAATGGTGCCAATAGATTGGTAAAGATCATCGGTGGAATTGTATGTAAAACATCTACACAAATTACCCGAATAACAACAAACGTACCGACAACAATAATTGAAATTGGCAACATTTCAAAAGACTTTGATACAAAATCCGGAACCGTCTCCGGCATTTTAATAGTAAAGTTACGCTTCTTACACCAACTAAAAAGTTCCACCGCTAAAATAGCCCCGAACATTGAAACAAATAGACCTTTCGTTCCAAAATAAGTTGTATCAATTGCACCATCTTTCGTAAAATCAACGGCTAAAATTAAGAAACCCATTACTGCCATTGTGACACAACCTGGTACGTCTAATTTATGTGATTGTGCCAAATGAAATCCAATAATTGCGGCAACATACAGTGCCATCATGCCCATTCCGACCGTGTACGGAATACTAATGACGCTTGAATACTGTGTAATCCATTGTGATATTGGATTATTCTTACCAATCATATTCGGAATGGCATCCGGAATTAAGGCAAAACTACCAATAATTAAAATTGGTGTCATCGCAACCATTGATTTCTTAATTGCACTTAGATAGATGTTACGATCCATCTTGTTAGCTAGTGGAATAAAATATTTCGACATAAACGCTTCAAATTTATCAAACATTAGTTACCCTCCATTTCGCGATTCTTAATTTCTTGCTTTCGTTTAGCGATTAAAGCCTCCTTAATCACCGTTGCCCCATCCATAGAACCATAAGTTTCCTTATCAATGATGACATATGGGATATTATTCGGTTCCGTTACTGATTTAACAAAATCACTTTTATAAGATACTTGCGGTCCTAATAGCACTACATCAGTCCCTTCAATTTCAGCCGGTAATTGTTCAACCGGAATCGCCATCAGCGTAAAATCATCCAAATTCAATTTCTGACTATTCTTAATCACACTCTTCATACTATCCATCATCATGGTTGTTGATAATCCGGCTACACAAGCTAATACTATTTTCATTTTTAAAACTCCTTTCTGTCGCGTGCTTCAAAGATATTAATCATTTCTTCAATCAAATCGCGTGATAACTGGGCTGTCATATAATGATCTTGCGCATGCACCATTAACAAACTAATCTCCGTTTTATCCTGTTCCGGATCCAATTCCTGCTGGATAATGGTAGTTTGAATATTATGCGCTTCAACATCTAAGCTTTGCGCTTCTTTTAATAATTCATGTGCGACTTCATATTCCTGCGTACGTACTTTCTGTAATGCTTCAAAAGCCTTAGCCCGACTCTCTCCTGCTGAAGAAATAAGTCCCATAATTTGTTTTTCTGCTTCATTCATAATTCAATTTCTCCTCATTAATAATTATTGGTTTCAGCAATCACATCACTGCTAATGCTTTTAGATAATGTCTGAATTAATTTATTCATATTCATTAGATCATTTTTATTGACTAGCGAATACGGATCGTGACAATATCGTAGTGGCAATCCCAAAACACACGCTGGTATACCACCATGTTCTAGATGTGCAGTTCCTGCATCTGTCCCGCCGCCTTTAAACATATCTTTTTGATAGCTTAAGCTTTCTTCATCAGCAACGTCACATACCAGACGAATCAATTTAGGATTGGGAACCATTGTCTTATCATAGAACTCAACCATCGGTCCGGCACCTAACTTTCGCGTATTCATAAAGCTACGATCAAGTTCTGGATTTTTTGCAACGTCAATTGCAAAAAAAATATCTGGATTAATTATTTGAGTCGTTAATCGACCACCTCGAGTGCCGACCTCTTCGCTACTCGTAAATGCAGCCACTACATTAACTGCTAGCTCGATATCTACCAAATCTTTCATTGCTTGAACTAATGCAAAACAGCCTGCTCGATCATCCATTGCCTTACCAGCAACAATCTCTGATGGTGCTAATGCTCGACAATCAGAGGCAAAACAAACCATATTGCCAATATCTAATCCTGATGCAATTAATTCCGTCCGAGAATCAAAGCCAAAATCGACATACATTTGTTGGATTTCTCCATGACTATCTTTTTTGACATTTAATAACCCTTCAATTTTATCGCCACTCCGAGTTGTTGCCCGTACTAGTTGCATTGACTTCGCTCGATTTTCAACACCACCCACAGTTGTTAAATAGGCCATGCCGATATCAGATATATACCGGATCATAAAACCAACTTCATCCATATGTGCTGCAAACATAATCGTCGGCGCATCTTTCTGTTGGCTTTTTTTAGTGACCATCAAACTACCCAATCCATCAAACTGAAAAGTTTCTTGATATTGAACTAATTCATGTTTTAGCAACTCGCGGACTTCATTTTCATTAGACGCAATTGCATCTGCATTTGATAACTGACGTAATAATTCAAAATCCATAAATATCATTCCATTTCCTTTAGAATATTAATAATATTTTGTAATCG
>NZ_BAMJ01000043.1 GCF_000615805.1 Latilactobacillus fuchuensis DSM 14340 = JCM 11249
ACAGTGAACGCATTATCAAATGATGTTATCTTTAATACATACGCACTTATAGCGGGCATCAATAAGAAATGATCAGCTATCAAACAGATGCCAAACAATGTTAGTAATTGTTCTTGATTAACTTGCCACCAACGTTTAGACAATTGCCAGAAGGCCATCATTATGAATAACAGAAAGACGTTATTAGACCCCGTTAAAACTATTTTAGCTAATGCTAGACCTGAATAAAAGCCTAACCAACGATCCAATATAACTATGCCCATTAATATCCCTATTAATAAAGAACTACCAATTTTAACGTTACATAATAACTTTTTATTTGTGATATTTTTTAATCGCAGACAACTAAATACCAACAAATAAATTAATAGTGCCCACATAAAATCGTTAAAGGGTAACATAACGCTGCTTAAAGATGGTATTAATCTAACTAACATAGGTGCTACTGCAAATAAGGCTAAAAACACACTATCCAATATCAATAGCGCTTGATTCTTAATGTTATCCAATCCGTTATTCAAATACGGACTAAGTAAACTGACTATAATAATCGCAGTCACCACCGAATTACTATTCAACAGATTAGGAAATACCGACTGCAATAGGACTTGTTTACTATAAACAATTAGGGCCAATGAGAAACCAAGTAGGCTTAACGTCACTGAGTATAACCAAGATGCTTGCCATAACTTTCGCCACAACTGTGACTTTAGTGGATTCCTAATTAGATAATAGGCCACTACAATTAACAGCAAATTAATGCCGAGTATCTTACCACTCTTTAGAAGCAATAATGCAACTGTATGGCGATTTAAGGTGGTCATTGCTTCCAAGTTAATACTATTCGTTAAATTACCGACGATGACCATTAAAACGGTCATCATAATTGCTAAATTCTGTACTAATTTATCTCTTTTTACCATTAATCAATTGACCTTTCTATTCTTAATCCATTTATACATACTCATAATACCAACCGCACTAAATAACAATATTGCAGGCATTATAAAAAAACGGTAGCGCGTTTGAATCTCAATCAACCAATGCACTAAGAAATACCCAATCATAACGATTATGAATAACATTGGTTCAGTTTTTTTCTTGATCATAGTTGCTATAATCCCAACAATCGACATACTCAGCATTAGCGCATAAAAAATGGTTTGATACAGTAAGGTCCCTTGATATATATTCAAACTAACAAACTGTTTTAGATTACTCCACTCTAGTGCAGAATCCCGATATGACCACATTGCTAGACTCTTTTTCATAAAAAGTTTAACTATTTTAAATTTATTAGTAAGCCGTTCTTTTATAAGCTTTTTGCCTACTGCATCTCGCTTTAATCCAATTGGATACCGATCTAATACCTCCAAGTCCTGGTTCGAATAAGTCCCGGTTGTTTCATAGTTCAGCCCGGTGACAAACTTCCAGGTATTCGACCTATTGATTAAACCATACTGACTGATATGAGTTGTTTGAATAATCACATTAGTACCAACCGTCATAAATTGATACCCACCAACAAGTGCAATTATTAAAATTATTTTAGTCAACCAACGTTTATGATAACTGTTTTTATTTTTATAGAATACAATAAATAGAAAAACTGCAATCAATACTAACGGTCCTAATGGTCTCACAATATTACCTAGGCCTAAAAAAATACCGCTCATTAAATATTGAGGCCAAGTATGATATTTAATTAATAAATAGAAACCTAGGTAAAAACAAAATGTCGCTATATACTGATTCGTTAACACAGAACTAAAAAATATATATTGTGGATACAATGCCATTATGATTAGACCAATTAAACCAACCTTTTCATTAAACAATTGTTTACCTGTTAAAAAAACAAGGTAAGTTGTTGCCAAGGATAATATTATATTGATCATTTTAATAATCATAATTGAATGACCTAAAAATTTAATAATCATCGATTGATACAATACAAAACCTAACTGATAGGGCCAGTTTAAGAAATAATTATTCTGCATGAAGGAAAAATCGCCATTGGCTGCTCTTAACGAAGCTTTATGTAATACTAAGAAATCTGAACTTGGTTGCGTTGGCACTTTTATAATCCAGATTAGTTTCACAATAAAACTAATCATTAACATGATACCGATGACTTGCCGGATGCTTAAATACTTACTAAGCAACAAACTAATCATCGTGATTACAATTAATATAATAAAAGTAATCACCACTAGCAAAACTCGGCTGTTCATAAGACTAGTTGCCCCCATCCACAAGGCACCTAGAGCAACGAATCCCCATAAAAATATCGCAATAATACAAATTACTTTAGTTGTTATTTTTTGATTGAACCTTTCTAAATTCATCTCTTAAACACGCTCCATTAATTAACCATTTATTGCACATGCTTATCATTATACCAATAATTATCACAGCAAAACTCTTCTTAGTCTAATTTAACCTTTATTTTATAAGATTCTCGTTATTAACCACTAAAAAACAACTATCTTATCATGCAGATAGTTGTCTCTCTTTAACTTACATACTCACTTAGATACCATTTGCTAAATCTTTTGCAAACTGTGCCTTTGAAATTCCCATTGACTGCAAGTAGCCATATGGGTCTGTATGGTCTACTTCATGATACGTATTTGAAATCCATGAATGAGTCTTAATACCTTTTCCACCTTGATCTAATTTATATGAAATCCCGGCTTGATCCGCTAAGAATCTCAATAATCTGACGTATGATTGATAATCTTTATTAAATGTTGCTTTATTATTCGTTCTAGCAAGTTCAACTTGTGCAAAGGCCTTGGCATTCCCTGTAGGTCCGCAGCCCCAACTCATTTGACCAACTGGTGCAGTTTGAACTATCTTTCCACCATGACCTACCCAATGGGTAACATAGGCACTTGTCCAATGGTTCTTCATATAAGCAATTTCATTTTCCAAAGCATTCGGATTATTAGCTTCTGCTGGTGTCCCAGATTCATGGGCCACAATAATTTCATTCGAACTATGATTGTTGGGTAAACCCGCAATCATGTCCTTATTAACACTGATTGTTTTAGCATGCATATCGGTTGCTGATACATATTGATTAGTCCCGACCCGGTACCAAACACCACCTGTTTTATCGATTGCTTTTTGCGTAATTTGCCAACTTGAATAAATTGGTAATGTTTTCCCTTTATTATTAAAACTGTCCTTAATGACAGCCCCTTTATAATTAGAAACCATTAATACAGTATTATATGCTTGTACCTGTTGAAACATATTTTCATTTTGTGTCGTACTGTCTGCAGAGCTTACATATTGATTAGTCCCTACTCGGTACCATTTTATCCCGTAGATATCAGTCCCAATACTTGAGTATTTCCAACGTGATGTATATTTTAGCTCGCCATTCTTGTTACCCGTTTGGGTCGTTGTTTTGGCACCATTCTTATTTAAAATAGTAATAATTCCATTTTGTGCTTGAAAATTATTAATTTTTTGAGTCTCATCATTCACGACTTTTACATCTGCTGATGAAACATATTCATTACGACTAACTTTATAATACAGTACGCCAGCATTATTAACGACAGTCTTCGATGTTAACCAATTTGATTTAAACTTTAACTTACCGGTTATTTCACCGTCATCTTTAACCAAGTTGCCACCATTACTATTAACAATAGTGATGGTTACTTTATTGATTGCTTGCGGATTTTTAAAGATTGATTGCCCTTCTAAATAGCAATCACTCGCACGAACATATGCATTAGTACCTACTTTATACCACTCTTCGCCAAAAACATCTGATACTTTTTGGAAAGTTTTCCATCTAGAACCATTACTTAATGTTCGACTAACGTTACCTGTACTAGATACTAATGCAGAACCGTTACCTGCTTTTATCTTAACAACCTGTTTAAAAGTAGTGGGTGTTCCCAACATATTAGTCCCTTTTACATAGACATCTTTAGCGGAAATATATTCATTACCACTAACTTTATACCAGGTCTGGCCTTTACTATCAGTTGCTTTTTTACTCGTTAACCAAGACGTTTTAAAGCCTAAACTTTTAGTTATTGCACCTGTTTTTTCATTTATTAAATGTGATCCTTGTTGATTTTTAACTTTTACGGTACTTTTAAAGTTCACAATATTTGATAAAGTCGAGATTTGATTAGCTGTTTGTGTTTCAACCTTACTAGTCGTTTGACTGCTACGACTGGTACTTTGAATTTGTGAACGTTTTTGGCTATCAGTATTTTGATTTGATGATTGCGAATTAGCTTTCGATGCACTGTTTACGCTGTTAGAACTTTCTGAAGCGGTGCTACTCGTTCCAACTTGGCTACTTGGAATTTGTTCCGCATTTTTTTGACTGTTATTACTAACTTCAGTTGCACTAACATTTTGAATGGCACCCAATTGGGTTAAAATTATTGAACTAAACATTAACAACGATATTTTCTTTTTATTCATTTATTAATTCCTCATTTTTTCCAGGTTACTAACCCATCATTAAATTGACTCGCATCACTAAATTTAAATGTCTCATTCTGGACATTCTCCCCTGATCCTTTAACAGTAATCGTTTGTTGAACTGTCAAACTATCTTTAGTTTGCGATATTATCTTGTAAGTTCCTTCATTCGTCATGCCACTTGCATCAGAGACCTGTTTTAAAGTGCCATTTGCACTATAAGTAGTTTTACTATCCGTACTGTGCCAGGTTCCAATTAAGGAGTACATAAACTTTTCTTGCGTTTTATTTGAACTAGTTTCTTCTGCTGAACTAGTTTTTTCATTCTTAGATTCATCCTTCTTCGATTCGCTTTTTTTTGATTCATTTTTCGCAGATTCACGCTTCTTAGAAGTTGTCGCTTTTTTCTGAACTGATTCACTTTCAGTATCCTTATTTTTCACTGGCGTTTTATCTTTATCCACACCACACCCAATTAATGATAGTGTTGCCATTAGAATAATGAAACTTAATCCATATTTTTTCAAATAGAAATCCCCCTTTTCACATCATTAAAAATGTACCATAAATTAAGAAAAATTTAAACAGCTTATTTGAGGCTATTGACCATCAAGCCGTGTAACCTTTCACATTTTCGCCAACAAAATAGCAGTTAACTCACAATACTCTGAGTTAACTGCCTTTTTGTCGGACCTTTGCCCTAATTGTGCCTATCTTTCCAAATAAAATTCAAATCGTTCGCCAACGTATTGGGTGCGGACGTATTCGAATGGTTCACCATTCGCTAAGAATGAGACTTGGCGTAATTTTAAGATGGAACCGTTGCGTTTGATATCTAAGAATTCGGCAATTCGTTCAGAAGCCAACTGCGCCGAAACGGTTTGTTGAGCACCACCGAGCTTGTAGCCGCCTTTTTCTTCCAACGTCTTGTAGAAAGACGTGGTGATCTCAGACTTGCTGAAATCGGCCACCACGCTTTGTGGGACGGTTGCGACTTCGAAACAAATCGGAACATTATCGGCGTAGCGAATCCGTTCCATCCGTAAAACTTGCTGGCCCTCTTCAAGATGGAGCTTCTCAGCTTCACTTAATGACGGGTTAGCAATGTGAAACGAAATCGTCTTACTTGACGGTTGTTTGCCTTGGGCGGTCATCAGTTCCGTAAAACTCGTGACCCCTGACATTTTTTCTTGGACTTTCTGATTGGCAACGTACGTACCGGCACCAATTCGTCGTTCCAAAATACCTTCATCAACCAAGGTCTGCACCGCTTGTCGTAAGGTCATTCGCGACACTTCAAAATTTAAAGCCAGTTCTCGTTCAGAGGGAATTCTGTCGCCAATCGACCACTTGCCGGCTTCAATATCCTTTTTAATCTGATTATGAATTTGAATATAAACAGGTGATTCCATGGGACACACTCCTACTATTTATTAATGTTGGTAACCATTGCCGTAGCTATAAGTTGCTACAAGGTCAAGATCTTGGTTAAAGACGTTCATGTCGGCATCACGGCCAACTTCAATTTTACCTTTATGCGTCAAACCGAATTCTTCAGCTTGGTTAACACTAGACATTAAAACAGCTTCGAAAATGCCACAGTCAGTGAATTTTTGAATATTTTTAAAAGCATCCTTATAGGTTAACACTGATCCAGCTAAAGTGCCATCGACTAAACGGGCTTGTTTGTCTTTAACAATTACTTTTTGGCCGCCAAGTTCACTTTCGCCTTCTGGCATCCCTTTAGCGCGCATTGCATCAGTAATTAAATCAATCCGTTCTGGTCCCTTTAATTCGTAAGCTAATTTAATCATATCAGGTGCAATATGAAAACCATCAGCAATCACTTCGCAATAAATGCTGTCTTCCAATAACGCATGACCAGTCACACCAGGTTCACGATGTTGTAGACGACGTTGTGCATTGTATAAATGCGTAATATGTGTGGCATTGCTACATGTCATTTGTTCGCGAGTAGCATTACTGTGGCCTGCTGAAGGAATGATGTTGTGTGCTAAACAATAGTTTTCAAATTCTTTAGCACCAGGATTTTCAGGGGCATACGTCACTAAACGAATGCGGTTGCCTGAAAGTTCATTCCAGTGCTTCATAATGTCGATATCAGGATTTTTAATATGTTCCTCTGGTTGAGCACCCTTGAAGACAGCTGAAATAAAGGGACCTTCCAAATGAATCCCTTGGATCACTGGATTCTTTTCAGCAGCAATCTTAACGCCTGACATTGCGTGATTGATGTTTTCAACTGATTGCGTCATGGTTGTTGCAAAAAGGGTTGTGACCCCTTCATTTTGCATCATCTTTGTCGCCATTTCGTTGATTTGGTCAGCTTCGCCATCCATCGTATCGAAACCATAACCACCATGACAATGGACATCAATAAATCCGGGAACAACTGTTTCTCCCTTCATATCACGAACTTCTTCATTAGCTTGGGCTTTGTATTCAAACATTGGTCCAACGGCTAAAATCTTATCATCGAATCGGATATACCCGTCTTCGATTACTTGGTCACCTGTATAGATTACCGCGTGTTTTAAAACTTTTACTGCCATTATCCATCCACCTCTATTATTTGATTACCTTCAGTATAAATGGTATAGACCAAAAAATCAAGGGTCGCTATTAGAATATTTAAACCGTTTTCTTTAAAATTTGTTACACTTAGGCTATCAATAATTAATGGAGGATTATGCAATGTTAAAAATTGGCGTGCTTGGTTTAGGCAACATCGCGCAAAAAGCGTATTTGCCGGTAATGGCTCAAATGCAAGACCGGGTTGACTGGTATTTATGTACGCGTCAACCGGCTAAATTAGCCCAATTACAAGCCCAATATCATTTTGCCCACGCGACCGATTCAATCGATGACCTACTAACGAGTCATTTAGACTCACTCTTTATCCACACCCCGACACCCACTCATTACGCGCTCGTGCGCCAGGCGTTGGAAAACGGCTTACACGTTTTTATCGACAAACCGTTGAGCGAAAAACCATTTGAAGTCGCCGCTTTATACCAACTCGCTAAGCAACAAAACCGGTTATTAATGGTTGGCTTCAATCGGAGATTTGCCCCATGATCCAACAATTAGCAGCACTGCCCACTAAGCATTTAATCGAGGTCATTAAAACTCGCATCGATACGCTACAACCGACACCATTTGCGATTTATGATCTAATGATTCATCCCTTAGACACTGCACTCTATCTGGCCGGCGATATCGGTTCCGATTACCAAGTCCGCACCTATTGCCAACAGACCGATCAACATGAATTACTGATAGCACGTATTCAACTGGAAACGCCACACCAACTGATCACCGTGACGTTAGATATGCAAAGTGGCACTAATCAAGAAATCGCAACCGTCCAGACGCCAACCGGTCGTTACACGGTCAATAATTTAACTGAGCTAGTTCACCAACAAGCAACTGGTCAACAGCTTGAAACTGTCGCCGATTGGACTCCAACGCTAACCAATCGTGGTTTTGCGCCAATGATTGACGCGTTTATTAGTGCGATTGAAAATGACCAACCCTCACCGATCTCGACCGCCAGCAGTCGGTTAAGCCATGAATTATGCCAACAACTGATAGAAGACGCTAAGCTTCGTTAGAAGAACCAAAAACAACCGAGTAATGCCATTAATTTGGCATTACTCGGTTATTTTTGATTAATCTAATAAACACGCTCCAGGGCCAACACTCTTCTATCTTAACGTGCTTTTAAGTTGCCAACCAACGCAGGCTCAGTTGGGAGGTGTGTTCTGTGAGTAATTTCGATTCGACCGTGGTCGCTCCCTTGATTGTGGGACTAATTTTATTATTGGTTCAACAATGGCTAAAATCAGGGAAGAAATAGGCAACATTAGCCACGAGGCAAGCACTGCCATGCTTGTCTCTTTTTTTGCCTAAATTACGAATTTAAAGTACAAAAAAGCACGCAGACTGCCATCCGCGCGCTCTAGTGTGTCTATGAATAATTTCGATTACCTGTATTATACCATACATCTTTATTTTTTTAAATTATTGAAGCCTACTCGCTTGAGTTAACGCCCTTCTTCTAAAACGCGCTTCTCGAGTAGCCCCCTCCGGTTAACTACAGGATTCAAATTATGGTTAAACCCAACCATAATCCGTATCCTTAGGTTAATCCTCGAAGCCTGACCAACTCGAATCAGCGCTCTTGATTTTAAACGCGCTTCTCCATACAAGTTCCTGTGCTTAGCTACGTTTCGCAAACGAAGTCCACAACCCGGACTTCATTTGCGAAACTAGGCTAATGCTCAGAACTGACCGTATGGATCAGCGCTCTTGATTTTCTAGGTCCTTTGCGATTGTTGCGTCGATGCCTTTGACGACGGCGGTCATTAGGCCGGCTTCTTCCATTGCTAATAGACCGGCAACGGTTGTGCCACCTGGTGATGAGACTTGGTCAACTAAATCCCACGGTGAATCGTCACTCATCAAAACGTTTTGGGCACTGCCTAAGACGGCTTGGGCCGCAATTTCAGTCGCAGCATCCTTTTTCAAACCATGCTTAACGCCGGCGCGCGCCATCGCGTCGATAAATAAATAAACAAAGGCGGGTGAACTACCCGCTAAAGCGCTGAAAGTGGTAAAATCTTTTTCACCGATTTCAACGACACCCCCTAATTGGGCTAAAATTGCTTTAACGGCCGTTAATCGGTCTTCGGTTACTTGTGAATTACCCACCACTGCTGTGATACCGGCTTGATTCGCCACGTTGACGTTCGGCATAATTCTGAGGATTGGTAAATCTGATTGACCGACTTGTTCGGCTAATTTATCTAATGATAATCCTGCAGCAACCGAGACCATCACTGTTTTGTGCGCTTTAAAGGCCGCAGCCGTTTCTTCAAGGACTTGGGGGACAATGTACGGTTTAACCGCTAGAAAAACAATATCGGCTTCCGCCACCAAAGTTGCATTGTCCGCAACCGGTGTTAATTGATATTCTTTTGCAACGGCTTCATAAGTTGTGGCGTGTGCACTATGGACCAAAATATCAGTTGATGTTATTTTTTGAGCCTTAATCAACCCTTTAATCATTGCTTGTGCCATATTACCGACACCAATAAATCCAATTTTCATAAGTGCACCTCTTCCTATATTTCTTTCAAAGGATAACGAACTAGCCCTATAAAGTCAATTATTTAAAATCGATGCAACAAAAAAGCGTTAAGCAATTACAGCTTAACGCTTTTTCTGATGCTCTAAATTGGGCTAGCTGGATTCGAACCAGCGCATGACAGGATCAAAACCTGTTGCCTTACCGCTTGGCCATAGCCCAATAAAAAATGGAGGAGAGTGGATTCGAACCACCGAACCCGAAGGAGCGGATTTACAGTCCGCCGCGTTTAGCCTCTTCGCTACTCCTCCATACGTTTCATCTCATCGATTCAACTATATTATCTTACAAAATTATGGGCCTAATTGCAACCCTAAAATGCAAAAAAAACTTGATTATGTATAAATAATCAAGTTTTTTTAATATGATCGATTTAGTCGACACCTTCCATTAACTTGTGAATTGGTTTCACGAAGAAAATGAGGATAATCCCGAAGATGACACTGACAATCCCGATGGTTAAAAAGTATTTAATTTCAGTTTGTGGTGAATATAAACGAACGAGTTGTGCGTTAATCGCTTGGCCCGCAGCATCCGCTAAGAACCACATACTCATCATTTGTGATTGGAACGCTTTGGGTGCTAATTTCGTCGTAATCGACAAACCGATTGGTGAGATTAACATTTCCGCAATTTCGACGATGAACCATGATCCGAGTAACCAGAAAGGACTTACCCGACCAGCCGTACCGTGTAATAACCCAGGAAGGGCCATCACCATGTACGAAACCCCTGCAAACATAAGACCGACCGCAAATTTACCAGGTGCAGACGGTTGTTTCTTCCAAGTACTCCACAACCAAACGAAGAATGGCGTTAATAGCATGATGAAGAATGGGTTCAATGATTGGAAATTAGACGCAGCTAAGTGCATACTCCCAAGATGTAGGATGGTCCGATCTTCAGCAAACAAAGCCAAGACGACGGAACCAGATTCTTCAATGCCCCAGAAAACTGCGGCAGCGATGAATAACGGAATGTAAGCCAATACCCGTGAACGTTCTTTTTTAGTGACTTTTTGGCTTGATAGCATCCGTGAAAAATAGATAATTGGTAACGCAATTGCTACAATTGAAATGGCTAAAACAATGTTATCGATGTTTAAATGGCCAGTGAATTGTAATGCAAGCACCGCAGCGATAATTACGATGACGCCAATCACGATTTTACGAATCACACTCTTTAATTCACCAGCATCAATTGGATCATTTGGTTTTGAGTTTTCTTTATTAAATTGACTCCGACCGCGCCAGTATTGGATTAAACCGAAGAACATACCAACAGCCGCTAATGAGAAACCGATGTGGAAGTTAAATGACATCCCAATGGTCCCAACAACTAATGGGGCTACAAATGACCCTAGGTTAATCCCGAAGACGAACATACTGAAACCAGCATCCCGCCGGCGATCATTTTCACTATAGAGACTCCCGACCATTTCAGAAACATTCGGTTTTAATAACCCAGTCCCCGCGACAATCAAAGCGATTGAGATAAATAAAGCCGTCGCGCCCATCGGAATCGATAGGACAATGTGGCCCAACATGATGAGGACCCCACCAATGAAGACAGTCTTGAAACTACCCCAGAGACGATCACTCATCCAACCACCAACAACACTGGCTAAGTAAACCAATGAACCGTAAATGGCCATGACTGACATTGCCGTAGTCTTATCAAAACCAAGACCACCTTTATCTAATGCAAAATACATATAAAATAGTAAAATCGCACGCATCCCGTAATAACTGAATCGTTCCCACATTTCTGTGAAGAATAACGTCGATAGGCCATGCGGTTGACCAAAGAATGTTTTTTCGTGTTTCTCTTCCATTATAAATACCCCACCTAATACTTTATCGTTTTGGAAACTAAGAATTTGATAGCGACTATTAAAAATAGACAATTCCATCACTGAAATTTTGGCTATCCAAGAATTTTCTTATCATTTGCTTAGAATCTATAAAGGCTATTATAATCTTATTTTAATCTTAAATCAATTATTTTTTCAATAAAATGCTTGATTTCGTTATCATTTACATTGTTTTTTTCAAAATCAGTTCAGCTTAATTTAATTAACTAACTAAACTAACTGATAATTGCCTAAGTATTCCCATCTATTTTTAATTAACGCTTTTCGGTGTACAATATTAATAGAAAGTAGGTAAAAATGAATGACCCCTTTTAAATTACTCACCCTTGAAAATCAATTAACGGATCGCTGGCTCAACTATTATGAAGCCGTCTATCAAAATCATGAACACCAATTAATTCACTACCATTTTGTCAGTCGACAAGCTGACTTAACCGTCAACACTTTAAAACAACCTTTAAAAGCGGCGGCAGTCGGCATTTTTTGTTTGAACCAGGATGCGAGCCAAGTTCTCCTCGTCAAACAGTTCCGTTTACCACTCAACGACTACATTTATGGTAGTCCCGCTGGTTTAATCGATCCCGGCGAAACCGTTGAGCAAACGATTCAGCGTGAAATTCAAGAAGAAACCGGTTATCAACACGTTACGGTCCAACAAATCTTTAAACCCAGTTATTCGACGCCCGGGATTACCGACGGTGCCATCACTCAGGCTATTTGTGTGATTACCGATGCAACTCCCGGAAAAGCTCATTTAGAAGCCGCAGAAGCCCTTGATGCCGTTTGGGTCGATCGTCAAACCGCCCAATCTATTTTGGACCATGAAAAAGTTTCTGGTCGAACCCAACTATTACTGTGGCAGTGGATTAATGGCGGCCTAACGCTACCGTCATTTTAACTATTAACAAATAAACTAGCTATGCCAAAACTCGATTATCACTGAATTGTCCGTGAATACCACTTAAAAAAGCAATAGAACAATACGGTAGCCGTTAAACTAAAGCCCGCAAACACAATGAATAATCGATTGACGCCAAATTGATTATATAAATAACTCCCCAAAAGACTCCCTAGAGAATCGCCCACTAAAAAACTGGATTGAATCAACCCGAGATAAATTAAAGCTTCTCCTTTTGGAATCAACCGATATTCCATCATCTCTTTCAAAATGTAAAAACCGGCCAGTGACGCTTCTATTGCTAGGGCCAAAAACACTAAATTTAATTGATTAATCCCAATCAATAGTGGTAATAGTGCCGCTAATAGACCAATGACTAATTGCGTGCCTAAAAAGAATTCTCCTGGTCTTTGGCTGACCCTTGGTAGACCGAATAAAAATGAACAACCTAACGTTAAGAGTGTGGCAATCGTCGTGATCACACTTGTCTGCCAAATTGACCAACCAATACCGCGAATAATAGCCGGTAATATTGCCGAAACAACTGAGCTACTGATTCCTAATAGAACGGATACTAAGTACCAACTGATTCCCTTTAACTTATCATGCGGTAAAACGTTAAAAAGATTAGTGCTTCTTTCTGGAATTTCGATTTCAGGAATCCGTAATAGTAGGATTAACAGCATTGCCAACGCTGAACTGACTAGCACAATAACGTAGGCCTGATTGTTTTTCCCAAGAATTGTGACCAGAGCTCCCGCTAGCATCATCGCTAACACACTCGCAATTTGCATTAACGTAAATCTTGATGACTGTAAGAAGCCTTTATGGACTTCATCCTGATCACTTAAATAAAGCACCCATTGTCGTACTAAAAGTAGTACCGCTGAAGCGCCAAGTCCGCATAAAGCCCCTGAAATTAAAGCAATCATACTATTATTACTCACAATTCTTAATAGCATTCCCAATGGTG
>NZ_BAMJ01000042.1 GCF_000615805.1 Latilactobacillus fuchuensis DSM 14340 = JCM 11249
ATATCGATTTACACAACTTATACATTACATATTTGTTATACTAGCGATTAATATAATTCAAGTATACGTGGTTGGTGGGCGGGGTGTAAATGGATATGCAATATTGGTTATTACAATCATATGCTATTACTTAATATTTTGAAAATACATCGACATTATCGATGATAAATTAGATTTAGTATATATGCTTAATATTTCCGCGACTTTAAACTAATTAGCATATATTCACAATTGTATCAATTAATAATTGACACTTCACTAATATTTGGATATTATTAACGAGTGTTAAATAAGCGTTTTTTTACGCTATGATAATATAATCATCATACTGAACTATATTTTTGATAGTTACTCTCATATAATCATCCACTGTAAACGTAAAATGAACGGCTATTTTTGGGAAATATGCTGTTTTACCACCGGATTATCAATAAGATGACTATTGAAATATAATTCATATTATTTGGAGGAGATATTTATGAGTATCATATTTACAATTATTTTTATCGCATCTGCTGTCGGGATTTGGTATTTCTGGAAAAAGAATCCTAACAAGAAAAAATTAATCGCTAGTATTATCATATTAGTCCTATCTGCAATATTGATTGCTACTACATCTGGAGATGATAGTAAATCTAGCACTGATTCAAGTAATCAAGTTTCAACAAAAAAAGGCTCCACGAAAAAAATTACAGAATTGGAACAAGCGACTATCGATGTTGATGCTCTTTTTTCAAACTCAAAACATACTAAACTATTGAGTGGCACTACGGAAGAAACAATCGCTTCTGTAAAAAAAGAAGTTTCTACTTTAAAATCATCAAAAAAGAAAACACAATTAAATCGAGATATTTTAAAGGCTGAAAAACTTTGGCCTGCCTTTAAAGAAACTTCTATAAAAAATTCGGCAAGTGAATCCGTTAAACTTGCGAGTGAATCTACTGTAAGAGCATCTGAATCTGCCAGTGAATCATCAAAACTGGTTGCTGAATCTGAATCAAGTGTTCGTGCCGAATCCGAATCACAAGCTGCTGTTGCTGCCGAAAAAGCAAAGGAAAAAGATCCTGCCTCATATCAATCCGGTATTACGTATGATCAGGTCGCTAGAACTCCCGATGATTATTTAGGGAAAAAAATATACTTCACAGGTCGAGTACTACAAGTAATGGAAGACGATGGTGAAACACAAATTAGATTAGCAGTTGATGGAAACTATGATAATGTTCTGCTTATCGATATTAATAATTCAGATTTAGCCGGTAGTCGAATACTCGAAGATGATTTAGTTAATGCTGCAGGATACAGTAACGGTATTATTAGCTATAAATCAACTATGAGCGGAAAGATATCAATTCCAAGTATGTCAGCAAAAGTAATTGAAAATCAAGGTGCCGCTTCCGATGATTATGGTTATTAGAAATCTCATCTAACAATTAAAAATTTTAAACTCAAATACACGCCTATCCAGTAATACAGGATAGGCGTGTATTTATGTATATCTATTCTAATTTTTGATTATCCATATTTAACCGTCAATTTAACTTCTTAATCCCGTTCCTTTATCAATCAAGTACCAACAAATCGTATATAACACGACGATGAATAGCACTAAAATCGTGATTGAGACCGCAATTGAGACATCCGCAACCCCCAAGAAACCGTACCGAAAACCAGAAATCATATAGACAATCGGATTGATTTTTGAAACCGCCTGCCAAAAAGGCGGCAACATTGAAATCGCGTAAAAAACGCCGCCCAGATAGGTTAACGGTTGTAACACAAACGTCGGCACGATCGACACATCATCATAAGATTGTGCAAAAATACCATTAATCAGACCGGCTAATGAGAACAAAATCGCCGTCATTAAAAAGGTCACAATCACCATCAACCATGAATAGACGTGTAATGGTACGAAGAATAAGGAAATCATCGTCACCAAGGCCCCGACTAAGATACTGCGCCCGAGTCCACCAATCACGAATCCCCAAATAATAATGTGGGTCGGCACTGGTGCGACCAGCAATTCTTCAATATTCTTCTGGAATTTTTGCGAGAAAAAGGACGATGATACATTAGCGTACGAACTCGTAATAACCGACATCATAATCAAACCGGGCACAATAAAGGCCATGTAAGAAAAACCACCCATATTACCAATCCGACCGCCAATCATTTTGCCGAAAATCACAAAATAGAGTGAGGTCGTGATGACTGGTGGGACTAACGTTTGGACCCAAATTCTTAAATAGCGGTTTGTTTCTTTGACCGCTAAACTTTTTAAAGCCGTTAAATATAAATTCGTCATCCTATTTCGCCCCCGATTGGTTTTCTGTCGTAATTTTCAAAAATAAGGCTTCTAGGCGATTCGACTGATTCCGCATCGACAGCACTTTAATCCCTTGCGCACTTAACTGTTCAAACAGCGCATTAACCCCTTGATGGCGTTCAACTTCCACTACCAAAGTCTGGGCATCTTCCAAGTGACTCTGATAACCCTCAATTTCAGGGCTTTGAGTCCCTTCAGCCAAATCAAAGATAAAGGTTTCAAACTGTAATTTTGCCAGCAATGCTTTCATACTGGTATTTTCAATCAACTCGCCCGATTGAATAATCCCAATATTGCGACACAGCATCTCGGCTTCTTCTAAATAATGCGTCGTTAAAATAATCGTTGTCCCACTGGCATTCAATGCGCTTAAAAAATCCCACATTTCACGTCTTAATTCGATATCGACGCCCGCGGTTGGTTCATCTAAGATTAATAAACGCGGTTCATGCATTAAGGCCCGCGCAATCATTAAGCGGCGTTTCATACCGCCGGAAAGCATCCGCGCGCGCACGTTGCGTTTCTCCCATAAATCAGATTGTTTCAAATACTTTTCACTGCGAATCAAAGCTTCCTTGCGGGGCACACCGTAGTAACCCGCTTGATTGACCACAATCTGTTGGACCGTCTCAAACGGGTTAAAATTAAATTCTTGGGGGACTAATCCGATCTGTTGTTTGGCACGAACCAAATCCGTATCGAGATCATGACCAAAAACTTGAACATGCCCAGCTGTTTTATTGATCAGCGAGGTGACAATCCCAATCGTCGTCGATTTACCCGCACCGTTTGGCCCCAAAAGCGCATAGAAATCCCCTTCGTCAACCGTTAAATCAATCCCGCGCAATGCTTCAACGCCCGATGAATAGACCTTTTTTAAACCTTTAATTTCAAGTGCAGCAGTCATTTAATCAGCAACTCCTTTTTATCTATTCTCTTTTCTGAATCTAACTTAAAAATTTGAGCTGTTAGTGCTTGAAATTCTGCCAGCCGTTCTGGCACTAGTGAATAGTACTGCCATTGACCGGCTTTACGCGCCGTTACTAGTCCCGCTTCCATCAAGACTTTCATGTGGTGCGAAAGTGTGGGTTGTGTAAAATCAAAATGATCTAAAATTTGGCACGCACACTTTTCACCTGTTGAAATTACATCTAATATTTGCAGACGATTCGGTTCGGCCATCGCCTTCATTATTTTTGATAAACGTAAATAATCCATCATGTCACTCCCTACATAGATAACTATCTATCTTTAATATAGATGACCATCTATCAATTGTCAATCAGTCGGCCAACTAAAAAAGACTGCAATATAGGTCTAAGCATCCTGATATTCAATAACATTCTTCTTCGACGCGCACCATAACGCATCAATTTCCGTTTAAATCAAAGAAATCAGATTATCCTAAATTCGGGATAATCTGATTTCTTAACTTGATAGGCAATTGACAACCGCGTTCTGTCACAGCTGGTTTATTTAAAAACGTCCGTAATACTTTGAATAATTTTCTGGGGTTGTTTGATCGATTGCTTCGCTTTTTCAACAATTTCATTGGTCGAGAAGCCGCTGACCTTGGTTGTCGCATCGCTGGATGATCGGCCAGTTGCATAATCAAACTGCAAGCCCGGTTCAATGTTCCAGACATAGTCATTAAAGTTGAGCGACCCATCACTTGAGATGGCTTGTACCCAATAGCCCCGCGGCATCAGTTCATTGCCCCGGAAAACTGTCGTGACTTGATAGATGACCTTTTGTCTAGCCGCTAGTGCATCACGCACCTTTTCTTCAAAAATTTGCATCGTTTTTTGATTGCTATATTCGGACTGAGTCGCCAGATTTAACGGATTATCCAGACTACCTTCCGTACCTTGCTGATAGTGACCGTTCTGATCAAAATTAAACGTGATCGTATAGGCTAATAAATGCCCGCGATTCTGGGGCGTCATTCGGCGACCATTAATCGTGACCGGTTGATTATGCCAGCCCGTTGGTTGCCAGTTCTGACTCGAACGACCTTCTGATTTACCCAAATTGCGATTCGATAAATACCCAGTGACCGTGGTCGTCCGGTTTAACGCATCCAAAGCGCCATAATCAATTTTTTCAGTCTGCCAATTAGCAATCGACAAGGTGCTTTTACCGTCATTCACCGGTAGATAAGCCGCATCCCCGGATTTAAAATCCCGCGCCGCTAGTGTGCTGTATTCAGGCGCAATATTTTTGGACGTCGTTGTACTCGAAGTGCTGGTCCTTTGACTCGCTTGATTAGTGGTCGGATTGGCCTGGCCGTAATGGTAACCCACTGCTAGCGCGGCCACAATTGTGGCCGCACTCGCTAATTTCTTAAACTTCATCTTGTAACCTCAATCCTCTTTCGTCTCTTTCTAAAACTCAATTGCGTACAAAACGGAATCATCCAGTTTCGTAAACGCCAATTTCTGGTAGAATTTTTCAGCCGGCATCCCACGATCAGTATCCAAAATCATGGCGTGCACGTCGTTAGCGACTAGTTCAGCTTGCAGCGCCTGAATCAACGCTTTACCGTAGCCTTGACCTTGTTTCTCCGGATCAATACACAATGTATCTAGTTGGTACTCTTCACCCCGATACCAAGACCGCACAAAACCTAAGGCGATCCCAACAATTTTATGATCAACCTCTAAAACCCAAGATTGCGCCGTATTCATCGACAGCAACCGTTGAAAATGACGTTCAATATCCGCAACTTGATTGTCCTCCGACCAAGGCGCCTGCTGAAACGTTTTAACATATAATTCAGCGGCCGATTTGATATCAGTCGGTTCGAAATTTCTGATGTGCATATAGACCTCCAGATAACTGCTTTAATGCCATTATACCAAATAGATAGTTAAATAACGGTGTTGGTATATTGCTAACAGCAACTATCTGTTACAATTAAAAATGTAAGCGGATTATCTTATTGAGGAGCTGGTTTCTGTGAGTTTTATCGATGTATTATTTAATATTTATGACTTAAGTTGCGCGGCCATTGATTTTGTTCGACGTGCGGTTAAACGCCATCAATAGGCTAGCCGCCATTCATTAATAAATCGCTTTTTAAAACTTAATAATAACGAAAGAAACGAGCTACCGATTATCAGGCAGCTCGTTTCTTTTGTTGTTATAACTCAGTTCGAACTACCTTCTACAAAATTTTTAATTTTCCGATTTGCCTTAAAAAGTAAACCAAAGATAACCATATAAATTGCAAATAAAATGATAAACAATTGCCAATCAATTATCGTTGCTAGCTTCCCAAAAAATAATGAGCCAATTGGTAATGGTGCCACGGTTAAGGTATTAAAAGCACTAAAAAACTTCGCCCGTTGTCCTTGAACCAGACTGGCTTGCAGATACGGCGTTGTAACCACTCGATTAAGTCCTTGGAACATAAAAGCGATTGCCCAAAATCCTAAAAACAGATAATTATTTTTAAGCAAGCATGAAATTGTCAAACAAAGGCCCATTCCAAAACAGCTAATCGGGAATAGACTACCTAATTTAAAGTGTTTTAATAATAATTTAGCAAACAGTGTTGTCCCAATTGTCACCCCAATGGATTCAATTGCTAAAAGCAGGCCATAAAAGCCTGCACCGCCTAATTCTTTACCAATCAAGACGGCAAAAACGGCTAATCCCCCGAAGAAAAAATTGGCGAGTCCACCAAAAAGCGTAATTAATAGGAGATCTTTGCGCGCCCGAATTAATGCAATTCCGCTAAAGATAGACGTCTTTTCCCTTTCAATATTGGTCGCGACATTTTCAGGCACATCTGGCATTTCAATTTTCATAAACAAAAAGGCACTGGCAATAAATGAAATAATATCAATGATCATTAATGAAAAAACGCTAAATACTTTTAATAAAAAGCCCCCAATCGCATTGCCAACGTAGTCCATGGCATTGTAGGAAAAAGACATGTACATTGAAGCACTTGAAAGCCGATTTTCCGTAACAATCTCCGGCATCAAAACGTCCTGTACCACATAGGCGTTCATCCCAAATGTTGCAATCAAAAAAGCAAATATACAAATTAAGCTAGCTTTCATAGTCGTGTCCATCTGGAATGCAATTAATAGAATAATGGGCAATAAGAATAAGCCTTGTCCTAATTCAATAAAGACTAATAGTTTTCTTTTATTAGTTCTTTCAATAAAATCACCTAAAAGAAAAGAGAATAAATTAGGAATAAATAACGCAAAGTTTAATATCCCCACCCAGAGACTGGAATTGGTCAGTGAAAAAATATACCAGGACAAACCAATGGCATATAAACTATCACCAACGTTACTGATGGAGCGACCTATGAATAAGCGTTTGAAATTTTGATTAATCAAATTTTTCTCCTACATTGATTTTAAAAATAGCTTTAAGTCAGACAACTCTTGTTTTTAACGCCACCATAAAAGGGCTTTTCAACATCCGACCTCAGCATCATCAAAATACTTTACTAATGATATTATCAATCGAATTATTAGAAGTCAAGGAGAATTAAATTAGAGTGCTTTCATTTTAGGCCGACTGAGGATTATCACTTTACTTTTCACCGATTGTTAAGTACACTTAACGAAAGAGGGTGAGTCAGTGAACAACGATATCCAAAATAGACGTGAAGCAATCCATTTAAGTCGACAAGCGCTAGCGGATTTAGTTGGTGTCAGTCGACAAACCATTTACTTTATTGAAAATAAACAATATAAACCTTCGATTGATTTAGCACATAATCTGGCGCAAGTATTTCAAACAACTATCGAATCGCTTTTTTTCTTCGACAACTAACCCAAACGAAAGTAGGCTATCTAATGATGAAAAAAGATGAACGTAGTCAACAAAATTACGAACGTAGCGGTTATTACGCCCTGTTATTCTCAATTTTTCTAAATATAATCGGTATGATTGTTCTGCCAATTATTGAAAAAGGCCCTGGATTAGCTTTTATCAGCATTACCACTATTTACGTTTTACAGATGCTTTTTTGGATCATCATGAACACGTTATTGATGAGAACAACGCTGCAAACCCATAGTCTTTTTTGGTTGATTGGCGCAATTGTCGCACCCCTGATTGGTGCTTTAATATTTATACTCACAAATTATTTATCAATCATTATCGCTAGTTTTATTGTCAGCGGGATGCTTGCTATACTATTTTTCAAACAACAAAAGAAAAATTAACGGGGTCGTACTTATGAGCAAAATTGTTGATTCATTGAAAAAAATGATTAAAAATTCTTTTTATATTGAATTGTCGACGTTTAATTACCCTTCAGACATTGAAGTTGCCAATAGAATAATAGATTACGCAAAGAACAATAACTGTAAACTCATTTTAAAAACACAAACCATGCCCATAAAATTTGAGTTAGAAAATGTATTATATTCTGCAACCCTTCAAATGGGCCGCGGATCGTACTACATTTTATGCACAAAAGAATAACGACATTAAGTCCCACTGAAAAATTCATAGAAACGAGTCAAGTATTTACAAACGGCATCAATTGCTAACGCACGATTCACTTTATCCTCAATAATAAAAAAAGCTTCTAAGTATTGATAGATCAATACTTAGAAGCTTTTTTTAAATGCTAACCGACGGACCCTTCCATTTCATAGCTGATCAAGCGGTTTAATTCAACGGCGTATTCCATTGGAAGTTCTTTAGTGAATGGTTCGACGAAGCCCATGATAATCATTTCGGTGGCTTTGGCTTCCGAAATCCCGCGGCTCATTAGGTAATAGAGTTGTTCTTCGGAAATCTTAGAGACCTTGGCTTCATGTTCCATCGAAACGTTGCCATTTAAAATGGTATTATACGGAATCGTATCAGAACTCGATTTTTCATCCATAATAATCGTATCGCATTCGACATGCGCAAATGAACCATCACTATTCCGTTCAAAACGAACCGTCCCACGATAATCAACAGCGCCGCCATCTTTGGCGATTGATTTAGAAACAATCGAAGAAGACGTATTGGGTGCGGCGTGAATCATTCGCGCGCCGTTATCTTGGTCGACGCCTTCACCAGCGACAGCAATGGACAACATCGTGCCGTGTGCGCCTTCGCCATCGAGGTAGATACTAGGATATTTCATGGTAATTTTAGAACCTAGATTACCATCGACCCATTCCATCGTCGCATTTTCTAACGCTTGCGCCCGTTTGGTTTCCAAACTATAAACGTTTTTCGACCAGTTTTGAATCGTGGTATAACGGCAATAACCATCCCGTTTGACAAAGACTTCAACGACGGCCGCGTGTAAACTATCGCTTGAATAACTGGGTGCCGTACAGCCTTCAACATAGTTGACACTGGCGCCTTCATCAACAACAATTAAAGTCCGTTCGAATTGACCCGAGTTTTCGGCATTAATCCGGAAATAGGATTGGATTGGTGTATCAGTCCGAACCCCTTTAGGCACGTAGATAAACGTGCCCCCTGACCAAACTGCTGAGTTCAAAGCGGCAAATTTATTGTCGGTTGGTTTAACCAATGTACTGAAATATTCTTTGACAATATCCGGATATTCTTTAAGTGCGGTATCCATATCAGTAAAAATAATCCCGAGTTTTTCAAATTCATCATGCATATTATGATAAACCACTTCAGATTCATATTGCGCACTCGAACCCGCTAAATATTTACGTTCCGCTTCGGGCACCCCTAGACGTTCAAAGGTATCCTTAATCTTATCGGGCACATCGTCCCAATCACGGTATTGTTTATCGGTCGCTTTTTGATAATATAACATGTTCTCTAAATCTAATTGCGATAAATCAGGCCCAAAATCAGGCATTGGCATTTTTTCGTAGGCGTGAAATGATTTCAAACGAAAATCAAGCATCCATTTGGGCTCTTTTTTCTCGTGTGAAATGGCGCGAACGACATCTTCGGTTAAACCACGACCCGTTGAAAAAACGGGTTCAACATCATCACTAAAACCGTAATCATATTCTTCAAATTGCGGCATCGTTGTTTTTGCTTCTTCTGTCATTAATCTGTTTCCTCCGTTTCTGCATGGTTCACAATCTGGCCGCTAACGGCGGAATGCTGGTCACTGATTAAGGCTTTATGCAGGGCTTTCCAAGCGAGGGTCGCACATTTAATCCGCGCCGGAAACTGTTGGACTCCCTGCAAAATCGCTGCGTCTTCGAGGATTTCCCAATCTTCATCAGGCCGGTCACCAATCATCATGTCTGAAAAACGTTCAATCATCGTTTCAGCTTGAGCGGGTGTCTTACCAAGAACGGCATCGGTCATCATACTGGCTGAGGCTTGGCTAATCGTACAGCCTTCGCCCGAAAAAGCGATTTGGCTAATTTTGCCATCCTGTAGTGCAATTTCAAGTTGTAACACATCGCCACAAGTTGGATTGCGTAATTCAATTTCATGATCCACCGTGTCCAAATGACCATGATGGTGCGGATGTTGTGAATGATCAAGAATCACTTGGCGGTATAAATTATCTAGTTTAGAGAGTGCCATCTTGGAAAAACTCCTTTGCGGCTTGAATTGCTTGAACCAATTTATCAACATCGGCTTCCGTATTATATAAATAGAACTAGCCCGCGCAGTGGCGGCGACGTTGAGCCATTTCATTAATGGTTGCGCGCAATGGTGGCCAGCACGAACAGCCACGCCTTCCATATCGAGGGCGGTTGCTAAATCGTGAGGATGTAGATTGTCTAGATTAAACGCAATCACACCCGTCCGGTCTTGCGCATTTTGCGGCCCATAAATCGTTAAGCCATCGATTGTTTGTAACGCTGGAATGGCCTTAGCGACCAGCGCTTGTTCGTGCGCTTGAATCTGTGCCATGCCGATTTGATTTAAATAATCAATTGCAGCGCCCAAGGCAATCGCGCCTTCAATATTCGGCGTGCCACCTTCTAAGCGCCAAGGCAATTCTTTAAAAGTGGATTGTTGCAGTTCGACAAAATCAATCATCTCACCACCATATTCAACTGGCGTGACTTGTTCAAGTAGCGTTTTTTTACCGTATAAAACGCCAATTCCAGTTGGACCGAGCATTTTATGACCGGAAAAAGCGTAGAAATCTGCGTCCAAATCCTGCACATCAACCGGCATGTGTGGGATGGCTTGCGCGCCGTCCACGACTAAATAATTACCAAACTGATGAACCAATTGCGCAATCGCTTGAATCGGATTAACCACTCCGAGCACGTTTGAAGCATGCGTTAAACTGACAATCTTCGTCCGCGGACCAATCTTAGCCTTCGCGTCCGCTAAATCTAATTGGCCATCTGGTAACAAATCGATATAAACCAGCTTCGCGCCAGTCTGTTGCGCCAATTGTTGCCAAGGCACCAAGTTACTGTGATGTTCCATATAACTAATCAGGATTTCATCGCCAGCTTGAACGACTTGCGGGCCAAAATGGCTGGCGACCCAATTCAAACTCTGCGTTGTGCCTTTAGTGAAAATAATCTCAGCACTTTGATCAGCATTGATAAACCGTTGGACCTTTTGACGCGCGGCTTCATACTGTTCTGTCGCCCGTTCGGCCAATGTATGGACCCCGCGATGAACGTTGGCGTTATCAGTCTGATAATAGTCAACAATCGCATCAATCACTGCTTGTGGTTTTTGCGTAGTGGCCGCGTTATCCAAATAAATGAGCGGTTCATCATTCACGATTTGATCGAGAATCGGAAATTCTTGGCGGATGTTATTCAGACTTTTGACCATCAATTAACTTCCTTTCAATCGTCGCCGTCAATTGTTGACGGACCACTTTATCCGGAATTTCGGCTAAAACAGCGCCTAAGAAGCCCCGAATAACGAGTCGTTGAGCCACTTCTTTCGATAGGCCACGACTCATTAAATAGTACATTTGTTGTTCATCAACTCGGCCAACGCTGGCCGCATGACCAGCTTGAACGTCATTTTCATCAATTAATAAGAGTGGATTAGCATCCCCACGTGCTGTTCGAGATAACATTAAGACGCGGTTTTCTTGTTGCGCATCGGCGCCCTTCGCACCTTTGATGATGTGGCCAATCCCGTTAAAGGTTAACGTCGCATCTTCTAGGATGACACCGTGTTGCAAAATATGGCCAATTGACCGTTGCCCAATGTTCGTGACCCGCGTATCAATCCCTTGAACCTGTTTACCGGTTGAAATTGCCACAACCTTCGTTTCAGCGTGTGAGCCTTCACCGACTAAATCAGAATCGAAATCACCGATAATATTGCCATCATTCATAAAACCAAGTGCCCAGTCAATCCGTGCATCGCGCATTAAATGTCCACGCCGATTTAAATAAGTCTCACCGATTGACCAAATGAATCGACTGACGCAAAATGAACGTGACTATTATCCTTGGCAATCACTTCAACCACGACGTTCGCTAAATTTTTATGATCGCCAGCGGTTTGTAGATTTTCAAGATAACTAAATTCACTATTGGTTTCAGCGACAATTAAGACGTGGTGGATAAAATCAGCCGGTTGCGTACTATCTTGCACGTAATACGCCGTGATTGGTTCCTTGATGACCACGTTCTTCGGCACATACAAGAAAGCACCACTATTCATCAACGCCGTGTGAAAGGCCGTTAAGCGGTCTTCATCGGGTTTAACCGTAACTTGCATGTAATAAGCTTTGACCAATTCCGGATAGTCGCGTAAGGCCGTAAAGATATCGGTAAAAATCACACCCTTAGCCGCTAGAGCTGCTGGTAGATTAATCTTAACCGTTGTTTGCCCGACTTGAATGATATACGGTTGACTGGCATCTAATTGTTGTGCCGTTTCTGGCACTAAATCGGCACTGGACGTCACTAATTGTGGCTTGTCAGCGGCCATAACGGGCCAATGTTTAAAGTTAATTTTTTCAAAAATTGGAAGTGCTAACGAATCGATTTGAGCGAGTGCGGCTTGACGCATTTCAATAAACCAGGCTGGTTCTTGGTGTAATGTGGCAAAGTCGGCCACTTGTTCGGGCGTAATTGCTAATTGTTTTTTCATCAAATCGCCCCCTACTTGGTTTCTTCGTCAACTAGTTTAAGATCTAACCCTAATTCATCACGCAAACCAGCATAACCTTCATCTTCCAAACGTTGTGCCAAACTAGCATCGCCAGTCGTCACAATTTTACCGCCCATCATAACGTGCACATAGTCCGGCACGATATAATCCAGTAACCGTTGGTAATGCGTAATGATCAGCGAACCAAAATCAGCCCCGCGCATTTCGTTAACCCCTTTGGAAACGACTTGTAAGGCATCGATATCCAAACCAGAATCAATTTCATCTAAGATGGCGAATTTAGGTTCAATCATCATTAATTGTAAAATTTCGTTGCGTTTCTTTTCACCGCCAGAAAAACCTTCGTTTAAATAACGTTCAGCCATTTCTTCAGTCATATCTAAAAAGGCCATTTGTTTGTCTAATTTTTTCAAAAAGGCCATGACTGAGATTTGATCATCTTCAGGACGGCGGGCATTAATCGCAGCACGCATGAATTCAGCATTCGTAACGCCTTGAATTTCAGCAGGGTATTGCATCGCCAAGAAAAGACCAGCGCGTGCCCGTTCATCGACCGGCATTTCTAGAATATTTTGACCATCTAATTTAATTTGCCCTTGTAGGACTTCATATTTAGGATTACCCATAATGGTTTCTGATAACGTTGATTTACCAGTCCCGTTCGGCCCCATAATGGCGTGAATTTCGCCCGTACTCATCTCTAAGTTGACACCTTTTAAAATCTCTTTACCCTCGATACCGACGTGTAAATCGATGATTTCTAATTTAGACATTGATGACCCTCCATGAGCGCATAATCGCGCATTTATACACTTTTCATTTTAAGCTAAATGAGAACGCTTTTCAATAGTAAGAAAAAAGAGCTAGCGGCTAATCCACTAACTCTGCTTATTTATATTTTAAATCTACTTTACTTGTTAGTTATTTATAATAACCATCTTCAAAACTTACTTAACTCAATTTATCGAAAATAAAAGCACGATCGTCGCGATTAATAATTAAACATAGAATAGCACCTACTAGAGCATCGCCTAGTACTGATAACCCATTTCCCACTAATCTATATTGAATAGTACTTGCAACTAACGCACCGATAAAACATAAAAACCAATTACCAATGACATGCCCCCAACTACTTGATTTCTTGTTAGATTCTTTCCTATTCATGTTTAAGGCCCCCTATTTCAAGTTAATAAACCCATTGATTTGATACTCTTCTAAAACCGTACCGGCTGTAATCTTGTCGGCCTTGATGTTGATGAACTCATTGATTTGATACTCTTCTAAAACTCATGCCGTTGTTAATCTCAGTCGTTGAAAG
>NZ_BAMJ01000041.1 GCF_000615805.1 Latilactobacillus fuchuensis DSM 14340 = JCM 11249
TTTTTTGATAGCGGGAATGATATTAAATGATCAATTAATTTTAGCAATTAATAAGGACTAAAAACGAGTGGTCTTTAATACTAGTTTAGGTTAAATTGAATATTATTAATGAAATTAACGATTTATAAGTTGAATTGGTTGTGCACAACCATAAAAGCGCTATAATGAAATTGTAAACGATTACACGATCGATGGAGGTCTTTAAAATGGCAAATAATCAATATGTAACAAGTTCAGCAGAGAAAGCACTCAATATTATCAATCTATACGAACTAGAAGAAGATGCTGGTAAAGTGATCCCACAAGATGGCTACGGCTATATTTACAGCGGCGCAGGCGATCTCTATACGATTAAAGAAAATATTGCCTCATTCAATCATAAATATATTGTGCCCCATGTTTTAAGAGACATTGAAAATCCGGACACGAAGACTGAAATATTTGGCGATCAACTGACATCACCAATCATCATGGCCCCCGTTGCAGCGCACAAGCTAGCGAATACGCAAGGTGAAGCTGCCACGGCAAAAGGAATTGCCGATTACGGCTCAATTCTAACGATGAGTTCATTTGCCTCAGCAAGCATTGCTGATATGGCGGATGCGGCCCATGGTGGCCCACAATGGTTCCAACTCTATATGAGTAAAGATGATGACATTAACCGTAAAATCTTAGATGAAGCGATGGCTCATCACGTTAAAGCGATTGTTTTAACGGCGGATGCAACCGTTGGTGGTAACCGGGAAACTGACAAGCGAAATCATTTTACGTTCCCAGTTGGCTTACCAATTGTGGAAGACTACCAAAGTGGTGTCGGTCAAACGATGGACGTGGTTTATAAATCAGCTAAACAAAGCCTAAGTCCTAGAGACGTCAAATTTATTTCTGATTACACGCATTTACCAGTCTTCGTAAAAGGGGTGCAAACGGCAGAAGATGTTGAAATTGCTCTTCAAGCGGGTGCTAAAGGGATTTGGGTGTCAAATCACGGCGGTCGTCAATTAGATGGTGGACCAGCGGCGTTTGATTCATTGCAAGTGGTCGCTAAAGCCGTGAATAAACGGGTGCCAATCGTCTTTGATAGTGGTATTCGTCGTGGCCAACACGTCTTTAAAGCGTTGGCATCAGGGGCTGACATCGTGGCCATTGGTCGGCCAGTGATTTACGGATTAGCCTTAGGTGGGAGCCAAGGGGTCAAGAGTGTCTTTGATTATCTCCAAACTGAATTAGAACTTGTCATGCAACTCGCTGGGACCCATAATATTGATGAAGTGAAGGCCACACAATTACTCGATAATTTATATGGTAATTAAAGCTTGACTTCATAATCTAATCTCGGTATACTAATGTCTGTTGAGAAATAAAGCAGAAGTTCCCGCTTCTCGCCTAAGTAGACACTTGATGTCTCTGGGCTGATAGTTTCTAATTCGGACGAATTAAGTCATTAGAACGCGCGGGCCTTTCTGTTGAAAGGGCCCGTTTTTTAGTGCTTAGCTGCATTTTCTCTTTAAACTTTATGGAGGTGAAAGTCATAGCAAAAGATTTGATGGTTAACGATGGTATTCGTGCACGAGAATTGCGTTTAATTGATCAAGATGGCGAACAACTTGGTATTAAGAGTACTCAAGATGCGATCGCATTAGCTGAACAAGCTAATATGGATGTCGTTTTGGTGTCACCAAACGCAAAACCACCCGTTGCTCGTATTATGGACTATGGTAAGTATCGTTTCGAGCTTCAAAAGAAACAACGTGATGCTCGTAAAAAGCAGAAAACCATTAACCTCAAAGAGGTTCGTCTTAGTCCCACAATTGAACAGAACGATTTTAATACTAAGTTGAACAATGCACGTAAGTTCCTTGGCAAAGGCGATAAAGTGAAAGCTTCTATTCGGTTTAAAGGTCGAGCAATTACGCATAAAGAAATTGGTCAACGCGTATTAGAAAGACTTGCTAAGGAAACAGCGGACATTGCGAAAGTAACTGCACGTCCTAAGATGGATGGCCGTAGTATGTTCTTAATGTTAGAACCGCTTAAAGACCAAAAATAAAAACCTGTTTCTGATTCATTAGGAGGAAATATCATGCCAAAATTTAAGACACATCGTGCTTCAGCAAAACGTTTTAAACGTACCGGTAATGGCGGTTTAAAACGCGCCCATGCCTATACTAGTCACCGTTTCCACGGTAAGAGTAAGAAACAACGTCGTCAATTAAGAAAATCTGGAATGGTTTCAAATAGCGACATGCGTCGGATCCGTCGGATGTTAACAGGTCTTAAATAGACATCTGAACGTCAGTAAAAATTAGATCAGTACAACAACGCATTGACGTTGTTTGTTATTCAAGGAGGAATTTCTTATGCCACGTGTTAAAGGTGGAACAGTGACGCGCAAACGTCGTAAAAAGATTTTAAAATTAGCCAAGGGTTATCGCGGCGCTAAACATTTATTATTCAAATCAGCAAATACTCAAGTAATGGTTTCATACCGTTATGCTTTCCGGGATCGTCGTCAACGTAAACGTGACTTCCGTAAATTATGGATTACTCGTATCAACGCTGCTGCACGTTTGAATGATATTTCATACAGCCAATTGATGCACGGCTTACGTTTAGCTGAAATCGATATGAACCGTAAGATGTTAGCTGATTTAGCGGTTAATGATGCTGCTGCATTTACATCAGTTGTAGATGCTGCTAAAGCTGCATTAAACAAATAATTAGTTATTAAGCTATTCAAAAAGGCTTCGTATTCTATTTAGAATATGAAGCCTTTTAAATTAGCTAAAATTAAGTGATTAACGTGAAATGATGATTTTACCAGGGGCGTGATGAGTGGCTAATAATTGATGTGCGGTAATCACGCCGTCTAAAGTGAATGGTAACGTTTCGTGAACGGTCACGTGGATTAATCCTTGATCGATTAATTCACTTAAATCTTGAAGGGCCGTTAAAGACGGTTGGTCCTTACGTGGATAAACCATTTGATAGGTGACATCGGCTAATTGCTGGTCCTCAGTTGGTAAAATGGTGGTGCTGGCAAAATAGCCATTCGGTGCAATTAATTGATTGAGTAATTGGGCTGATTCAGGATTCTGGCTCGTGTTGACGCCAATTTTAATTTGACGGTTAATTGTCACTAATGATTCTGGTGCGTCGTAAGCCAGAATATGTTGGACGCCAAATGATTCTAGATATTCGCGATTGCGACTGTGCGCAATGGCGGTCACGTCTAGATGAGCCGCTAAGGCGAGTTGAACGAGTAAATTACCTACAGCACCACTAGCACCCATAATCGCGATTGAATCGCCATGTTTGAAATGCGTAAAGTGCATGAGCGTATTGTAGGCCGTGATGCCAGCGGTTGGTAAACCCGCGGCTTCAGCGATACTTAAACTAACGGGTTTACGAATAATCTTATTCGTCGAAGCCGTTACAAATTCGCTGTAGCCACCCAGACTGCGATGGTTAATCACGATTTCACCGACACGGTAGTCATCAACGGCGCTGCCTAGTTCGACAATTTCACCGACGACATCTGCGCCTGGGAAAATTGGGAATGGCAATGGACGTACGGTTTGTTGATTGCCACTCCGTAAAAGTGCATCGTAGGGGTTGATCCCGAAAGCCAACACTTTAATGAGGACCTGTTGTTCTTTAGGAACTGGTACTGCTTGTTCAAAGCGTTCAAAAACGGTTGGATCACCAAATTGATTAAAACCAAATTTTTCCATAACAACACATCCTTTACAATTTCTTTAAACGTAACAGAAAGCGGTTTAAAAGTCGACTAGTTTGACTTATTACGGGCTTTTTATCGAATAATCGGGGATTAATGAGTCTGAAATAATTAATTGTAGACAGGTGCAATTTAGTGGCAAATACCCTATAATTAACCAGTGACTAGATAAAAGGAGACAATGCATGTTAAATAACTTTAAACCAACCTGGATGGTTAATGCAATTTACGACTTAACACCAGCCCAATTACAGGCCCATGGGATTAAAGCTGTGTTGACTGATTTAGACAACACACTAATTGCCTGGAATAATCCAAACGGGACACCGCAATTAAAAGCGTGGTTGGCCCAACTAGAAGCTGCTGGCATTCCGGTAATGGTCGTTTCTAATAACAGCCATCAACGGGTTGAACGTGCGGTAGCGCCCTTCAACTTGCCCTTTATTTCACGGGCGAATAAACACTTGCGGGCGGGATTACCAAGGCACATCAACAATTGGGATTATCACGGCACGAAGTCGTGATGGTCGGCGATCAATTGATTACGGATATGCATGCGGGCAACGTTGCTGGCGTGCGGACTATTTTAGTGAAACCCATTATCGATAGCGATGCTTGGAATACGTCAATCAATCGATTCTTTGAAAAATATATGATGCAACAACTCTTGAAAAAAAATACTGACTTAACATGGCGGGAGGATTTAAATGACTGATTCAATCGAAGAACAAACACAAGAAGAACTATTTTGTATCGGCTGTGGTGCAAAGATTCAAACAACGGATAAAAATCAATTAGGGTACACGCCTAGCTCAGTCCTAAAAAAAGGATTGGAAACAGGTCAACTTTATTGTCAACGTTGTTTCAAATTACGTCATTACAACGAAATTAGCGATATTCAATTAAGTGATGATGACTTTTTAGCTTTATTAAACCAAATTGGTGATAGTGACGCTTTAATCGTCAACGTGGTGGATATTTTTGATTTCAACGGGAGTATTATTCCTGGGTTACACCGATTTGTCGGTGACAATCCCGTGATTCTGGTTGGGAATAAAGTGGATATCTTACCAACCGCTTTGAATCCGAATAAGATGATTAATTGGATTCAAAAAGAAGCGAAAGAGCAAGGTTTACATCCCATTGAAACGATGTTGATTAGTGCTAAAAAGGGTAATTCGGTCGACGAATTATTAGCTTTGATTGATCGCGAACGCAAAGGCCGCGATGTCTACGTTGTTGGGGTGACTAATGTTGGTAAATCAACGTTAATTAACCGGATCATCAAACAGACGAACGGCATGCAAGACGTGATTACAACGTCACAATTCCCAGGCACAACGTTAGATCGGATTGAAATTCCATTGGATGACGGCCATGCTTTAATTGATACACCAGGGATTATCCATGCCCAACAAATGGCCCATTATTTACATGACAAAGATTTACGCTTGATTGCCCCTCAAAAACAAGTTAAACCTAAAGTTTATCAATTAAACGCGGGTCAAACATTGTTTTTAGCTGGCCTTGCACGGTTTGATTTCATTCAAGGCGACCGGGCTGGTTTCGTGGGTTATTTCGACAATGAACTTTACATTCACCGGACTAAATTGGAAAATGCGGATGATTTTTATGGCAAACACTTAGGTGATTTATTGCAGCCACCACATCCAGAAGATTTAGCGGATTTTCCAGAATTACACCGTTACGAATTTTCGACAAAGCAAAAGAGCGATTTAGTCTTTGCCGGTTTAGGGTGGATTACATTACCAGCAGACGTCGTTGTCGCTGGTTATGCGCCTAAAGGGGTTTCGGTCATGATTCGTAAAGCACTTATTTAATAATCAGAAAGAGGTTGAACTTGTGTTAACAGGCAAACAAAAGCATTATTTAAGAGGTCTAGCACAGACCACCAAACCCCTATTCCAAATGGGTAAAAACGGTTTGAGTCAAACTTATTTTGAACAAATCGAAGAAGCGATCGAAAAACGTGAATTGGTTAAAATTAACCTTTTACAAACGACGGAAGTCACTGTTGATGAATTAGCGAACTATTTAAAACAACAAGACAGCCGGATGGAAATTGCACAAAAAATCGGCCGGACTTTAGTCGTTTATAAGGCTTCGCATAAAGAAAAATATCAAAAGATTTCACCAATTGTGACCAAACTCGGGCGTTAATCGATAGGGTGATGAGATGCAAAACACAACATTGAGACAAACCACCATTCAAACGGCACCAGACGAACTAGTGGCCGTCAATGGCCAACGTCCGCAAGTCGGGATTATGGGGGGCACCTTTAACCCGCCACATATTGGGCATCTGATGATGGCTGATCAAGCCGCTAATCAGTTGGGGTTAGATTACGTAGTATTTATGCCGGATGCTAACCCGCCGCATGTCGATCACAAAGAGACGATTCCGGCTATCCAACGTGTTGAAATGGTTAAACGGGCGATTGCGGCTAATCCGTTGTTTAGACTGTCATTAGCTGAAATTGACCGCGGTGGGATTAGCTATACGTACGATACAATCGTCACGTTGAAACAACAGCACCCCGAAATAGATTATTACCTGATTATCGGTGGCGATATGGTTGATTATCTACCGACTTGGCACCGAATTGATGATTTAGTCCAATTGGTCCAAATTGTGGGGGTCGAACGACCCGGGTATTCGAAACAAACGCCGTATCCGGTGCTGTGGGTCGATGCACCAACGATCGCGTTGAGTTCGACACAAGTTAGACAGAAAGTGCAACAAGGCTGTTCGATTCGTTATTTAGTCCCAACAGCAGTTGCTGACTATATTGAAGAAGAAGGGTTATATCATGAGTGAATTCGTTTATCAGGCCGATTTAGTGCCGTATACGCGTGCTGAATTAGTCGAAAAGGTGGCCGCTAATCTATCAACCAGTCGTTTTGAACATTGTTTACGCGTTGAACAAACGGCGATTGAATTAGCCCGTCAAAATGGCGCTGACGTTGAACGGGCCGCCATTGCGGGTTTGGTTCACGATTATGCCAAACAGCTACCAGATGAAACGTTTATTGCGGCGATTCAAGCCAATCATTTTGACCCTGATTTATTAAATTACGGGAATGCGATTTGGCACGGTGTGTTGGTGCGTATTTCATTGAACGTGATTTAGGCATCCATGATGACATCATCTTGAATGCCATTCGCCGTCACACGATTGGGGCGCCTGAAATGACCCTGATCGATCAAATCTTATTCGTCGCCGACTTTATCGAACCGGGCCGTGATTTTCCGGGCATCGAGCAAGCGCGTCAAACAGCAAAGGCTGATTTAGCAGCCGGTGTGCGGTATGAAATTTTAAACACGTTAAGTTTTTTAATTAAAGGTCAAAAAAAGATTTATCCAAAAACAATTGATACTTACAATGCCTGGGTACCCACTCAGGAACAATAAAGGAGAATTATTAGTGAAAAGTTTAGAAATGTTAGAAATTGCGGTTAAAGCCGCTGATAGTAAACGCGCAGAAGATATCGTTGCGTTAAATATGGAAGGTATCAGTTTATTAGCTGATTATTTTGTCATGTTAACCGGGAGTTCAGAACGCCAATTAAAGGCGATTGTGACTGCAATTGAAGATGCCGAAGAAGAAAAGGGTGTCTTCGTTAAGAGTATCGAAGGTAAAAAAGGCTCACGTTGGATCTTAATGGATTTTGGCGATTTAGTGATTAACGCCTTCATGTCCGAAGAACGTGATTTATACCAACTCGAAGAATTATGGGATCAAGCACCAAAGGTCGATGTTGCTGATTGGATTACGGCAGAATGATTTATCAAAGTTTTGCCACCGTCTATGATCGGTTGATGGATCATAGTCTTTACACACAATGGCGTGATTATACGCTTGAACAGCTACAAGGCCAAGCTAGCGTCTTAGAACTGGCTTGTGGGGCTGGTGATTTAGCCATTTTACTCAAGCAAGCGGGGTTGGACGTCGTTGGGTTAGATTTATCCGAAGAGATGCTCAGTATTGCGTCTGAAAAAGCGACTGAGGCGGATGTGACTTTGCCTTATTGCAAGGGGATATGACGGATTTAGGTGAAATTGGGACGTTTGATGCGGTCACGTGTTTTGACGATTCAATTTGTTATATGCCCGATCTCGACCATGTTAAACAGGTCTTTGAACAGGTTTATCAACGGTTAAACGTTGGTGGCCAGTTTTTGTTTGACGCCCATTCGCTCCACCAGATGGACGACTTATTCCCAGGTTTTATGTATAACGATAAAACTGAAGAGACGGCTTTTATGTGGACCAGTTATGCGGGCGAAGTGCCCCATTCGGTTGAACATGATTTGAGTTTCTTTGTGTGGGATGACCAAATCGACGGTTATCAAGAATTGAATGAATTACATCATGAACGGACTTATCCGCTGGCTGATTTCACGACGACTTTGGAACAGGTTGGTTTCAAAAATGTTCAAGTCAGTGCTGATTTTGGTCAAAATGCGGTTCAAACCGATAGTGTTCGCTGGTTCTTTAGCGCCGTTAAATAGGAGTTGCTATGAAAGTTACGGGGATTATCGCTGAATATAATCCGTTGCACAACGGTCATCGTTATCAATTACAACAGGCACGACAAACGTCACAGGCGGATGTCGTGATTGTTTGTATGAGCGGGAATTACGTGCAACGGGGCGAACCGGCAGTACTTGATAAATGGACGCGTGCGCAACTTGCATTGGCTGCGGGGGCGGATATGGTCGTCGAGTTGCCATTTGCGAGTGCCGTTCAACCAGCCGACCGATTTGCGACTGGCGCGATTGATTTATTAGCCAATTGGGGTGTCAAACAGTGGCCTTTGGTAGTGAAGAAGCGGCTTTTGATTATCAAACAATCGGGCAAAAGATTGCGGCTTTACCGGCGCAGTCTGCAGCCTTTGTCGATTATCAAAAAACGTATGCAACGCAGTTAAATGAATTCTATCAACAAACGTTGAACCTTTCTATCGATCAGCCGAATCATTTGTTAGGCATTAGTTATGCGGTCGCTAATGCACGATTAGCACAACCGATGCAATTGGTAGCGATTGAACGCCAACAAGCGCAACATGCCGACCAATTGATTCAAACTGGGGTGTACGCGAGTGCGAGTGCGATTCGCAAAGTATTGGCGCACACGCCAGTTGATTTGACCACGGTTCAACCAGTCGTGCCGGCCACAACCATGGCGGCTTTAACAACGCAGCAGGGGGTCCAGTGGTCGCAACTGTGGCCATTGTTACAATACCGGATTAATAGTACGCCGTTAGCCGAATTAAGACAGGTCTACCAGATGTCGGAAGGCCTGGAATACCGTTTTAAGAAGGTTATCACCCAAGTTGACAGCTACGAAGCGTTATTGCAAGCTTTAAAGACCAAACGGTACACGTATGCGCGGTTACAACGCGTTTGCTTATACGTTCTTTTAAATATTAAAGATACGGCGATTCAGCAAACCCTTGAGCAGCCGTATGTTCGTTTGTTAGGATTTAACCAAGTCGGGCAAACCTATCTACACCAATTAAAAAAGCAACTGACTTGGCCGTTAATTAGTAAAATTTCGGCGAAGCTGGGGGCCGAGACTGGTTTGTTAGGATTAGAAGTGCGTGTCGATCGACTCTTTGAGCAATTGACGAATACGCATCAGAATTTTGCAAGACAACCACTTTTTTATCAGGGAAAGGATGTTGAATAATGTTACAATGGTCAGTCCAAGCTTTACAAAAACACCGCGATCGACCACTTCCGTTTGAAGAAGTGCTCGCACTAAAGGGAAACTTGCAAGAAAGAGAACCCGATATTATCGATGTCTCTGAATTTAAAGTTGATGGCCAATTAACCGTTGATCAACGGGCAATTATTGCCGTTGTTCACGTTGTCGGCCAATTAACGGTACCTTCAACACGCAGCTTGTTACCCGTTGAATTACCACTTGATTTTAAGTTTAGTGAGATTTATGTCGATCCTGAAGATGAAGATTTAGATCGGTTTACCGATGCTGATATGTTGTTCCCATTGGAAGGCGAAACATTAACGTTACAAAATGCGATTGAAGATCATATCTTGTTGCATATTCCCAGCCACATTCTAACAACCGAAGAAGAACAGGAAAACGTGATGCCAGCTGGCGAAGCGTGGGCCGTGATTTCTGAAGAAGAATTTGCGCAGAAACAAGCTGAAGAAGAATATGCACCGAATCCAGAATTAGCGAAGTTAAAAGAAATGTTAGATGCTAAAAACGATGACGCCAACTAAGCTGGCGTTTTTTTGTACCAAAAATTAAAATGGACCGGTCCATTTCGGTTAAAATCCTTTTATTTGAGCCCCAATTCTGCTAACATAATCAGAGTAAACACGTTACTGGAAAATTAATGGGTGACGATTAAAATTAGAACATTATTAGGAGGCCTTTTACATGAGTCAACCACAAATTGGTGTCATCGGGATGGCAGTTATGGGCAAGAATTTAGCATTAAATATCGAAAGTCGCGGTTACACAGTCGCCATTTATAACCGGACAGGTTCTAAAACGGAAGCGGTCATGCAAGACCACGCTGAAAAGAAATTGGTCGCTAGTTACACAATCGCTGATTTTGTGAAGACACTTGAAAAACCACGTCGAATTATTTTGATGGTCAAAGCCGGTGCTGGGACTGACGCGGTCATCACTGAATTATTACCTTTATTGGATAAAGGTGATGTTTTAATTGATGGTGGCAATACATTCTTCGGTGATACAATCCGTCGGAATAAAGAATTGGATAAGTCAGGGATTAACTTTATCGGCATGGGTGTTTCTGGTGGTGAATTAGGCGCCTTAGAAGGCCCTTCAATGATGCCAGGCGGTCAAAAGGAAGCTTATGACCTAGTTGCCCCAATCCTAGAACAAATGTCAGCTAAAGCTGAAGATGGTCAACCTTGTGTGACTTATATCGGCCCGAATGGTGCAGGTCATTACGTGAAGATGGTGCATAACGGGATTGAATACGGCGATATGGAATTAATCGCTGAAAGTTACAACTTACTCCGTAACGTCGTCGGTTTATCAGTTGAAGAAATTGCCGCGGTCTTCCAAGAATGGAATCACGGCGAATTGGATAGTTATCTAATGCAAATTACAGCTGATATTTTGACCCGTAAAGATGATTTAGAAACTGGTAAACCAATTGTTGACGTGATTTTAGATGCAGCTGGCAATAAGGGGACTGGTAAATGGAGTTCCCAAAGCGCGCTTGAATTAGGTGTGCCCCAATCCTTGATTACTGAATCAGTTTATGCGCGTTATATTTCAGCGATGAAGGACGAACGAGTTGCGGCTAGCAAGATTTTACCAGCCCCAACGGTTGCTAAATTTAGTGGTGATCAAAAAGCGATGATTGAAAAGATTCGCCAAGCCCTCTATTTCAGTAAGATTATGAGCTATGCCCAAGGTTTCGAACAAATGCGGGTGGCTTCAGATCATTATGATTGGTCATTAAATTATGGTGAAATCGCTAAGATTTGGCGTGAAGGTTGTATCATTCGTGCGCGCTTCTTACAAAAGATTACCGATGCCTTTAATCATAAGGCCGATTTAAATAATTTACTATTAGACGACTATTTCTTAGAGATCACTAAAAACTATCAAGGCGCTGTTCGTGATGTGGCTGCTTTAGCCATTCAACAAGGCGTTCCAGCACCTGGTTTAACAGCAGCGATTACGTACTTTGATTCATATCGTTCAGAAGTCTTACCAGCAAACTTAATCCAAGCACAACGGGATTACTTTGGTGCGCATACTTACGAACGGACAGATCGTGAAGGTATTTTCCATTACACATGGTATAAAGAACAATAAACTTAATACTGAGTGTCAACATCCACGGGTTGATTCTGAGCATTAACAGAAAATCCCCCAATTATCTTGATTTTAGGATAATTGGGGGATTTTAGGTTAGGCACAGGAATCAGTGGGTGTTGGCACGTTAAAGTCTGAGTGTTAAACTCAGCCAATCAGCTTCTGAGTATAGCCTAAAATCGGGAATTATGACGGTACTTAGTCATGATTCCCGATTTGTAGCTAGACGGAAGAAGTTAGCTCAGAAGCATGTTATCAATTGCTTATCCAGTTGAACCGAAATTGATGCCTTCTGGCGCGCGTCAAAGCAGCCTGTTTGTTTAATATCAGAACACTAAGACTCATCACTTATTTTGTATAGTCATTTTAAGTCTTGAATTTAACGACATAATGGCTACAGCTAGCTAGTTTAGTTAGTTATTTAGCCCAATCTATGCTAAAATAATAAAGAGAATATTCTGTGTAACATTAATTGATGATGAGTAAAAGCGTCGGTTAGATGAGCTTTTATGGCAGGCATCAAATTTCATTTCTGGGGAGTGACCACATGAGTCGCATATTAATTATTGAAGATGAAAAGAATTTAGCACGATTTGTAGAATTAGAGCTAAAACATGAAGGTTATGAAACTGAGGTTCATTTTAATGGGCGGACTGGTTTGGAAGCTGCTTTAAATGAAGAATGGGATGCCATTTTATTAGATTTAATGTTACCAGAATTAAACGGGTTAGAAGTTTGTCGGCGGGTACGCCAGGTTAAGAACACACCAATCATCATGATGACTGCACGTGATTCAGTGATTGATCGGGTCTCAGGCCTTGATCACGGTGCTGATGATTATATTGTTAAACCATTTGCGATTGAAGAATTATTGGCGCGTTTACGCGCTTTGTTGCGCCGAATTGATATCGAAGGTGAACATAATGCTGCGAAACAAACAACGGTTACTTATCGTGATTTAACGATTGAAAAAGAAAACCGAGTTGTGCGGCGTGGTGACGACATCATCGAATTAACCAAGCGGGAATATGAATTATTGTTAACCCTAATGGAAAACGTCAACGTTGTTTTAGCGCGCGATGTGCTATTAAGCAAAGTTTGGGGTTATGATTCAGACGTTGAAACCAACGTGGTGGATGTGTATATCCGTTATTTACGTAATAAGATTGATCGTGCTGGCGAACAAAGTTACATCCAAACGGTTCGTGGTACGGGTTACGTGATGCGCTCTTGATGAATGCGGAACAAGACCAACCCATTGAAGTCGTTAATAAGGGTCGAAAAATATCGCTAAAAGTAAAATGGGCGGCTGCCGTCGGGCTAGCCATCTTTATTACTTTTGCGATTTTTTCAATTGTTATTTCGAGTAGTATTTCCAATATTTTACTGAATAAAGAAATCGATAACGTTCATGATACAGTTCTAGTGATCCAACAGCGCTTAGCACAAGCGGATCAACCGTTATCCACCCAATATGTGACGAATCAACTCGACCCCGAATTGCGGGGCTCTAAATCAATTTATCAAGATACAGCCTTAATGCGATTGGCCCAACAAGATATCACGGTTAAAGTCTTTAATGCTGATAAACAAGGGGTTTTTGCCTCCCGGGGTTCAGTTGGGACTTTTCCAAAGGGTGATAGTAACACGTTGAGACGCCAAAACACACTCGGGCAAACCCGATTAGTTGGTATTCGACCGATTAAAGCGGGGCGTTCCGGCAAAGTAATTGGGTACGTTCAAGTGCTTAATAATCTACGCGATTATAATCACGCGATGAATGAATTACGGATTGTGTTAGTCGTGGCCGTGTTGTTTGCGATGTTATTTAGTGCCGTGATTGGTTATCTATTGGCCAATCAATTCTTACAACCGATTGAAGTCATGAAAAAGACGATTGAAACGATTAATATAGAACCAAATTCAGCTGTCCGAATTCCGGAAACTGGGCGCAGCCAAGACGAGTTATCGGATTTAGGGCTCGCTTTTAATGCGATGCTCAATCGAATTCAACATTATTTTGAACAACAAGATCAATTCGTGAGTGATGTCTCGCATGAATTACGGACGCCGGTTGCGATTATTGAAGGCCATCTACAATTATTAAATCGCTGGGGCAAGGATGATCCAGAAGTGCTTGCCGAATCGTTAGCGGCCTCGTTACAAGAAATATTGCGTATGAAGAATTTAATCCAAGAAATGTTAGATTTAACCCGAGCCGATCAGGCAGTGACTGAAGGGACCGCGGAAGTCACCGATGTCGGCGAGGTTGTGTTACAGAATTATCATAACTTTGAAATGCTCTATCCCGATTTTACGTTTATTTTAGATGATGATTTGCATCAACCGGCGTTAGTCAACGTTAATCGGAATCATCTCGAACAAATTATGATTATTTTATTGGATAATGCGATTAAATATACAACAACTCGCAAGGAAATTCACATTGCGGTTGCCAGTGATGAACGTTACGCCCAAGTCGCCGTTCAGGATTTCGGTGAAGGAATTTCCGAAGCTGATAAGAAACGCGTTTTCCACCGTTTCTACCGGGTCGATAAAGCCCGTAGTCGTGAAAAAGGTGGTAACGGCTTAGGATTAGCCATCGCGCAACAATTAGTTGAAGGGTATGAAGGTAATGTGTCGTTGGAAAGTAGTGTTGGGCATGGTTCAGTCTTCCGGATTGAACTCCCCTTAAAACTAGCCTCAACGACTGAACAAGCTGAAGAAAACCATTAAAAAAACAGGTGTCACCGCTTGATTCAAAGCGATGACACCTGTTTTTTAAACTTAAGCGGG
>NZ_BAMJ01000040.1 GCF_000615805.1 Latilactobacillus fuchuensis DSM 14340 = JCM 11249
CACCGATAAGTTGAGATTCACAAAAAAATAAGTGCTGATTGAGTTGGTCAGGCTTTGAGGATTAACCTAAGGATTTAAATTATGGTTGGTTTTAACCATAAATTGAATCCTGTCGTTAACCGGAAAAGGCTACTCAAGAAGCACGTTAAAAAAATAAGTGCTCACTCAGCCAGGAACTTCTGAGTATAGCCTAAAATCGGGAATTATGACGAGTCTTAGTCATGATTCCCGATTTGTAGCTAGACGGAAGGAGTTGGCTGAATTAGCACGTTAAAGAAATGAGCGTTGGTACTCACGGTTAGATTTCGAGCATAACCTATATTAAATGAATCAAAAAAGCTTAGTCCATTTGGGCTAAGCTTTTTGTTTGCGTTGATCGCGTAAGACTTTGGTATTTTGGTTGACCCAGAATAGGTTGACGATGATTAAAACGGTGGTTGAAATAAAGATGCCGCTATAACCAAAGAGGCCGGAAACACTGGAACCGATTAAGGGGCCGGCGACGTTGCCCATCGCTTGGAAGGATTGATTGTAGCTAAAAATACGACCGGCCGATTGATGGGGTGAGTATTTAGCAAGGATCGTTTGGACTTGGGGAATCAAAGCGGCATCGGCAATTCCGACCAGTAATCGTAAACCACCGAGTTGCCAAACGTTTTGAACAAACGCTTGGGGAATATAGACGAAAACTGCAAAGATTAAGCCGGCAATCAAAATCTTTTCGGAGCCGATTCGATCGCCTAATGCACCAAAGCGGGGGGCCGCCACCAGGGTGGCAATCCCCGGAATGGCGGCGATAACCCCACTGATTAAAGCCACATTGTGACCGTGATGCATCAATTCGCGGACGTACAGACTTAGTAGCGGACTGATTGAATTGTTGGAGGCTTGAATAATCATGGTGGTGACAAACATCCCGATAATCAGGTGTGGATATTTCAATTCTTGCAATAGTTGTTTACCAGGCACTTGGTCGCCTTTAGCAATCGGCGTAAATTCTTCGTGAACAAAGGCTAAACACAGGAAGAAGACGATCATTAGAATCGTACCGGTAATAAAGAAAGTCGTTCGATAACCGGTCGCTTCGGCGATAATCCCGCCAAGTAAGGGGCCTAATAACGTTCCGGAAACACTCCCCGTAGTTAAGGTACCTAACGCTTGGCCGCTTTTGGCTTTAGGTGCGGAGGTTGCGATTAAGGCGTTTGAATTACTGATGTAACCGGAAAAGACACCTTGCAACATCCGCAGTGCAATTAATTCGTAGACGTTTTGGACGAGGCCCATCGCGCCTAAGACCACGGCCATGCCAAGTGAGGCGCGCAGTAACATGAGTTTACGGCCGCGTCGATCGGCAATTTTACCCCACCAAGGTGAGATTAAGGCGGTCACTAGGAAAGTAATCGCGTAGGTTAAACCACTCCAAAGCCCTAATTCGGCTTTCGTGAAATCGCCGAGTGTGTCGATGTAGAGTGACATGAACGGCATGATTAAACTAAAAGCAACACCGGCCATGAAGTTGCCAAACCACAGGACGATTAAATTTTGTTCCCATTGTTCACGTCGTCTGAATAGGCGTTGACGAATGTTTGCCAACATACAAAGGTCATCTCGATTCTATTTTAATAAGTGAACGACCATTTAGCCGCGTATTGGTCGTACAGGGTTGCTAATGCGGGTAACTGCTTGAAAGCGTGCTGTAAATCGGTAGCGAGTGTTGGTGGTAATTGGCGTCTAAAGTAGAGCTGTTGGGTATTGAAAGCAGCTAGTGCACATTTTTGTTGCGCTAATGTGCCATGTTGGACGAAAAATTGGAGCCAACTTAAAAACCAATCTTTAGGACTATCACTTTCATAGTGTTCCAGTAAAGTGGTCAATTCGCTGGGTTGTGCCACTAATAAGTAGTGGTTTCGTTGTAAAGGGGTTAACGGAAATTCGTCAATTCCGGATAGATCAATCGCTTTGGTACCTAACTGTGCGAGAAAAATTTCAAATGAGTCGGCAACGGTTAACCATTGATCGACTTCCGTATCAATGTAGCGAATGCTCGGATTAGTCGGATTCTGTTGATAATCAAACGCGAAGTATTGGGTTTGATGTTGGCTAAACGGGATTAAATAAGCGGGAAAGTCTGAACAATCAATGACCGATTGGTGCTCAGTCGCAAGACCAGCGATGTAGTGGCATTCAACGTGGTCTAAGCCGTCGCTAGTTGGTTCACTGGTTGGTAACCGGAAACGTTGTAGAAAGCCACCGTTGGTTTGTTGACACAGCGTGACGTAACTTGCGGGTAATTTGGCGTTGGGGTGAATGAAGCGTGGGTCTGTGAGGCCGCTATCCGCAATTTGAGGATGAATCGTAAACATTGAAAGAGACCTCCTAAGTGGATTGGTATTACTGTTAGTTTAACATGCTTCGGACATCTTTTGAATTTTTGTAAAATTAATTAACAGTTCTTTATTTGTCGTGCGGAGTCTGATACTATGAAGACAATATCTAAGAAAAGAGGAATGTATGATGCTGTGGTTAATTGTAATTGTAATTTTATTAGCGGTCGGTGCGGCTGGCTTTTATATCAGTACCTATAATGGCATGGTTAAAAGTCGTAACTGGACGGAAGAAGCTTGGAGCCAAATTGATGTGCAATTAAAACGGCGCAATGATTTAATTCCGAATTTACTATCGACGGTTAAGGGTTACGCCAAACATGAACAGGAAACATTAGAAAAGGTTATCAAAATGCGGAATCAATTGGTCGAGATGCCAGCTGATAATCGTCAAGAAACGATGGCGGTATCGAACCAATTAACGGATTCTTTGAAGAGTATTTTTGCGTTATCTGAAAGTTATCCTGATTTAAAAGCCAACGCTGAATTTGGCAAATTGATGGAAGAGTTAACGAATACCGAAAATAAAATTGCGTATGCGCGCCAATTATTTAATTCAAGTGCAACGCGTTTTAATAACAAAATTGAAACTTTCCCCGGGAACGTTTTAGCTGGTGCCCATAATTTCCAAAAAGTGGCTTACTTAGAAACACCAACTGAAGAAAAAGCGGTTCCTAAAGTTTCATTCGATTAGAGTGTGATTAAAAATGTTATATGAACAAATTGCACAAAATAAACGCAAAACAGTTTACGTTTTAATCGGTTTTTTCGCATTAGTATTAGCAATCGGGGGCGCGATCGGTTATCTGTTTATGAATAATATGCTAACCGGCGTTACCTTGGCAGCCGTACTAGCCATTGTCTATATTTTAATCATGATTAGTAATTCGACAAACGTTGTCATGCAAATGAACCACGCCGTTGAAATCAAAGACGCGAATCAGTATCCGGATTTATGGCACATCGTTGAAGACATGGCGATGGTCGGTCAAATCCCGATGCCGCGAGTTTTTATCGTTGAAGATGACAGCCCCAACGCTTTTGCAACGGGCAATGATCCGCAACACGCAGCAGTCGCTGTGACCAGTGGGATTATGCAACGATTGAATCGTGAAGAATTAGAAGGCGTCATTGCGCATGAAGTGTCACATATTCGCAACTATGATATTCGACTATCAACGATTGCCTTGGCGCTATCGGCGGTGATTTCGATTTTGGTTAACATTGGGAATAACTTCTTCTGGTGGGGCGGCGCAGGTCGTGACCGGGATGATGATCGCGATAATGGCGGTAGTAATGTCATTGCGATGGTCTTTTCAATCTTACTAATGATTTTGGGCCCATTGGCTGCCAGCTTAGCGCAGATGGCGTTGTCACGAAACCGCGAATATTTAGCGGATGCGTCAGGGGTCGAATTGACTCGCAATCCTGAAGGGCTAATCAATGCGTTGTTGAAAATTTCGGAGAGTGAACCGATGCAAGCAGCCGATCCATCAAGTTCGGCACTCTACATCTCAGATCCGTTCAAAGGTAAGGCCTCGCACCTATTCGACAGCCATCCACCAATCGAAGACCGAGTCGCAAAACTAAGAGAAATGTAAAATGAGTGAGTGCTGACTCAGCCGGTTAAATTCTGAGTATAGCCTAAAATAGCGAATTATGACTGATTTTAGTCATGATTCGCTATTTGTAGCTAGACGGAAGAATTTGGCTGAGAAGCACGTTAAATGAGTGAGTGCTGATGCACACGGTAGGTTCTGAGCATTAGCCTAGTCTGGTGAATAAAGTCTGGGTTATAGACTTTGTTTGCCAGACGTAGCTAAGCACAAGGGCCTGTGTGCAGAAGCGCGTTAAAGCAAATGAGTGCGTTGGATTACGTTTAGCAATTGAGCATTAACAGAAAATACCAATTATCTTGAACTGAAGATGATTGGTATTTTAGGTTAAGCGGAAATTATTGTAATCCAAAAGCACGTTAAATGAGTGAGTGCTGATGCACACGGTAGGTTCTGAGCATCATCCGCAAATCGCCAGTTATCTTGACCGTTAAGATGACTGGCGATTTTTTGGCTTTTCTCGGTTAATTTCGTATAATTGAACTGAAAGGGTGGTGATTAACATGCGACAGAAAATCCGCGAATTAACTATTTTACAAAGTGAGTTAATCAGCCTATTGCAGCCACCAGCGCAACAACCAATGGCCGGATTGGAAGAGCTGTTAGCCATTGTTCGCGGTCAACTACTATTGGCCTACGATCAAGACAATTACTTGACGTTATCGACGGACCAACGAAACACTTTGCAAATCGGAATCATTCAGGCGTTGAGTCAGCAACCAGCCGGAGTTAAAAAACTACAATTAATCTGGCAACAGACCACCGCCAGTCGGTATCAAATTCAAAATGAGCCGCAATTAGTCGCCCATTTTAACCAGCTTGAACAAGCTAATTGGGATCTGGCTAGTTTACGCGCTTACGCCAAATATATTAAGCAACGTCCTTTAACGGTACAGCAATATCGGAAAAATAATAGTGAGTTACATCGGATTGGGTCGCCGCTCTATACGCGGTTATATCAAGCATATGGGCGACAAACCACGAATCGTGTTATCAATTGGCAAAAAGCTAATTTAGTGTTGAATCAACTGGAAGCACAATTAGACAGTCATCAGTTTTTACAATTACGGAGTCGGCAATTTCGAATTGATCCGGCGATGCCACCAGATGCGCCGTTTTTAACGTTATTTGCCAAAAGTGTTCAATTAGCGTTTCGGCAGCGACCCTTAACGGATCAACGATTACATCAGTTTAGGCTGTATCTGGATCGCCAAAACGAGCAATATATGCGTCGTTTCTGGCAAAAGAACGGTCAAACAGACGAACAAGCTTTGGCCCAATTTGTCGCGAATCGGCAACAAGCGAACCCGCAGTATTGGTTACGTCGTGAACCGGCGCGGTTTCACAATAAGTATCGGATTGGCCAACCGATGCCCAATGATTTTCCGAATCGTAAACGGCTGACACCGGATTTTCATAGTGAATGGCTAATCGATGAACACGGCCAGTTTATCAGTCAATGGTCGGTTTTGAAACAATCGGCCGACGAGTTAGTCATCAGTAATCCGGATGACTATCAGTTGACGGACGCGCAATGTCGGCAATTATTGAATGGGGCTTCGTTTAACTATGCACATCAAAATGATCAAACCCATGTTCAATTGGATAGTTGGCCACCGAAACGCTATGATCATCTATTGCGACAAGAAACATTTAACGCATGGCGGAGCCCCTCAAAAGCCATTTATCAAAATAAAGATATTGAGCCCGATGGTTATTCGGTGCACTATTAAGCGGATTCAAAACTTATCTGCTGTCTAAAGTACTCCGAACGTTTTTATGGTACAATATAGCTTAGTCAATTAAGCACTGATAAAAAATGGCCCGTTACTAGGACCTTAATTAATAGGAGCTATCGATATATGAAAATGCAATTGGGTGAAATTGCACGAGTGACCGGCGCGATCAATGAAACTGAACAATGGCAAACATTAGAAGTGACTAGTGTGGCGTTTGATGCTCGTGAATTACGACCAGGGGCTTTATTTGTGCCTTTAGCCGGTAATCGGGATGGACATGATTTTATAGAACAGGCGCAAGCCAATGGCGCAGTTGCGACTTTCTGGGCAAGTGATCATGCGAATCAACCGACCGATTTTCCAATCTTGGTGGTTAAAGATCCGCTGATCGCCTATCAACAATTAGCGATGCATTATTTACGTAAAATTAATCCGAAAGTGGTGGCGATTACCGGGAGCAATGGTAAAACGACTACTAAGGATATGACCGCTGCTGTTTTAGGGAGCCAATATAATATTCATAAAACGCAAGCCAATTTTAATAATGAAATTGGGGTCCCACAAACGATTTTATCGATGGAAGCCAATACTGAAATTCTAGTCGTTGAAATGGGGATGGACCGGCCAGGACAATTGCACGCCTTAAGTGAAATTGTGATGCCCGATGTGACCGCCATTACGATGATTGGCGAAGCGCATATCGAGTTTTTCAAAACGCGGGATAAAATTGCCGATGCAAGATGGAAATCACCGATTTCTTAAATGAAGACGGGTTGTTAATTTATGATGGGGACGAACCACTTTTGAACGAACGGGTGGGCGATTTGGACATCGAAACGTTTGGCGGTTCGACCACCAACACGCTTTATCCGCTCCAAGTGCGTGCGGGCGAAACGAGTACGACTTTTAAATTAAACGAATGGCCAGAAATGACGTTTGAAATTCCGATGATGGGGGCCTATAACGTCAACAATGCGTTAATTGCGCTTTTGATCGGTCAACGTTTCCACATTAAACCGGAAACGATGCAAAAATCATTGGCTAAATTTGAAGTTACCCGGAATCGAACGGAATGGTTAGTTGGGACTAAAGGTGAACGGCTGTTGACCGATGTTTACAATTCTAACCCGACGGCGGCTAAAGAAGTGTTACATAACTTCAGCCATTTTGAAACGCAGGGGAAACGGGTCGCTGTTTTAGGCGATATGTTAGAACTAGGAACCGCCAGCAAAAAGCTGCATGAAAGTTTAGCGACCGTTTTAAATCCCACAGAAATCCAAACGGTTTATCTGTATGGGGATGAGATTCGACCACTCTACGAAAAATTGATGACGACGTATGCCCCAGCGCAATTGCATTATTTTGAAAAGAGCCAACAATCGGAACTAATTGAAGCGTTGTTAACCGACGTGCAACCGGCCGATTTAGTCGTTTTAAAAGCGAGTCACGGATTACATTTAGAACAAGTGGTGACGGCTTTAACTGAATAATGACATAAAAAAACAGTTTGAAAATAAGTTTTCAGCTGTTTTTTCTGTCTAATCGGGTTTTAACGCAAATTTGTGTTAAAATAAGTATTAATTGCGTTTGCTAATTAACGGCGAGCGTGATAAGCTATTAAGGAGCTTTTTTAATGAAAAAGGCTTTTGAAAACAATTATATTACAAGACAGATTTTTGAAAATGGTGTAGCTGATAAAGTGGACCTGTTTTGTAATTGGGATGTTTTTTACAAAACAAGGAGGAACACTATTTGAAATTCTCAGAATTAGGTTTAACAGAACCAATCATGAAAGCCATCGAACGCGCTGGCTTTGAAGAAGCAACACCAATCCAAAGCGATACTATTCCGTTGGCATTAGCTGGCAAGGACGTTATCGGCCAAGCGCAAACGGGGACTGGTAAGACCGCAGCATTTGGTTTACCAATCTTACAAAACTTAGATTTAGAAAACCCTAATATTCAAGCTTTAATCATTTCACCAACACGTGAATTGGCTATTCAAACACAAGAAGAACTCTATCGTTTAGGTCGCGACCGTAAAGCGAAAGTTCAAGTTGTCTATGGTGGCGCTGATATTCGCCGTCAAATCCGTTCATTAAAGGAACACCCACAAATTTTAGTTGGGACACCTGGTCGTTTATTGGATCATATTAACCGTCGTACGGTTAAATTAGATCACGTTCAAACATTAGTTTTGGATGAAGCGGATGAAATGTTGGACATGGGTTTCGTTGATGATATCGAAAGTATCATCAAACAAGTACCTGACAAACGTCAAACACTTTTATTCTCAGCAACGTTACCAGCACCAATCTTGAAGATCGGTAAGACCTTCATGACTGATCCTGAAACAATCAAAATCAAGTCAAAAGAATTAACGGCTGATTTAATCGATCAATATTATGTTCGTGCAAAAGATTTTGAAAAATTCGATATTATGACGCGTTTATTCGATGTTCAATCACCAGAATTAACGTTAATCTTTGGTCGGACAAAACGTCGTGTTGATGAATTAACACGTGGTTTGAAAGCCCGCGGTTATAATGCTGAAGGGATTCATGGCGATTTATCTCAACAAAAACGGATGAGCGTCTTGAAATCATTTAAGGCTGGCCGTTTGGATATCTTAGTGGCAACCGATGTCGCTGCCCGTGGTTTAGATATCTCAGGCGTCACGCATGTTTACAACTATGATATTCCTCAAGATCCAGATAGTTATGTTCATCGTATCGGCCGGACTGGTCGTGCCGGTAAATCAGGTGTTTCTGTGACATTTGTAACACCAAATGAAATGGAATACCTACGCATTATCGAAGACTTAACGAAGAAACGGATGTTACCTTTACAACCACCTTCAGAAAAAGAAGCCTTCAAGGGTCAATTAGCAGCATCAGTTGCTGATATCACTTCAATGATCGATAAAGGTCAATTGGCGAAGTATAATGAAGACGCTGAAGAATTATTAAAACAATTCTCAGATGTTGAATTAGCTTCAGTTCTTTTGAAGACGATCAGTAAAGAATCCGTTCCCGTTAAGATCACACCAGAACGTCCATTACCTTCACGTAAAAAGGGTGGTAATCGTGGCGGTAACGGCGGCGGTCATCATGGTAATGGTGGCGGCAAACGTCGCGGCGGCAACGGTGGCGGTGGCTATCGTGGCAACAATCGTCGTAACGGTAGTGGCGGCAGCAGCAATGGCGACGGCAAACGTCATGAAGGTAACAAAGACGGCCGTCGTAGCAACGGTGGCAATGGCGATAGCAGCAAACGTCGTAGCAACGATAACCGTAGCAATGACAACCATAAAAAAAGTGGTGAAGGCCGTTCAAAACGGAACTTCACAATCAGAACAAACGAAAAATAGAGCGCTGACTCGAATGGGTTAGGCTTTGAGGATTAACCTAAAAATAAGCACTATGGCGTTTTTAGCCATAGTGCTTATTTTGTAGTTAGGCGGAGAACTTTGCTCAAGAAGCACGTTTAAGAATAGAGCGCTTTTGATTGCGTTTAGCAACTGAGCATTAATAAAAATAGCGGATTATGACGGTATTCAGTCATGGTTCGCTATTTTAGATTAAGCGGAAGTTGTTGCAAGCTAGAAGAGCGTTTAAAGCGCTGACTAAACCGGTTGGCAACTGAATAAATCAATCAAGCCTGCGACGGAATTTACCGTCGCAGGCTTTTTGGTTGTTAATTTCATCAAGTAACCGCTTCATCAAATATGTGACGAAGCTGTTAGTTCTGTTGGTCTGTTGATTGTGGTAAACTAAATTAAAATAACTAGTGTGTTGGGAGTAAGACGATGATTATTGGATTAGGTGTTGATTTGGCGGAGATTGCACGATTTGAAAAGGCACAGACTAAAAATGCCCACTTTGCGCAAAAAGTATTAACACCAACTGAGCTGGCGTTATTTAACAGTTATTCACCCAAGCACGCCCTAGAATTTTTAGCGGGGCGCTATGCGGTTAAAGAGGCGTTTAGTAAGGCCTATGGAACTGGCATCGGCCAAGTCGGGCTACAAGATGTCGAAACGCTGAATGATGCGCACGGTAAGCCGTATATTCGTCAATCGTTATTCGACGGGACCGTCCATGTCTCGTTATCGCACACCGATACATTGGTGATCGCAGAAGTTATTTTAGAAAGAGGTTAGACTTCATGACAGTCGGATATTTACGACCTACACGGGTGCTTGTTAATCAACAAGCCATCTATGAAAATGTTCAAAATGAATTAGCGCAATTAAAGAATCAAGAGACTGAAATTTTTGCAGTTGTTAAAGCCAATGGCTATGGTCACGGGATGGTACCAGTAGCGCAGGCGGCTGAAGCGGCTGGGGCAACCGGTTTTTGTGTGGCAATTTTGGACGAGGCGCTAGATTTACGACGCGCCGATTTTACCGAACCGATTTTAACGTTAGGCATTACCCAACCATCGTACGCAAGTTTAATGGCGGCTAATCAGATTTCAGTGACGGTTGGTTCATTAACGTGGCTAGAAGAAGCTTATGACATTTTAAAATCAGAAAAAAATAGTCGCCCGATTCACGTTCACTTGGGGATTGATAGCGGGATGGGGCGGATTGGTTTCCGGGATGCCTCCGAATTATTAGCGGCTTACCAATTTATGCAAACCCACAATGATTATTTTGATTTTGAAGGGGTCTTTACGCATTTTGCAACGGCTGATGATCCAGATGATACCTACTTTAAAGAACAATCAGCACGCTTTAAAACGCTGTTGGCAGTCTTGCCTGAACAACCGCGGTATGTCCATGTTTCGAATTCCGCGACGAGTTTGTGGCACGCGGCTTGTAATGGTAATATGATTCGATTAGGCGTCAGCATGTACGGTTTGAATCCATCAGGTAAAGCCATTGAACAGGTTCCATATCCATTGAAACCTGCGATGCGGGTTGAATCTGAGCTTTGTTTCGTGAAGGAAGTTAAGTCAGGTAGTAAGATTGGTTATGGCGCGACTTATACTGCGGATAGTCCGGAATGGATTGGCACCGTCCCAATCGGTTATGCCGATGGTTGGTTACGCCGGATGCAGGGGTCACAAGTCTTAGTTGATGGGCAATTTTGCGAAGTCGTTGGTCGGGTTTGCATGGACCAGTTGATGATTCGGTTACCTCATGAATATCCAGTTGATACCAAAGTGGTGTTGGTCGGAAACAGTGGTAATGAGTCGATTTCGTTACAAGACGTTGCTGATTACGCAGGGACCATTCATTATGAAATTGCCTGTGACTTAGCCGAACGATTGCCACGCGTTTATCAACCAATCACTGGCGACATTAATATTTAAAAATCATGATTTCTGTGTTAGGATGAACTAAGGTTAAAAAGAGTTGAATTCGGAGGCTAATGATGATGAATGCTAACCATGCACAACTATCCGTTAATTTAGATGCGAAACTGGTCCAAGAAATTAAAACCTATTGCGAAGTTTATGCGCTTGATGAAAATGATTTAATTCAAGACGCGTTACGTGAATTTATGGTGACGAGACAAGCAAAGGTCGATGGATTAATTAGTGGGTATGCTGAGATGGCCAGCATCAATAGTCAGATTGCCGCGGAATTCAATGAGTGTGAATGTGAAGCTTACGCCCACATTCGGACAGTTGATTTATCCTAATGGAGGGATCTGAATGGTGGCAGTAGTTCAACGTGGTGATATTTTCTATGCTGATTTATCACCTGTCGTGGGTTCAGAACAAGGTGGCATGCGCCCGGTATTAGTCATTCAAAATGATGTTGGTAATCACCATAGTCCGACTGTGATTGTTGCAGCGATTACCGCCAAAATCCAGAAACCAAAGCTACCAACACATGTTGGGATTACAGCTAAGGAAGACGGCATTGAGCGGGATTCAGTGATTTTACTAGAACAAATTCGAACGATTGATAAACAACGGCTCAAAGATCGGGTGACCCATTTAATCGCAAGCAAAATGGCTAAGGTCGATAAAGCCTTAACGATTAGTGTGGGGTTGAAACCGGTTCTGAATCCTTAATACATAAGTAAAAGACAGCTTTAAGGAACGACTCGATCTATTTTTAGATCAGGTCGTTTTTTGTGCTATAATAGATTTTGCTGTAGAAAACGTGGTTCGTAACCATCCCACGTAAAAAAACTAGGAGGCAGTTTAATGACGAATCAAAGTCGGCTGCGCGAAGTCATTCTGAATGGCTTGGTGGCAGCTCTGTATGTGGTGTTGTCCCTTTTTCCAGGGATGTTGGGTTTTGCGTCAGGCGCCATCCAATTTCGGGTTTCAGAAGGCTTGAACCATTTGGTCGTCTTCAATAAGAAATATTTATGGGGCGTTTTTGGCGGGGTAATCGTCTTTAATTTCTTTTTCAGTTCTGAAAATAAATTATTAGATACGCTATTTGGCGGTGGTCAAACCCTATTGGCGTTACTGGTTTTAACGCTAGTCATGCCGTATTTAAAGAAGACGTGGCAAAAGATGGTGTTAAATATCGTCTTATTCACCGTTTCAATGTGTCTAATTGCGTGGATGATTGTCTTAACGGGTTCAACCGCTAGCACGAAAATACCGTTCTGGCCAACCTATCTATCCCTCGCCATTTCGGAAGGGGTCATCATGACGATCACCGCACCAATTATGTATGCGGTCGATAAAGTATTACACTTCAAACAACAAATGAACTAAGCGCTGATCCAAGTTGGTCAGGCTTTGAGGATTAACTTAGAAATCAGCATTATGATTTGTATTTTGAATCATAATGCTGATTTTGTAGTTAACCGGAAAAGGCTACTTGAGAAGCGCGTTAAAAATAGGAGCGCTGATCAGCCGGGAATTTCTGAGTATAGCCTAGAATTGTGAATTATGACTGGTTTTAGTCATAATTTGCGATTCGTAGCTAGACGGAAAAGGCTACTTGAGAAGCGCGTTAAGATTGAAGCATCTGACACTCACGGGTAGCTTCTGAGAATAGCCAAAAAAATGACGTCTCCTTTAATTAAAAGAGGACGTCATTTTTGTTTGTTAAATTAAGTTTTCGATTTCATCGGCGTCGTTCCGAAGGGCTTTGCCAGATTGTAAATCATCAATTTCAGGAACGGTGAAGCCTTTTTTCTCAAGTTTACTAATAATCTTCTTCAAAATTTCGATATCTAAACCAGCGGGTAACGTGAAGAGCGTTCGACGAACAAACTCGTCTTGTTTGGCATCTAACGTCATGCAGCTGGCAATCGACGTGTATTTAGCGATAATCTTCGACATAGCCACTAAGTCGCCTTGTTCGCCGGCTGATAGGACGGTCAGCACATAACTGCTTAATTCAAGATTCCAAGCTTCGGACAACATATTCAACAGCGTGCTATGCGTTAAAATCCCGAAGAAATTACTATCTTCATCTAAGACAGCGATGTAGGGTAAATCTTTAATATTAAAAAATACTTTGAAAAATGGCGCATCAACTGGAATGTATTTTGTCATATTTTTTAATAAACTTGTGACGGGTAATTGCATATCGCCACCTTGTGATTTATGACGGTAAATATGCATTTTGTAGATATTCCCGCGGAAAATCTTACCACTAGCGTCTAAAACGGGCACGCAACGGTAACCAGATTCTTCCAAAAGGGTTAATGCTTCTTCTAAAGTGACCGATTCTTCAATGGTCGATAAACGTTCTTTGGGTAAAACAAGGGATTTGATTAGCATAGGCACAGCTCCTTAGATTAAAATTCTCTCATATACTGATGTAATCATAGCATACCATTGGTAGAATTAACATAAATAGTTTCTGGCTTTAGTGAAGAAATATTAAATATTGATGAGATGGTGAAAAAGAAATGGAACTCAATAAAATGATGCACCAACCGGTCGTTGATCAAGCAGTCCTCGATTTTATGCGTACCAAAGTGGCTGTTCTAGATGGTCCGCTTGGCGAACTTGAAGCACAGGCCCACGAGAAAGGGATTCCGGTGATTCCGCATGAGACCGTCGCCTTTTTACAACAACTAGTGGCGATGAAACAACCGCAACAAATTTTAGAAATTGGAACGGCGATTGGCTTTTCAGCGGCGTTAATGGCGAGTGTGATGCCAGCCAGCGGTCATGTAACCACGATTGATCGTTATGAGTTGATGTACGAACGGGCGGCCGCTAATTTCGAACGATTAGGATTGACGGACAAAGTCACGCAAAAAAACGGCGATGCCGCCGATATTCTGCCGACGTTAACCGGTTCGTATGATTTAATTTTTATGGATTCGGCTAAATCGAAATACATTGAATTCTTACCAGATTGCCTACGGTTATTAGCACCGGGCGGCGTCTTGTTAATTGATGACGTGTTACAAGGCGGGACAATTTTCTTACCTAAAAATGAAATTGAACACCGTAATCGGGGCATTCATCGTAAACTAAACGAATTATTCGAAACAGTCTTACCTGATAAAACCCTATACAGCAGCCTACTACCACTAGGCGACGGCGTATTGATGATTACGGAAAGATAGAGCGCTACAACTCACGGGTAGCTTCTGAGCATTAGCCTAGTCTGGCGAATAAAGTTCGGTCTATGAACTTTGTTTGCCAGACGTAGCTAGACGGAAGAAGTTGGCTGAGAAGCACGTTTTAGGACAGAGTGCTAACTCAAGTTGGTCAGACTTTGAGGATTAACCTAAAAATGGGTATTATGAGTGTTTTTTACTCATGATACCCATTTTGTAGTTAACCGGAAAAGGCTACTTGAGAAGCACATTTTAGCCTAGAATTCCGATCTTTAGCGCACAAAAAACAATCCAAATCGGATTGTTTTTTTGTGGTTATTTTTAAATGACGACGACTGGAATACCTTCGCTAACAGCATCGTATAATTTGGCCATGGTTGCTGGTGGGGTATTGATACAACCATGAGAACCATGTTCCTTATACCAATCGCCGCCGTATTTAGGTTGCCATGAAGAATCATGAATCCCAACGCCGGTTTCGTCAATTGGCATCCAATAACTAACTGGACTAGCATACGCAGTCCCATCGGAATTAGTCCCTTTTAACGTGGCATTGCGTTCCTTTTTCCAGATACTCCAAACACCACTAGGGGTCACTTGAGGTGGCTTAGCCGTGACAATATCGGTTTCAATCGTCACTTTACCATCTTGATAGAGCCACATGTGCTGCGCTTTTTTATCAATTTCGATATAGGTTGAACCAACACTTCGGGTTTTGTTAGCGATTCCGGAGCCGTTAATTACTGCGGTCCGTGAAAAGCTCTTGCCTTTAGGGACCTCAGACATCAAAGCAGCAACTTCATCGGCTTGTGAGATACTCCAGCCATAAATACCGGCGGGGACAGTCACAGTGCCTTGCTTAGTTGATTTAAAGGTCAATGGTTTATCGTAGGTATCGTATTGAGTCTTCATCTGAATGACGTAATTAGTAATAGCGGTCTTACTAAGCTGAACCGTGCCATCTTGTTCAGTTAACCAACTCCGAATCTCTGACTTAGGGACTTGGAAGGTATTGCCATCGACAGAATAATTAATCGTTTCATTCGCAATCGTGGTTAATTCTTTAACCGTCTTTTGCAATTTTTGATCAGTTGATTTAATCGTGGGTTGATCATAGTCTTTTTGCAAATTAATGGTGGTTGTCCCTTGATTAATCCCATGGGCGACAGTCTTTTTGAATTTAGCGAGGCTAATCGTATTCCCATAAACTTCTTTGGTAATCTGATAATCAGTCCCAGTTAAGTCAACCTGGGCATTTTTGGAAGCTGTTCGCGAGGCGTTTAGCTTAGTCACGGTCTGGCTAGCAAATTGGTTGAATGAATTAGTGTCCAAAATAAGGGCGTCTTCCGCTTTCGTTGTTTGGTGTTCGCCGAAGGAACGACTCAACCAAGTCCAACCATTTTGCGTTTGACGCATCTTTTTTAGGAGTGGTTTAAAATTATGGCTAAAGCCGGCCGCTTGACCACTAAACGTCAGGACTGAATTCTGTTGGTCCTTTAACGTATATTTCTGGTTATTGACCTTTTTCAATAAGACTTGATTGGCTTCGGCCACTGATCGACCACTGATATCGACACCGGCAACTTCTGTATGCGGTAAGAAGGCAGATTGATAGTGATGGCTGACTAACGCGTAGCCACCAGCTAGAACAACTACCACACCGGCTAACGTGACATAAAGTTTTTTGGTAAACTGCACAGTAATAACTCCAATCTTTATCTGAATAGGTGCTTAGTATACCGCAATGTTACAAAGGGTATTAACTATTAGTAAGCATACTAGAGTTATCTTTAAAAAGAAATGAAAAAGTTTCAAAATCAGATAATTTTAAGGTTAAATTAAACGAATTCACAGAATCAAAAAATAAAAAGACTGATTGGCGACACATTAAATAGTGCTTTGCGAAACAATTTATTAAAAAGATGATTAATCAAAACAATTAAGTTAATGTTGAAATATTGATGAATACATATCGTTGATAGTAGGTGTTATTTCGGATTTATAAAAAAGTAGAATCCCCGTTACAACCAGATAATTAAAGCCATTAATTTTCTATGTTAATCTTTTAACAATTATTCATTGCACAGAAGATATTGTTGCGCTAATATAAGATTTGTTAAGTGCAAAGCAAAGAACAGTAAGGCTTAAGCTAACAATTAACGAAGGGAGTCTGCTATATATATTTTTAACATTGGTTTGTTTGGGAGGATTATCAATAATTTAATAGTTATGAATTGGCGTCTATAAAAACTAATAATAAATGATTGGTG
>NZ_BAMJ01000039.1 GCF_000615805.1 Latilactobacillus fuchuensis DSM 14340 = JCM 11249
CGATAATAAATGATTTTTAGAATGGCTGTTATTTAAAATAAATGATCAATAAAAAATTAAAATAGGCCACTGTTATTCGTTTAATGGTGTCACGATTAATCAATAAGATAGTCGCAGGTTTATTTTGATACGGGGGATAACTTATGTCAGAGATACCGAATAAGAAGATGCAATTGTTGGGGGCATGGTATGCGAAATTACAACGGATTTCCAATAATTTAAATGGGATTAGTCAAAAACATGAATTGAGTTTTGAACAATTTTTAGTCTTGGAACAAATTATTGAAGAGGATCGCAACTCGCCAAGCGAATTAGCCATCTTTTTTAAAACATCAATGCCGGCAGTCTCTAGAAAATTAAATATTCTACAGGCTAAAAAATTAATTCATAAAATTCGCGGTGAACAGGAAGACCAACGTTTAATGTGGGTGACGGTCACACCCGAAGGCAACGATATTTATGAGGCGATTAAGCATGAATTATTGATGTGGGGGGATGAAATTGATATCAAAGAATTGAATTTAATGGCTGATGTCAATCATTATTTAAGCCAGATTAATCATCAAGAACAGCCGCTAAACCAAGTTTAACTAGGGGGTACTTAGTCACGGTATTCAATAAAAAATAGTGTGTCACCACTTCAAAAGAAGTGATGGCACACTATTTTATTGGCCGTTAATTAAAAATTATTGGCGAGTTTCGATATCTAATTCTTTAAAAGCAGTTGTAACGATATCTTTTAATTGTTGAGCTGATTTGTGCATGCTTTCCATTTCGTGATCAGTCAATGGAATTTCAAGGATGTTCGTAATACCTGAACGGTTGATAACGGCAGGTGAACCGATAAAGATATCGTTCAAGCCATAATGGCCATCCATGTATACTGATAATGGTAAGACAGCATTTTCATCATCTAAGATAGCCTTAGTAATCCGTGCTAATGCAGTACCGATACCGTAGAATGTTGCACCCTTTAAGTTGATGATTGTGTAAGCTGCGTCGCGAACACTTTCAAAAATCTTAAGTAATTCTTCTTCATTAACTTCTGGATGGGCTTTAACCCATTCAGAAATCTTGATGCCACCGATGTTAGCATGTGACCATACAGGGAATTCTGTGTCGCCATGTTCGCCCATGATGTAAGCATGGACCGAACGAGCATCAACGTTGACCATTTCAGCGATATCCTTACGGAAACGAGCTGAATCAAGTGATGTACCAGAACCGATAACGCGTTCTTTAGGGAAACCTGATAATTTCCATGTTGCATAAGTTAAGATATCAACTGGGTTAGCAGCAACTAAGAAGATACCGTTAAAGCCTGATTCAACGATAGGATCAACGATAGTCTTCAAAATCTTAAGGTTTTTACTTACTAAGTCTAAACGTGTTTCACCTGGTTTTTGTGGTGCACCAGCAGTGATAACAACAACGTCAGCGTCTTTTGCGTCTGAGTAATCAGCAGCATAGATCTTTTTAGGAGAAGTGAAAGCTAATGCATCAGATAAATCAATTGCATCACCTTGTGTTTTTTCTTTAAAGATATCTACGATACCGATTTCTTGTGCAATACCTTGTAAAGTTAATGCATAAGCGTAACTAGAACCTACAGCGCCGTCGCCGACTAGGATTACTTTTTGATGATCTTTTTCAATATTTGCCAATATAATGACGTCCCTTCTGTCTATCAATTCTTCATTTCGAAAACTAGTATAGCATAATTTACAAGAATGTTCGCTGATTTTGATTAAATTTTCAGAAAACTAATAGTTTCCTAATATAGAAAGAAAATCAGATATGGTATAATTATGGCTATAGTCAACGGGAAACTGGGGAGGAGTCGCTTCTCAGTATTTTTGCTTTGATATTGACCGTGTTTATTAATTAAAAAGAGGTTTTAATGATGAAAATGATCGTCGGTTTAGGTAATCCAGGCAGCAAATATGCACAAACGAAACACAACATTGGTTTCATGGTCATTGATCAACTATGCGCACAACATAACGTGACGTTAAACAAACATGATTTCGAAGCTGAGTACGGTAGTTTTAAATATGAAGGGGAAACTGTTTTTTTAGTGAAACCGTTGACCTTTATGAATGATTCGGGCCGTTCAGTTGGGCCTTTACTGAAATATTATCAGATTGATGTTGCTGACTTATTGGTGATTCAAGACGATATGGATTTGACACTTGGTAAGTTACGCTTACGCCAAAAAGGATCAGCTGGTGGCCATAACGGGATTAAAAGTATTATTGCCAGTGTCCAGAGCCAAGATTTTAAACGCGTTAAAATCGGGATTCAACATCCCCAAAAAAGTACGGTTGTTAACTGGGTATTAACGAAGTTTGATAAAGACGCCGCTCCAGTGATCGCCCAAACAATCGACCAAGCGTGCGAAGCCATCGACGATTGGTGTCAAAACGATAATTTTATGAAAACAATGAATTTATATAACTAGAGTGCTTTTGCTGACGGTAAAGTTTTGAGGATTAGCCTAGCAACGTGAATGAAGTCCGGGTTTAGGACTTCGTTTGCGTAGCGTAGCTAAACGCAGAAACTTGGAAGCAAAAGCACGTTTAAGAAAAGAGTGCTGATTCAGCCGTTTAGCTTCTGAGTATAGCCTAGGTTAGTGAATTATGACCGGACTTTGGTTATGATTTACTAACCGTCGCTAGACGGAAGAAGCTGGCTGAGAAGCACGTCTACGTACAGTCATTTTGAGAAAGATAGGGAATTAGTCATGGATTTAATCGCAATGTTAGGGCAAACCCAACAGGTTCAAACAGTATTAGCCAATCAACAACAAGGGGGTAAACAGTTGCTGACCGGATTATCCGGTTCAGCGAAAACCCTCTTTTTAGCGACGGTTTATAAACAACAGCGCCAACCGTTATTGATTATTGAAAGTAATACTTTCCAGGCCAACCAAGTCGCCGAAGATTTAGCTAATCAAGTGATAGTGATCAAATCTATACTTTTCCAGTTGAAGAAGTGATGGCGGCGGAAATGGCAACCAGTTCGCCAGAAGCCAAAGCGGAGCGGGTTCGAACACTAAGCTTCATGGTCACTGGCAAAAAGGGGATTATTATCACCTCGATTGCAGGGATGCGTCGTTTGTTACCTTCTGTCCGCCAATGGCAAGATGGACAATTGATGATTGATATCAATAGTGAAATCGATCCGGCAACATTAGCGGCTCAGCTAAGTGAAATGGGTTATGTTCGGGATAAATTGGTCGGAAAACCGGGTGAATTTGCGATGCGGGGTGATATCGTTGATATTTTCCCATTAGACGCTGAAAATCCGGTTCGAATCGAATTGTTCGATACGGCGGTGGACTCAATGCGCTCATTTGCAGCGGATACCCAACGAAGCATCGAAAACGTTGAACAGATTCAACTGATGCCGGCCACGGATTTGTTAGCCAATGAAGCACAATTAGCAATGGCTGGCGATGCACTACAAGCGGCGTATCAAGCAAACGCCCAACAGATTACGGACAAAAAAGAACGTCAATTGTTAGCGACTAATTTTGAGACGCCGATTGAACGGCTGCAAGCTGGTGAACGGTTAGAAAACTTGGCGCTGTATATTGATTATTTATACCCCGAAAAAGATAACTTATTTAACTATTTCAAAAAAAGTGGGCTCGTCATTTTTGACGATTATCCGCGGATTCAAGAAACACAACGGATTTTGAATGAAGAAGCCGCGAATTGGCAAACCGATATGATCGCTAATCGCCGGCTATTGCCGACGCAGACGTTATTATTAGATGCTCACGAAATGATCAAAAAAGATCAGCATCCTCAACTGTATTTATCGTTATTCCAAAAAGGGATGGGCAATTTAAAATTAGATGCGTTGACCAACCTGCCAACGCGTAATGTCCAACAGTTCTTTAGCCAGATGCCGTTATTGAAAACCGAAATGAGTCATTGGCAAAAACAAAAGCAAACGGTGATTGTGCTCGTCTCTGATCAAAAACGGGTTAAGAAAATCGATCAGACCTTCCACGATTTTGAAATCGAAGCAGTCGTTGCCAATAAAACGCAAATAGTACCGGGACAAATTCAAATCGTGCAGGGTTCGTTACAAAATGGCTTTGAATTACCCGATTTGAAACTAGTCGTATTAACGGAAAAAGAACTCTTTAACACCGCACCAAAAAAGAAAGTTCGGCGTCAAACGTTAGCGAATGCCGAACGGCTTAAGAGTTATAGCGAACTCAAACCCGGTGATTACGTCGTACACGTCAATCACGGGATTGGTGAATATGTCGGGATGGAAACGTTGGAAGTCGACGGCGTTCACCAAGACTACATCACAATCGTTTACCGGGATAACGGCAAGTTATTCATTCCAGTGACGCAACTAAACATGGTTCAGAAATACGTTTCCGCCGAAGCTAAGACGCCTAAAGTTAACAAACTAGGTGGTGGCGAATGGCAGAAGACCAAGAATAAGGTCACTGCTAAGATTGAAGATATCGCGGACGATTTAATCGAATTATATGCACAACGAGAAGCAGAACGCGGTTACGCCTTTCCGAAGGACGATCAAATGCAAGCCGATTTTGAAGCGCAATTTCCTTATCCGGAAACGGATGATCAATTACGGAGTACTGCTGAAATCAAACATGATATGGAACGCGTGCAACCGATGGACCGCTTATTAGTCGGAGATGTTGGTTTCGGGAAAACCGAAGTGGCCTTACGGGCGGCTTTCAAAGCGGTTGAAGCGGGTAAGCAAATCGCCTTTTTAGTACCGACAACCATTTTGGCTCAACAACATTACGAGAATCTGTTGACGCGGTTTGCGGATTTTCCAGTGCGAGTCGGCTTATTATCCCGCTTTAAAACGCGCAAAGAAGTCAACGCGACGTTAAAGGATTTAGCCACCGGCCAAGTCGACATCGTCATTGGGACACATCGCCTCCTATCAAAAGATGTTGAATTTAAAGATTTAGGGTTGTTGATTGTCGATGAAGAACAACGCTTCGGCGTCAAACATAAAGAACGGCTCAAACAATTAAAGGCGCAAGTTGATGTGCTGACGTTGACGGCGACGCCAATTCCACGAACGTTGCATATGTCAATGCTCGGTGTGCGTGATTTATCGGTGATCGAAACACCACCAACTAACCGTTACCCAATTCAAACCTACGTGATGGAACAAAATGCGGGCGCGATGCGTGAAGCGATTGAACGTGAATTAGAACGCAACGGGCAAGTCTTTTATTTGCATAATCGTGTCAGTGATATCGAACAAACGGCGGCTGAAATCGAAGCTTTGGTACCTGAAGCAACTGTTGGCTATGCCCATGGTCAAATGACCGAGGCTCAATTGGAAGGGGTCATCTATGATTTCGTTCAAGGCAAGTATGATGTGTTAGTCACGACGACGATTATCGAAACGGGGGTTGATATGCCCAACGTTAATACGATGATTGTCGAAGATGCTGATCATTACGGCTTATCGCAACTCTATCAATTACGTGGTCGGATTGGCCGGAGTAGTCGGGTCGCTTACGGTTATTTCATGTATCAACCGGATAAAGTGTTGACTGAAGTTAGTGAGAAACGGCTCCAAGCGATTAAAGATTTTACCGAATTGGGTTCCGGTTTTAAAATTGCGATGCGCGATTTATCGATTCGGGGTGCGGGTAATTTATTAGGCAAACAACAACACGGTTTTATCGATTCAGTCGGTTTTGATATGTATTCACAAATGTTGAGTGAAGCAGTTGCTAAGAAACAGGGCAAAAAAGTGGCGGCCAAAACCAATACCGAAATTGACCTTAAAATTGAAGCTTATTTACCAGAAGATTATATTAATGATCAACGGCAAAAAATTGAAATTTATAAACGAATTCGTCAAATGGATTCGGAAGCGGCTTATGCTGAAATTCAGGCCGATCTAATTGACCGTTTTGGGGATTATCCTGAACAGGTTGCGAATCTATTGATGATTGGTCAGTTGAAGATGACCGCTGATGAAGCGTTGATTGAATCCATTAAACAGGTTAAAGGCGATTTACAAGTGACGTTGTCGCCTAAGGGCAGTCAAAAAGTCTCTGGCGAACAAATTTTTGAAGCATTATCAGCGACGCGTTTGAAGGCCACGGTCGGATTTGACCGCGAAAAATTAAGTGTTAAACTGATTATCCAACCGAAGATGCAATTAATGGATTGGTTACAAGAATTAGTGACGTTTGTCGAAGCGTTATTAAAAATTGAACAACAAGCAGCCAAATAGACGAGGAGGGACTTGATGCAAAACAAGCAAATGCAGAATTTGATGAAGGGTGCGGTTGTTTTATCCATTGCATCATTTATCGCTAAAGTCTTGAGTGCGGTTTACCGAATTCCATTACAGAATATGGTCGGCAACACCGGTTTTTACGTTTATCAACAGATTTATCCGATTTATGGGATTGGGATGACCTTCGCATTGAGCGGTTTTCCGGTCTATATTTCGAAATTAGTAGCTGAGCAAACTGAGCCCGCCGAACAAACTAAAATTTTACGCCAGTCATTCGCACTGTTAGGGATATTCGGGGCAGCCATATTTATCTATCTACAGATTAAGGCCCCGGCGATTGCGGGGGCGATGGCCGATCCAGCGTTAGCACCGTTGATTGAAATGGTCTCCTTTATGTTCCTATTGATGCCATTTTTAGCCGTGACGCGTGGCTATTTCCAAGGCATCTTTAATATGATTCCGACGGCGACTTCGCAAGTGGCTGAACAACTCGTCCGAGTCGTCGTGATTATTTTGGCGGCTTGGTTGTCGTTAAAATTGCATTGGTCAGTCTATGAAATGGGTACTTGGGCGATGACGGGCGCGTTCTTCGGCGGTTTAGTGGCGACGATTTCCTTATTAAAACCGGCCGAACGCGCTTTTGTCTGGCGTGGACCGGTGACTAAGGGGATTGATTGGCAGTCGTATAAAATGCTGGCGAAGAAATTATTGATTGAAGGCGGTTCGATTTGCCTGTTTGCGTCATTAATTGTCTTGTTACAATTAATTGATTCTTTTACGGTCAAAAAAGGCTTAGTTTTAGGGGGCTTAACCGACGCGGCCGCTAAAAATCTCAAAGGGGTCTACGATCGGGCCCAACCGCTAGTCCAATTAGGCTTAGTGATTTCGATGGCTTTTTCATCAACTTTGATTCCGAGTTTATCGCAAGCTCGCCAACGCCAACAAGATCAACAATTCCGGCAAGTGGCGGAAGCGTTAATTCACATCAGTTTAGGATTGTCGGCTGCGGCCGCAACCGGATTGATGGTTTTAATGCCACAGGTCAATGTGTTCCTCTTTGGGGATGCGGATGGCAATCGAGCGCTGGTTTGGTACATGTTGAGTATTGCGATTATTGCGTTAATCAACGCTTGTAATAGTGTCTTGCAAAGTTTGGATCAATTTTATAAGACGACGATTGCGCTGCTCGTTGGGATTGTCGTTAAAATTGTGATTAATCAATGGTTAGTGCAACACTTTCAGATTGCGGGGGCCAGTTTAGGGACTGTCATCAGTTTAGGGGTCGTCTTGTATCTCGTCTTGCGTCAATCACCAGAATTGGTTAAAAACGCGTTAGCCCCCAAGCGTTTTACGTTTAAATTATTGCTGATCTGTGGCATGATGTGGCTAGCAGTTAAAATTGCGTTGAACATCACTCATTTTGGGTTAATGACGCGCGGTGCGGCGATTATGAGTACCGGCGTCGGCATCACAGTTGGCGTGTTGGTCTTTGTTGGACTAGCACTCAGATGGCAACTCTTTACAATTCGGGAATGGTTAACGATTCCCGGCGGTCGCCAATTGTTGCGACTGTCTAAAAAAATAAAAAGGTAGGGCAATCAGATGCGCTTAGATAAATTTTTAAAAGTATCACGAATTATTAAACGGCGGACCGTCGCCAAAGAAATCGCGGATAAAGGCCGGATTTTAATTAATGACCGTCCCGCTAAATCATCGAGCAACGTAGTCGTCGGTGATAAGCTTGAAATTGGTTTTGGTAACAAAACCCTAATCGTCAAGATTACCCAAATTATCGAAACAACGAAAAAGAGCGACGCAGCAGAAATGTATGAAATAATAGAAAGTAAGAGCGCTGACTCAACCGATTAGCTTCTGAGTATAGCCTAAAATAAACGCGGATGGCCTGAATTTTGGTCATCCGCGTTTATTTGTAGCTAGACGGAAGAAGCTGGTTGAGTCAGCGCGTTTAAGCAAAAGAGTGCTGTGAGTTGCGGGTAGCAACTGAGCATTAACAAAAATCGCTGGTTATCTTGAACTTAAGATAATTGGCGATTTTAGGTTAAGCGGAAGTTGTTGCAACATAGAAGCGCGTTTAAGCAAAAGAGTGCCGTGAGTTGCGGTTAGTCGCTGAGTAGCGCTTAAAATAAAAACCACCAACCAATCCTATATTATTTGGATTGGCTGGTGGTTTTTGGCGTTAGAATGGGCAATCATCACCAATATCATTCAGCCTGTTAATAAAAGTCATTAATAATCGGCAAACAATATTGACGTTGTTTTCGCTAACTTGTTATAATGGATACAATTGGAATTCGGAGGTGTTTTGTGGTGAGCCAGAAAATAACAAAAATTGAAAATGATTATACCCAACAACAGGCCGCCCAAAATCGGTCGAAACAGCAAAAAGCACATGTCCACCAAGTTCATCGGCGGCGGTTAATTGGTTTTGGGCTTTTAGCGCTCTGCTTAGTGTTGGTCTGTGGGGTTCAGATTTTTAGAACGCACCAAACGTTGGCGAATGTTGAACAGAAACAAACGGTCAAAAAAAAGCAATTGAAACAAGCTAAAGCGCAAGAGTCCGATTTAAAAATCGAAGTTAAGCAATTGCATGATGATGATTATTTAGCAAAATACATTCGATATAAATATTACTATTCTAAAGATGGGGAAACGATTTATAGTTTGCCACAAGATAAGGCGCCCAATTTAACACAACAACAAAAATAATTCAGCCAACACGCTTGTTTCAAGGCCAAAGCGTGCTATACTTATTTTATTAAAGATCACGATTATGTGACTAAATGTTTGATAAGTTCAAACGACCATTTTAGGAGGACGTAGTTTTATATGGCAGTTGAAGTTGGTTCGAAAGTTGCTGGTAAAGTAACAGGTATCACGAATTTTGGCGCTTTTGTCGATTTGGGAGAAGGCAAAACCGGATTAGTACATATTAGTGAAGTCTCTGATAGTTATATTAAAGATATTCATGACGTATTAAGTGTTGGGGATGAGGTTACCGTTAAGGTGATGTCTGATCAAAATGGTAAAGTTGGCCTCTCGATTAGAAAAGCAGTTGATCAACCGAAAGAACAAGAACACGCTCGACCACAACATAGTAGTCGTCCGAGCACTAATCGTGGTGGTTATCGCAAGCCGGAACATGCAAGCGCACCTCAGAAGGAAGATTTTGATGATTTATTGTCAGGCTTCTTGAAAGATAGTGAAGATCGTTTGTCGACAATTAAACGTAATACAGAAGGTAAACGCGGTGGCCGTGGCGGTCGTCGTAGTTAATATTAATAAAGTAGTATCATCTTAAAGGTCAGATTGAAGGTTGTTTCGTAAACTTTTGATCTGGCCTTTATTGATTAGACGGGAGGGGTAGCATGGTGACACAAGCGTTTCAAAATTTAATTAAAGAACAGCAATTTTGGCAACCGGCTGAAAAAGTGGTGGTTGCGACCTCGACCGGGGTTGATTCGATGGTGCTTTTACAATTATTAACGCAATTACCAATGGGATTAAAACCAACCATCATCGTCGCCCACGTCAATCATGAATTACGTGCGGAAAGTACCACCGAAGAAACGTATCTCCGACAATATTGTGAACAACAACAATTAACCTTAAAAGTGGCGCATTGGCCGGCTAACGCGCATCCGACAACCGGCATCGAAGCGGCCGCTCGTCAATTTCGATATCATTTTTTTGAATCGGTCATGCAAACGACCGGTGCAAAAGTCTTACTAACGGCGCACCACGGTGATGATCAACTAGAAACGCTTGTGATGAAATTAATTCGCAGTGGTGAGTTGCATGAAATGCGGGGCATTCAGGTTAGCCGGCCATTTGGACCGGGGCAGTTGGTGCGCCCACTACTTCCATTTAGTAAAGCAATGTTACGCGATTTTGCAACACAACAAGCCATTCGATTTTTTGAAGATGAAACAAACGAAAGTTTAACGGTACTACGCAATCGCGTTCGACATCAAATCGTGCCTCAATTGAAACAGGAAAATCCACAGATTATTCAAAATGCGAATCGGTTCAGCACGCGGTTATCGGCAGTGTTGGCGGTACAAAATGATTGGGCCATGACGGTGGTCAAGTTAATGGTGAGGCATAAAGCGCAAACTGAATTGGTGGGTGATTTAACAATCGTTCAACAATTTACGCCGGTCCAACAGCGATTAATCTGGCAACAATTATGGCGGACTGAGTATCCCGGATTGCCCGCTTTAAAAAGCAACCAGCTAACTGAATTGATTCAGTTCACCAATCAACAAGCTAAACCGCAGGGCCAAATTGATTTGGGGCACGATTACGCTTTAATGAAGGTTTACGATCAATTTATCATCCAATCAGGGTCACCGCAGGAGTCAGTCGCAACGACTGAGTCTGCGGAATTGACGGTCAATCAATGGTGCTCACTACCGAATACCGAACGAATTGGTGTTTTTGATTTAGAGCATCTCCCGCAAAAAGTGACCAGTCAACAAGTCATTTGGTTAACATCAACAGACTGGCCATTGACAGTGCAACAATTAACCGGGTCGGAACGTTTGGCAATCGGTCACGAACACACAAAGTCAATTAAACGGCTTTTTATCGATTTAAAATGGTCACAAAGTCAACGACAAAATAGCTGGGGTGTCTGGAGTCAGAATCAATTAATCGGTCATCCGCAATTACGGGTTTCAGCATTGTTTAATCAACCACAAACTGGTAAAATACGGTACGTACTATGTTGCGATTAAATACCAAAATATTCAGGTTTTACTGAAACGGAGGCTGGCTCAACGATGTTAGAAAAAGATATTGAACGCATTTTGTATACCAGAACGGATATTCAACGGGTTAATGAACGTTTGGGCAAGCAGATTACGGCTGATTATCAAGACAAGAACCCTTTAATGATTGGAATTTTAAAAGGCGCGATTGTATTCATGACTGATCTGATTCGTGAAATTGATTTGCACGTTGAAATTGATTTTATGGATGTGTCGAGTTACGGTGATGGCACAATGTCTTCCGGAGAAGTTAAGATTATCAAAGATTTGGACACGAGTGTTCAAGGGCGCGATATCATAATTGTTGAAGACATCGTGGATACGGGTCGCACATTGAACTACTTAATGGCAATTTTTAAAACACGGCAAGCGAATTCGATTAAAGTTTGTACTTTAATGGACAAACCAAGCCGACGAGTCGTGCCAGTTCATTCGGATTATGTGGGGATGGAAGTCCCAAATGAATTCGTCGTGGGATACGGATTAGATTATGCCGAACGTTACCGTAATATGGGGACAATTGGCGTTTTAAAACCGGAAATTTATTCAGGTAAATAAATGGTCAATGAAAGTCAGATATGTTATAGTTTAACAGTATCAAAGAGACACTGTGTCATAAATGATGAGAAGCTTCAGGAGGTCACGCATGAAGAACAAGAAGAACGGACTGTTTAGTAATAGTCTGTTTTACATTATTATCCTAGTGGCTTTAGTCGGTGTATTTTCATTCTTTTTGAATGGCAACTCCGGTTCAGAGTCTACAGAAGTTCAATCAAGTACATTTTTGAGTGAATTGAAGTCTGATAAAGTTAAGACACTTTCAATTCAACCAACAAATGGTATTTATAAAATTTCAGGAGAATATCGTAAAGCACAAACTGTAAAACAGCCTAAAGCAACATTTTTTGGTCAAAAAACCAATAATAAAAAAGTAACGCACTTTACAACCACGCTTTTACAAAGCGATTCACAAGTTAGTCAAATGACGAAATTGGCGAATCAAAGTAAAACCAAGGTTGAAACACTCCAAGAACCTCAATCTGGTTGGTGGGTAAGTATTATCAGTGTCTTCTTACCAATTATTATCATGGTCGGATTATTCTACATGATGATGAGCCAAGCCGGTCAAGGTGGCGGTCAAGGTGGCAAGATGATGAGCTTTGGTAAATCAAAAGCTCAAAAAGCAGATAAGAAAGCCAATAAGGTTCGCTTCTCTGATGTCGCTGGTGCCGAAGAAGAAAAACAAGAATTGGTCGAAGTCGTCGAATTCTTGAAAGATCCCCGTAAGTTTGCCGCGTTGGGTGCAAGAATCCCAGCCGGTGTCCTTTTGGAAGGACCCCCAGGTACTGGTAAAACATTATTAGCAAAAGCAGTCGCTGGTGAAGCGGGTGTACCGTTCTTCTCAATTTCCGGTTCAGATTTCGTTGAAATGTTTGTCGGGGTTGGGGCAAGTCGGGTTCGTGACTTGTTTGAACAAGCTAAAAAAGCAGCGCCATCAATCATTTTCATTGATGAAATTGATGCAGTCGGTCGTCAACGTGGCGCCGGCATGGGTGGCGGTCATGATGAACGGGAACAAACATTAAACCAGATGTTGGTTGAAATGGATGGGTTCTCTGGTAACGAAGGCGTGATTGTCATCGCCGCTACCAACCGTTCAGATGTCTTAGATCCAGCCTTGTTACGTCCAGGTCGTTTTGATCGGAAGATTCTAGTCGGTCGTCCTGACGTTAAGGGCCGTGAAGCCATCTTGAAAGTTCATGCTAAGAACAAACCATTAGCAGACGATGTTGATCTTAAAGTGATTGCCCAACAAACCCCAGGGTTCGTTGGTGCCGATCTTGAAAACGTCTTAAACGAAGCGGCCTTAGTCGCTGCTCGTCGTAGTAAACAAAAGATTGATGCTTCTGATGTTGATGAAGCTGAAGATCGTGTGATTGCCGGCCCCGCTAAACGGGATCGGGTCATTAATCCGAAGGAACGTAATTCAGTGGCGTACCATGAAGCTGGACATGCGATTATTGGGTTAGTGTTGAGCGATTCACGAGTCGTTCGCAAGGTCACAATTGTCCCACGTGGTCGCGCTGGCGGTTACGCAATTATGTTACCTAAGACTGATCAGTTCTTGATGACTAAGAAAGAATTGACTGAACAGATGACAGGGTTACTCGGTGGTCGGACGGCTGAAGAAATTATCTTCAATGCTGAATCAACTGGTGCCTCAAACGATTTTGAACAAGCAACCGATATCGCTCGGAGCATGGTTACGCAATATGGGATGACCAAAGCTTTAGGAACGGTCGCACTTGAAAAAGAAGGCCAACCATTCGTTGGGGCTTCTTATGGTCAAGCACCTGCCTTTTCTGAAGCAACTGCCGCAACGATTGACAGTGAAATTCGTCGCTTAATTGATGAAGCACACAAACAAGCCTTTGAAATCATTCAAAGTCATCGGGCACAACATAAGTTGATTGCCGAAATGCTCTTGAAATATGAAACATTAAACGAAAAAGAAATTTTGAGCTTATTCAATGATGGCAAGATGCCTGAAAGTGATAATGATGAATTTCCAAGTGAAAAAGCAGCGACTTTTGAAGAATCTAAAAAAGCGTTAGAAGCTAAAGATTCTAAGAAGAGTGCTGAAGCTGAAACAACTGATGACTCTAAAACGGATGAAGTGGCAGACGATGCCCCAACATCAGAAACAGAAGCACCAAAAAAAGCTGACGATTCAGATGATTCAAACAATCAAGTTTAAAGATATTGAAAGAAGCTGTGACAAAACAAATCGTTTTGTCACAGCTTCTTTTGTCTCAACCATCAATTAATCGTAAAAGAGGGTATTTAAGATGCAAGATTATTTAGTGAAACAGATTTCAGAAGATGGCCAATTACGTGCGTATGCCGTTAATGCGACGCAGTTAGTAGCTGAAGCGCAGCAGAAACAAGATACTTGGTCAACGTCCTCGGCTGCTTTTGGTCGGACCATTGTCGGGACACTACTATTGAGTGCGGCTGGTTTAAAAGGTGATACGAAAATGACCGTGCGCGTCGAAGGTGATGGTCCCGTCGGTAAAATTGTGGTTGACGGTGACGCACAAGGCACGGTTAAAGGTTACGTTCAAAATCCCCACGTCAATCTACCATTGAATGACCGTCAAAAAATTGACGTCAAAGGTGGCGTTGGTACGACTGGGAGTTTATCGGTGACGAAAGATTTAGGTTTAAAAGAACCGTTTACCGGTCAAGTCCCATTAGTATCAGGCGAACTAGGTGAAGATTTCACGTACTATCTGGCGAAATCAGAACAAACCCCTTCAGCTGTTGGATTATCAGTTTTTGTTAAAGATGATAACACCGTTGAAGTTGCTGGGGGCTTCATGATTCAAATGTTACCTGGTGCCGATGACCGCTTAATTGATGTGCTTGAAGCGCGTTTGCAAGAAATGCCACTTGTTTCTGAATTATTGCAACAGGGGTTAACGCCAGAAGCGATTATTGCCGAAATCGTTGGCGAACTGCCAATGAAGACGTTAGAACAAATGCCAGTCAAATACCGTTGTGATTGTTCAAAAGACCGTTTTGCCAAAGCGTTGAGTTCAATTAAACCTGCTGATTTAGAACAATTGATTAGCGAAGACCATGGTGCCGAAGCCGTTTGCCGTTTTTGTGGAGAACGCTATCAATTTAGTGAAGCCGAATTACAACAAATTTTAGCGGAACAAGCAGCCAATTAAAATTTTTGCTAGTTGATTCTTTTTTTGCTATGATTACTGAGATATTGTCGAAAGACACGAAGGGAATGGTTTGGCACAATGACATGGCAAATAGGGGATATCACAATTCCAAATCAAGTCGTCGTCGCACCGATGGCCGGGATTACCAACGCAGCATTTCGAGTGACTGCGAAGGAATTCGGCGCGGGTTTAGTCGTCTGCGAAATGATTAGTGATCGTGGCATCATGTATAATAATAAAAAAACATTAGAGATGATGTTTGTTGATCCAACGGAACATCCTATTAGTATTCAAATTTTTGGTGGTTCGAAAGATACTTTAGTAGAAGCCGCAAAATTTGTCGATCAACATACCGAAGCCGATATTATCGATATTAATATGGGTTGTCCGGTCAATAAAGTCGTTAAGACTGATGCCGGTGCGCGTTGGTTATTAGATCCGAATAAAGTCTATGAAATGGTGTCATACGTCACTGATGCGGTTAAAAAACCGGTCACGATTAAAATGCGAACGGGTTGGGACGAAGATCACGTTTTCGCCGTTGAAAATGCGTTAGCTGCCGAACGTGCAGGGGCTTCAGCCTTAGCGATGCACGGTCGGACGCGGAAACAGATGTATACGGGCCACGCTGATTGGGACGTTTTAAAACAGGTTAAACAGGCATTAACGATTCCGTTTATGGGTAACGGTGATGTCCGGACACCTCAAGATGCTAAACGCATGTTGGACGAAGTCGGCGCGGATGCGGTGATGATTGGTCGCGCGGCTTTAGGCAACCCGTGGATTTTACGCCAAGTGGAAACTTACTTGCGAACGGGTGAATTAATTGCCGAACCAACCCCGCGTGAAAAAATTGCAACGGCTAAATTACAATTGCACCGCTTAGTTGAACTCAAGGGCGAAAATGTGGCTTGTCGCGAGTTCAGACAACAAGCGGCTTATTATTTGAAGGGGATTCCCCGCGCCGCTAAAACCAAGGCGAAAGTCAATGAAGTCGAAACTGAACAAGCAGTCGGCGACATTTTAGACCGTTTTGTTGAAGAAACTGAAGCAAGAATCGCAGAATAGCTTCCGCAGGGGGCTATTTTCGTGTTAAAATCAACACAGTAGATAATTGAAAGTAATGGAGGAATTGTCAGTTGGCACAAAAAGATAATCAAAAAGAAATGAATGACCAACTTAAGGTCCGTCGGGATAAGATGCAACTACTTAAAGATGAAGGCATCGATCCATTCGGTCATCGTTTTGACCGGACACATTTAGCAGCAGATTTACACAGTGAATTTGAAGCAATCGAAAAAGACGACTTAGATCTTAAGAATCAAGAAGTGACGATTGCAGGTCGGATGATGTCTAAACGGGGCAAAGGCAAAGTAGGTTTTGCCGATATTCGCGACCGTTCAGGTAAAATCCAGATTTATGTTCGTAAAGATACCGTTGGCGAAGAAAACTATCAAATCTTCAAAAAATCTGATTTAGGTGATCATCTAGGCATCACCGGTCAAATTATGAAAACAGATATGGGTGAATTGACGGTTAAAGCGACTCACGTGACTTTCTTAGCGAAAGCGTTACGCCCATTACCCGATAAATATCATGGTTTAACGAATGTTGAACAAATTTATCGTCAACGATACTTAGACTTGATTGCGAATGAAGAAAGTATGGCACGTTTCACCAAACGTAGTAAAATTATTTCAGCCGTTCGTGAATATTTAGATACGCATGGTTTTACCGAAGTTGAAACGCCGGTCTTGCACGGTCAAGCCGGTGGCGCTTCTGCACGGCCATTCATTACACATCATAACGCACTAGACATCAACCTCTACCTACGGATTGCGCTTGAATTACATCTGAAACGCTTAATCGTTGGTGGGATGGAACGGGTCTATGAAATTGGTCGGGTCTTCCGGAATGAAGGGATTGATACGAAACATAATCCTGAATTTACAATGTTAGAAACATACGCTGCTTATTTCGATTATAAAGACGTGATGGATGAAACCGAAGGCATTATTCGCTTTGTGGCCCATAAAGTTTTAGAAACTGGTCAGATTAATTATCAAGGTCAAGATATTGATCTCGATGGTGATTTTGCACGAATTCACATGGTTGATGCAATCAAAACGCAAACCGGTGTTGATTTCTGGCAAACGATGACTATCGAAACAGCGCGTCAATTAGCAGATGAACACCACGTTAAATATGAAGAATATTGGCAAGTGGGCCATATCATTAACGCCTTCTTTGAAGAATTCGTTGAAGATACGTTAGTGCAACCAACCTTTATTTATGGTCATCCAGTTGAAATTTCACCATTAGCGAAGAAGAATACTGAAGATGATCGGTTTACCGATCGTTGGGAATTGTTCATGCATGGGAATGAATACGCCAATGCGTTTACTGAATTAAACGATCCAATCGACCAACGCGCTCGTTTTGAAGCCCAAGCACAAGAACGTGAAAACGGGAATGATGAAGCCGAAGGTATCGATGAAGATTATATTGAAGCATTAGAATACGGGATGCCACCAACGGGGGGTCTTGGAATTGGGATTGATCGGTTAGCGATGTTGTTAACGGATGCTGCTTCAATTCGCGATGTCTTATTGTTCCCAACAATGCGTCCTGAAAACCAATCAACTGAAGAAAAATAATATTTTTTAAAAACGCCTTTTAAGGCGTTTTTTTTGTGTAATTTTCGGTATCGTTCGTTATATATGCATATCTATAATAATGAATTGCATTTTTAACGATAAATAACGGATACTAATGATAGTTTTGCGGGTGAAAGTTCTGAATTGACGCGATTAAAAAAAGTTTGACGAACAGTTTGATAGCTGTTATAGTAGTCTATGTTGTCAGTGAGACACAAGTTATTTAAGTAGATGGTGCTGTGAAAGAACTAAGTTGAATATTTATACAAAAAATATTCAAAAAAGGTTTGACATTCAATGCTATCACATGATATACTAATTAAGTTGTTTCGACAACAACGTAGACC
>NZ_BAMJ01000038.1 GCF_000615805.1 Latilactobacillus fuchuensis DSM 14340 = JCM 11249
AGCACCAGAGTGGGGAGGCAGTATTTATAAATTAATTTGTGATAAATATAATTTTATTACTATCTAACTTGAAAGTAAATAAGTTTCAGACAGCTTCAATCTTAATGTTTAATAAAGACATCAATATTAGAATTATTTGTCGTTTGAATGCATATTAATTAAAATGTTCTTCTCGTGAGACTAAGGATTTTTCTAAAGCTTTTTCGATATCAATGTTAGTCGAATCCGCGATTGAGAGGAGCCACCAGATTGATTCAGCAATTTTATAATCCAAGGTAAATTCTGATTTGGATTGGGGCCAAGAACCAACTTGATCCATGGTCAAACGACTAACAAGTCCGGCGTCGCTCATAAAAGCGAGTGCATCTTGTTCGGTGGTCCAAGGCCGACCATCTTGTTGCATCTCTAGTTGATGATAGGCGGTTCTGATCTGTTTTGAGCGTGTTTCTAATTCAGTAATCTCCAAAATAAACAACTCCTTCTAAGTAATAGGAATAGTTTAGCATAGACTTATTTAAATGTCTGACAGAAACTATGGTCGTGCGAAATAAGGTAGTTTTTATAAGTGATAATCGGCCCCATTTTTGACAGAAGAGCGTATGATGATCGTATAAGGAGGCGCTATCATGACAAACGAATATAAACGAATTTTAGTTGGGGATGATGGCTCTGAAAATGCACACAGGGCAATCAAAGAAGCGGTTGAACTCACGAAAAGAAATCAGGCAGCGTTATCAATTGCGATGATTATTCCTAAAGAATATTTAATGGGTTCTAATTACGGTGGTGAAGATTCACTAAAACCACGTCAAAAAGCGGCAGCTGAAAAACTGCTCGCAAGCGATGCTGCATACGCTAAGACCCAGGGGTTGGCCGACGTCCAGACGATTGTGCGTTTCGGTTCACCAAAAAAGGCGTTAGCGGTGACGTTACCACAAGAATTGGAGACTGATTTAATTATCTTAGGTGCGACTGGTCGCGGTGCAATCGAGCGCGCGTTTTTAGGGTCAATCGCGATGTACACCAGTGTTCACGCGAAGGCGAATATGTTATTGGTTCGGTAAATTAAATGATTAATAAATTCCAAAGACAGTTTAAATAACTGTCTTTTTTGAGTTAAATTGCACTCAATTAGTTGTCATTCGTATAAACTTTATTTTGGGTAAAATTAAGCCGGTTTTGGCTATGTAACCGTTTTCTTTTAATTGGTACAATGCGTTTGTTCATATCAAATAAAAGGAATGAGGGATTTGTATGAAAAAGTATCATTGGGGAATGGGTATCGCTATTTTGTTAATGGGGGTTAGCTTAGGGACGGCACCTAAATCGGTCCAGGCTGCAACCAGTACAGAAATTCAACAAGTGATTAAGTCTGGCAAGTTAGCCAATGGCAATAGTCGGCTTGATCTTGGTGATATCAATCTTGGCAATTTAATTGATAATAGTGTACCAGTTGAAGATTTCGGTAACGAACTGTATAAAGTACTCTTTGTTCGAGATTCTTTTAGTATTTCATCAGCCAATAGTTTTCGCAGCGATGATCTGACAGATGCGCCTGATTATGAGGCAATGCAAGCTGATCACCAATGGTACGATGATAATCCCGATACTCAAATTATTACGCGACAATCAGAGGATGGATTAACCCTGTCTGCTAGATATTTGCAGAATGGCAATTCTAAAAAAACGGTGATTGTCGCACATGGTTATCGCGGGACTAGTAAAGACGCGGCTTTTTGGGCTAAAATGTATTATGATATGGGCTACAACGTCTTAGCACCAGATGCGCGGGCCCATGGTGCTAGTGAAGGGAAAACCATCACTTTTGGTTGGAAAGAGAAACAAGATTACCAAGGTTGGATTCAACAAATGATTGAGACAACCGGTCAGGAGACGGATATTGTATTGCAAGGCGTTAGTATGGGGGCTGCCACGGTCATGATGACTGGTGGCGAACAATTACCGGATAACGTTAAAGCAATTGTGGAAGATGCTGGTTATACGTCATTGAGCGATGAGATTGATTATTTGTTAACTGAACTTAGACCATTTGGGATGTTTGATGACGATGAGACACTCGAAGAAATACAGGGGACAGAACGAATGCAAGTGGCGCTTAAAATAGCGAATGATAAGCTAGTTCAAACCGCCGGTATGTCAATTGCTGACGTGTCGACCGTCAATCAGGTTCAGAAAACAACCCTACCAACTTTATTTATCCACGGCGGTAACGATACGTTTGTACCAACTAGAATGGTTGATACGTTATACGATGCGTCATCATCATTGTTGAAGAAAAAAGTGGTTATCCCGGATGCGACTCATGGTTTCTCGATGGCTTACGATCGGGCGACTTATTATCAAGAAGTGACAGATTTCTTAATTAAAACAGATAAATTAGAATTGCAAACGTTGATTGAAAAGGCCAAAGCGGTTAAACCTGAGACTGATCAACATTTTACAACAAGCAGTGAAAAACAATTACAAACTGAATTAACGAAGGCTCAGACTGTATTGGCGAACGACCAAGCAACGCAAGATGAAGTTGATGCAGCGATTAAAACTCTTGAGACGGCATTAGATGGTTTGGTTCAAGTTAATCCGGTTGCCTTACAAGCTGAAATTACTGTCGCGAAGAAAGTTGCACCTAAAGAAGGTTATACTTTTACAAGTGAGACGGCAGCACAACTTGCTACTAAATTAACGGCGGCTGAACAAGTATTGGCTAATTTAGACGCTAGTCAAGTTCAAGTTGATCAAGCAACCACCGATTTAAAAGTTGCGGTGCAAGGTTTAAAACAAGTTGCAATTAAAACAAAAGTCGATACGGCAGAATTAACGGCGTTGGTTAACTATGCTGACCAATTACAAAATAATCGTTATACTGATGCAAGTTTTAGTGCAGTTAAATCGGCATTAGGACAAGCAAAAGTAATTTTAGCCAATCCGGATGCCACGCAAGCGCAAATTGATGCGGCCTATGGACAACTCAATCAAGCCATCCAAGGGTTGGTCATTGTTGAAAAAGCGGCTGTTAAACCGAGTCAACCAGCTGTTAATCAGCATAAAGCAACCGACACTAAGACCAAATTGCCTAGAACCGGCGAAAATAGCGGTCAATCCGTTTTATTAGTCCTGATAGGTAGTTTATTAGTGGGTAGTACGGCGATTGTCTTTTATCGGAGACGTCGGCATAACTAGCTGATAATTGAGGGTGAATTCATTTACGAATTCACCCTTTTTTGTTACGCTAACAGTAATTAAAGTTTAGAAAAGGTGGGGTAGAAATGAAAATGACACAACTATCAATCGAAACACTGGCCCGGGCTGAAGAACGGTTACTGGACACATTAACGCAAATGACGGTGGACGAAGCGAATACAATGCCGCAACCGTTGATTAAATCAGTGACGTGGTTAACTTGGCATACTGCGCGGGAAATGGATTATCAAATCTCAGATTTGAAAAACGTTGCACCATTATGGCAAAGTGCGGGTTGGAATCAACGTTTTGGGCTCGTTTTGCCAGATGATACGCAAGATTGGTGTCACACGCCGGAAGAAGCGGTGAAAGTCGTCGTGGACGACAAACAATTGTTAATTGACTATTTAGCGGCGGCCGTTCAATTGACCAATGATTATTTAATGACGGTTGATGAAACAACGCTAGCTGATGTGATTGATGACAGTTGGACACCGGCTGTAACGCGGCAAGCGCGATTAGTCTCAATTATTGATGATGCGGTGATGCATTCAGGCCAAGCCGTTTATACTCGGCGATTAGTAATTGGACGTTAGAACAGTCTAAAAAAGCGATTGCGACATCAGTCATAGTATCCTGATATTAAACGAACATACTGCATTGACGCGCGCCAGAACTCATCAATCTCCGTTCAAATCAAAAAAGCTGGTTATCCTGATAGTTCGGGATAATCAGCTTTTTCAACTTGATAGGCAATCGATAACGTGCTTCTGAATCGCAAATTATGACTAAACCCAGTCATAACTCACAATTCTAGGCTATACTCAGAAGCTAATCGGCTGAGTCAGCACTCAGTGAGAGCTGGTCATTTTAATCCCAATAATCCCGATAATCAGTAGGGCCACAAAGAACCAAGTCATCGGAGATAACTGATCTTTAAAAAAGATGACCCCGACTAAAATGGCGCCGACTGCCCCGATGCCCGTCCAGAGTGGATAGGCGATACTGAGTGGTAAGTGGCGTAATGCGAGTGAAAGAAAGACGAAACTGAAAATCATTGCGACAATCGTCTCAAGACTGTAACTCAAACGGGTAAAGCCTTCGCTGAGTTTCATCGTTGAAGACCAAACCACCTCTAATAGTCCTGCTAGTAATAAATAAAACCATGTCATCGAAATAACCTCCTTAAAATAAAAAAGGTATCGCTAAATCTCTTCAATGACCTAATGAGATTTGGCAATACCTGACCGCCCGGTGACGGTTATTTATTCGATTAAGGTTAGTTTAGCAATTTTTAATACGGGGGTCAAGTTTGACCTAATAAGTCATTGCTCGGTGGCCTTGGTAACTGGCAATTTTCCAGAATTTTTCAGCAGTCATCGTCTTCCGTTTCCCGGTGTACGGATCATTAAACGTCAGGGTATCCTGATTATAACCAATCAATAAAACGGAATGTGCGGGTTGGCCGTGATAATTAATCCAAGCCACAATCGGTTTATTGGCCTTAAGCGTTGCACGTAATTTAGTTAAGGACGCGCCAGATAAATCGGTGAAGCTACCAAGGTATTGGTTAAATAAATCAGCCAAGCGGGTGGATACATGGTGTAACCCGAATCGTCGTAAGGATTGCCCCAAAAGCCGGTTTCCATATCACCGTCTGGCGAATAGGGAATCTCATCGGCGATATCCGTTTTTGATAAATCAACGCCTTTATAATCCATCAACATAGCGACTGCGGTAATTTCACAACCAGTTGGTAATTCTGGGAATTGAGAGATTGGTGTGATATCGAGCATCTTTCGTTTAGGGGCCTTTTTCTTAGCCGGTTTATAGGCTTTATGCGTAAACCAGTTAAAATTAAAGGCGGCTTGACTATGTTGTGCCGGGATAGCGACTAATAAAAGACTGAGCACTAAAATAAAAAATAGTGAAAAAGTGAATCGTTTAAGTGTTTTGGGCATATTAATGAGACTCCAATCATCTAAACGAACAAAATAAGAATCAACAGGGGAACTTAATGTTTATTTTGCCTCGGTTAAAGTTTAGACGAACTCCATTTCGTTGACAGATTCTTCTAAGCCTTCAAGGACTTCATTTTGTTCCATAAATTGTAACCAAGCATCGTAGGAATCACTTTTAACGTTAAAGGTCATCTTTTGATGAATACTTTCAATAAATTCCTTAACCATTTTATCAACGGCCCGGTCGACCTTAGTTTCGTTCCAACGTTTCGCGGGTTGGCGTTTTTGATTTTTCATATTTTGATAATCTAAACTTTTTGCTCTAAAAGAGGTGAGGGCCCCTGAGTTTTGTTCGAGATAGTCTAATAATTCTTGTTTAGTCATTGCATTGTCCTCCTTTAGGAATAGCTGCAAAATTAATTAACTAAGTATAGCATAATTATGCGCTGAAATACGGTGGTTATCTGGCTTTTATCGGTAAAAAGACCAAAGTAACCGCTAATTTAAAATACGCTTAACAATTAAAAAAACGCGCCACTAAAAGTAGGCACGTTTCTTTGAGCGCATGTTAATTTATTACTGAGCAGTGTAACCGCCATCAATCACTAATTCACTACCCGTCACAAATTTGGATTCATCGGAAGCGAGATAGACTGCCATTTGAGCAATTTCGGAGGCTTCGGCAAGTCGACCTAAAGGATGTAACTTTTCAAGATCGGCACGCATTTCAGGATAAGCATCAACCATTGGTGTATGGACATAACCGGGATGAATAGAATTAATCCGGATTTGATATTGATTTTCAGCACAATATAACGCAGCCGATTTCGTCAACATTTTAACGCCACCCTTAGCGGCATTATACGCAAATAAGTTTGGAATCCCAATTAGTCCCGCAATCGAAGAGAGGTTAATGATTGAGCCACCGTTCTTTTTCATATGCGCAATACCGTGTTTAACGCCGTACATAACGCCATCTAAATCGACTGCTAGAACCTTGTGCCAAATATCATCGGTAATATGTTCAGCATCGTTAAAATCAAGAATACCGGCATTGTTGACGACGATATCAACATGGCCAAAAAGTTCGATGGTTTTTGTAAAGACCGTCTCCCAAGCTTGTTCATCAGCAACGTTATGTTCAATAAAATGTGCTGAAGGGGACAATGCTTCTAAGACTGTTTGGTGATTCGTGCCATCAATATCGGTAATTACGACTTGTGCACCTTCAGCAACAAAGGCTTGGGCAGTGGCTAAACCAATTCCTTTAATACCACCAGTAATAATAGCAACCTTATTTTGTAAACGATCCATTAAAAACATCTCCTTAATAGAATTAGATACTAAACTAAGGATAACGCCATATGAAAGCGATTACAATAGGCTAGCGCTTAATAAGCATAGCCGTCAACGTTGTGTGACCGTCACCGTCACGACATCACCAATTGTTTTATTGAGTTGGGTGCGGATATCCTTGCGAACACCAAGAATATAACAAATTGAGCCGTCAGGATTAGTTAAGCCCATATTAACGATGCTGCCGTCATAGGAGATTTTTTCGTCAAAAATGGCGTGAACTTTGACGCGCCCTTGCTGGAATTCTGTCCGAATATCATAAGGAAAGACGACGTAGGCACCGCCTTTGCCGATTGTGGCTGCGGTAATCGTACTCGTAAATGTGTAGGGGTGCTGATTCATCGTAAGACTCCTTATTAATTAGTATTGGGCCAACAATGTTTTTAATTCACTTTGAGCGTCTTGATCTTGTGAGACGGAAAATGGAACGGATTGAATCTCATCGCTTTGACCGTCATCAGCTACTTCACCAAAACCAGTGTTGGTCGAAACAGCCTGACCGTTACCGGTTTTTAATTCATAAACTTTGCCGTTATCGCCTAATAAATATTTACTGACGGGTCGACTCATATCCATGTCGATACTATAATTACTTGCAAAATCACCTTGATACAGATTACCGTGACCAACGGTGCCATCTTTGGCCGTGTAAAAGACACAGCCACCAATTGCGTGGATTGGATACTGGGCATCGTTAGCATCACTTTGCGCAACTTGAGATTGCACTAAAATACGACCGTCTGGCGAATCTGCGAACCAATCACCATGACCGGCCGCACCATGATCGAAATACCAATCACTTACAGCCATATTGCCAATTTTAGCTTGTCCTTCTGCCCAAGTTAGAAAAGCTTGGGTGACACTCGTTTTTTGACTGTCGGTTAATTTAACCGTTGTCGTTGTTTCGGCTGGTCGGGAAGTCCGCTGACTTGATTCAGTCGTTTGCCGATTGGCCGATTTAGCGGCCGCCAGTGAAGCGTCTGCGATTTTGATACTAGTCGATTGACTATCTAGGGCTTCTTTTTTGCTAGCAGTTGACAATGAATTTTGTTTTTGCTGACTAGCTTGATGTTGGCTGCTACTAATTGCAGCGTCCTTGGCGCTTGATTTGTACAAGCGGCTAATAATAAACTACTTGCGAGTAGCAAGCTGAATCCGTAAATTGTTTTTTGCATGGTAATCCCCCAAAAGTACTTGATACTAAAATAGTACTACTGGGCCTTAACGATTACAAGATGGCACGGATGAAGATGAACACCCTTGGCGGAATTGAAGGTTATTGGTTACTTATATTGAAGATAATCAAAAATATGCCGTTCCTTTTTAATCAATTTAATGAGTAGTAATAATGCCAGTAGGATCAAACCAAGGACGAGTATCTGGTGATAGTTTCCTTTTAAAATCGCATCGCCACCTAATGAATAAAGTAATGCGGTTGGTAGGGTGCCAATGCAGACCGCAATCATCAAAGCGTTTAAGGTCACGTTTAACCGAACGACGGTTAGATTGACTAAAAAAGCGGGAATGATGGGGACCATGTAACCAAGCACAATGCCCAATAAAGGGTGGTGCATACGCCGAATATCGGTTAGGACGCGGTTTGTTTTAGTCGGATGGTGCTGTTCAGTTTTTTTGAGGAGGCCGATGACTAATAAATTACCGAAAACAATTCCGAGCGCATTAATCAGGGTTCCCAAATAAGGACCGTAACAAATACCAACTGGGATACAGATTAGCGATACTGGGAGACCAGGAATTGCCGAGAGTAAAATAATCAATAGAATCAGCAAATAAGCGTCCTTTAAACCGTGTGATCGAATGGCGGTCACTAAAAATTGTCGTTGATTGGTCGGATGATTTAATAGTTGGATTAAATCTGGTTGAAAATCTAAGTAGAGCAGGTACCCTAATCCAATCATCATTAGACAGCCTAATACGATTAGTAATCGTTTAGTATGTTGCGTCATCATAACCCCCCCTTCGAAAGACTAAAGATAGGTTATTATAGCATCAAAGTTAGTAAAAATAGAATACCCGCTAGCGTCAATATCAAACGACTAGCGGGTATTCTATTGGAATCGATTATTCAAAAAAGTGGATCAATAACTGATTTAGTTTAGTGAGCCATGTCGTTGGATGCCGTAGCGTGACGATAATTGACTCACGATTGGCTTGAAACCAACGTTTTAAATTTTGATCAGATAATTTAGTAACATCAAACGACATGCCAGACACTTCCAAACTAACAAATTTAAGCTAATTGTACCGTCAATGGGTCATGAATAGGGACTAATCAACTTAATTTTAATATTTCTTAAGTGATTAGGATTTAATCAAAAGGACGTTGCTGACGGAGTGGATGCTCACGAATTGGGCCACTGAACCCATTAATAAGCGTTCAATCGCACCTTTACCGCTAATCCCAAGTATGGTTAAATCAATATTGAATTCAGCCGGGATTGTGAGGGCTAATTCGCGTCTTGCTGAGCCTGTTCTGAGAATCAGTTGAACTTCAGCAACCCCTTGTTCTTTTGCGAAGGCCACTTTTTGTTCGAGATATTGTTTGACGGATTTCTTTTCAGCATCAATGGACGCTGCGGGGAAGGTCATACTGTCGTTGACGTATAAATCGTCGGGAATGATCTGAGCAATAAAAAGTTTGGCTTGATTTCGTTTGGCGATTGCGATGGCTTGATCAGAAGCGTGGTCAGCGAGTTCTGAACCGTCTAATCCAACTAAAATATTGTGATATTCTAACATAATAAAAACCTCCTTTTTCTAATTTAAATATACCACGCTGGGGCGGAAAATGCTGTTGTGACGCATGGTGGATAGTTGTTATCGCAGATGGTTGATGGGCTTTAAGAATCACACAACATCAATTTGCATCATGCCTATCATTTACTATCTAATCATAAGTGAGTATACTAATTTTAGTGAATAATTTCTCCCGAAATTTTTAACACTGATATATATATAGAAAGAGCGCCCACTAAGTCGGTAAACTTAATGGACGCTCTTTTTTTATTGGGCGTGGCTCATTGATACTTGTGTGATTGATTGTTTTTGACCAGTCATCGTAATGGCGGTGTACAGCACGCATGATTAGTTGTCTTTTTAAGTTGATTAGGATTTTTAATCGCTTGAGTAACGAGTTTGTCGATGGTGTCAGTGTTAGTGCCAAGGCTAGTGGTAAAAGTAGTTAGGTATTTCTTAAAGAGGGGATTCTTAGTCGCATCTAGTGCTTTAATTGAAATACCGAGAATCTGACTGTCACTAACATTCATCGCAATCGCAGTTTGTTCATCAACTTGGTCTGTACGGATACCGATGACGGGCGTGGTATCAAAGACGCCGATGCCCTGTTTTTGGGCAAGTGGATTGTACTGGGCAATGAAGTTGAACCACGAAATTAGACTCGTGGTTTTCGGACCGTCAAGATAAGTTGGGTTCGTTAAATCAGCTTGATCCGACAAGGTCACTCGATTGGCTTTCACTTGATAGGGCACTTTAATGGTGAAGGTCTCATTGGTCGTTTTGACGCTGTGGATGGTATCGTCAACTTGCCAATAGACTTTTTTAGCTTTGGACTTACCAGTGACGACAGCGTTAAAGCCACCATTATTAGGTTGTAATTTGGCGGATACCGACTTCCCACAAGCCGTTAGCATCAAAAATGTTGCAAAACACATTAAAATGGTTGATAGACGACGCACATTACTCACTCCTCAATCGATAATAGGGTTAACTATTTAATCAAAAATAAAAAGCCCTTAAGCTTCTCATTTGATTGTACCGCATTTATGATTTGATTCATACCGATAATCAGGATTATTTGGTTTTAGTATAGGTATATTTAAGCTTTTCAATTGCCTTAATATGGCGTTGATTGGCTTTGAAAATCCGATCCGTATAGTTTTGATAGGTACCGGTTGGTCGGGTCACGACGGTTGTAAAGTGATTCGTTTTTTCAAGGGCTTTTTTAGCGAGGGTTAATTCCGTTTTGTTTTTAGTAGTCACGTTTTGTTTCATTTTTTGATAATCACTTTGGGCGTTGATATATTGATCATCAGCGATATCGAGTTTGCCTTTAGATAGGAGAATCTGACCTTCAGCGGCAAGTGCGGCTTCGTAATCACCGTAGGAACCGTCACCGATGACGACTGAACCGTCCGAGATTAATGTTTGCCAAACAGTGCTATATTTCTTAGCGACGTATTCGGTTGCGACAGTTGATTTCTTGAGATGTTTAATGAGTTGTTGTTCATGATGATTAAAGCGTTGTTCTTTTTTAGCAATGCGTCGATCCGCCGTTTGTTGTGCTTTTTGAGTTAAATAGAAATGGCCGCCAACTGGTGCAGCCGCTAATAATAGGCCAATCAGAATGACAATTAAGGTCCCTTTTAGTTTCTTTTTGAAACACGCTAAAATAATGAGTAGCAATAATCCGATAGCGGTAACGGTTAAGCCGATATAAAAAATAATGGTCAGTGCTAAGTTCATGTAGCGACCTCCGAGAAATTGAGATAGATAGTTTAGGTAATCAATCAAGAATATTATCCCATGTTGACTAAGATTAGCAAGCTAAATTTTAGAATTTGATTAGGATTCGATAGAATAAAACGCTAACATTATCATATAATAGATGAAACTTGTAAATTTAATTGTTTTTCTAAAATTTATCACGTATCATGATAAAATACACTTATCATAATATTAGGAGGAAATACAAGTGGATGCTTCTTTGACAACACGTTTGGCTGCTGAATTTATTGGTACAGCTATTATGATCATTTTCGGTAACGGGGCAGTCGCCAACGTCGAATTGAAAGGAACAAAAGGGTTTAGTAGTGATTGGTTCTTAATTGCATTTGGATATGGTTGTGGTGTCATGATTCCAGCAATTATGTTCGGCGGCATTTCAGGTAACCATATTAACCCAGCAGTGACTTTAAGTTTTGCAGTAATGGGCTTATTCCCATGGGGTGATGTTTTACCATACATTATTGTTCAATTCTTAGGCGCTATGGTGGGTCAATTGATCTTAATCGCAGCCTACAAACCTTACTACGATCGGACAACCAACCAAGAAGGTATCTTGGGATCATTTGTCACAATCGATGCTGCGCATAGCCGTATGAATGGTTTCGTTAATGAATTTATCGGAACATTGATTTTGGTCTTCGGTGCATTGGCAATCGGTGCTGGCAAGTTTGGGGCAGCCGGTCATATCGTTGTTGGTCTATTGGTTATGACGTTGGTGGCTTCATTAGGTGGCCCAACTGGTCCTGCCTTGAATCCAGCGCGTGATCTAGGCCCACGGATTATCCATATGTTGACGCCACTTAAAAATAAGGGCGATTCACAATGGTCATATGCTTGGGTACCAGTCGTTGCACCAATTCTTGGGGCAATCTGTGGTGCTGGTATTTACCAAATGATTTTTGCTTAAACAATCAATTCAGAAAGACGTCTTTAATCGACGTCTTTTTTTGTACAAAAAAAGTGACCAAAATTCTTTAAATTGGAAAAGAATTTCGGTCACTTTCGAGTATCGAAATGATCTTAACTTGGGGGAGTATTAATCATTCCTTTAAAAAGATATCATAAAATAAATCAGAATAAAAGGCTATTTAGTCATTATTAACGAAAAAAAATTTAAAAAAAAGTATTTTATAACATTCGTTATTCAGTTTATCAATTTATTGCTTGAAACACCTTTTAATTGGGTACGATTAAAAGGTTATCGAATCCGTGAAAGAAGCATGGTACAATAAATAAGTTGAAAACGTTTACGATGATAATTGAGAGGAAGAAGATAATGATTAAGTTTCCAGCTAATTTTATGTGGGGGGCGGCAACGTCAGCACCCCAATCTGAGGGTTATGCGTTAAGCTATGGTAAGTCAGCATCAACTTGGGACCAATGGTATCAAATGGCACCTGAAAAATTTAAAAAAGATCAGGGCCAGATTCGGCGTGTGATACTTACCGCCTATATTCGGAAGATGTTGCGAATATGACTAAAATTGGGATGAACTCGTTTAGAACGTCAATTGCGTGGACGCGTTTAATCCCAGATGGCAAGCACGTTAACCAGGTTGCAGTCGATTATTATCGCGATTATTTCAGTCAGTTAAAGGCGGCTGGCATTACACCAATCATTAATCTCTTTCATTTTGATATGCCTTGGTGGTTAATGGAAAAGGGTGGTTGGGAAACCCGCGAATCAGTTGACGCGTTTGCTTTTTATGCCAAAACGGCTTTTGAATTATTTGGCGATCTCGTTGATCGTTGGACGACCTTTAATGAACCAATCGTGCATATTGAATGTGGTTATTTAACGGGGTATCATTATCCAGATATCGTTGATTTTAAAAAGGCGGTTCAAGTCGGGTATCACACTTTGATGGCCCATACAGCAGCGGTCGCAGAATTTAAAAAAGTGAAGCCTGATGGTCAAATTGGGATTATCTTAAATATCACACCAGCTTATGCTAAAAGTGACGCGCCAGCCGATCAAGTGGCTAAAGAAAAGGCTGATTTACTTTTAGCGAAGAGTTTCTTAGACCCGACAGTCCTAGGCAAGATTCCGGATGCTTTGGTTGAACTACTAGCGGAAAATGACTTGTTACCCGTTATCGAAGCGGCTGATCAACAGTTAATTGCGGCTAATTGCGTTGATTTCGTGGGGGTTAATTATTACCAACCACTACGCGTGCAAGCACCTGAAAATCCTCAAGTACCGGCAGTGACCACTGATGATTTATATTTGCCATATATTTGGCCAGAACGAAAAATTAATCCATACCGGGGTTGGGAAATCTATCCTGAAGCGTTGTACGATGTTGCAATGATGATGAAAGACCAATACCGCAATATTCCATGGTACGTTTCTGAAAATGGGATGGGCGTTGCCGATGAAGAACGTTTCATGGACGATCATGGTCAGATTCAAGATGATTATCGAATCGAATTTATGACTGAACATTTAGAACAATTACATCGAGCAATTCAAGACGGTAGTAGCTGTTTCGGTTACCACACTTGGACCTTTAATGATTGTTGGTCTTGGTTAAATGGTTATCAGAACCGTTACGGTTTTTATCGAGTTGATTTAGATGATAACGCTAAACGAACCATGAAGAAAAGCGGCGAATGGTTCCGTCAATTAAGCCAAAATAACGGCTTCTAGCCCCAATACAAAAAGCCACCTTAGCGGGTGCTTTTGTATTGGTGCTAATAAACGTCAGTCTGGACGTATTTATTTTGTAACGTGAAGAAATCATAAGAAGCGAGGTTGGCGATGTCATTTGCACCATTAAAAATGGCGGTGGCACTGCCGGTTAACATCAGGTTAATCGGTAAGTCCTCTCGGTAACGTACTAGAATGACTGGTTTGTGGTGGGCGACGGCGTAACCGCATTCCCACATCGTACCTGAATCGGGTTCCGTTAAGCCCTCTTCGTGGCGGTAATCGAGCATTGCGACCACGACGTCTGCTTGATCGATTTGACGGATATCAATGTTGAAGGTTGCGGTTTGCCATTCGAAAGTACCGAATTCAGCATCGGGATATGAATGGTCACCAGGCCGAAAAATGGCGGATGAATCGATTGTTGGGTTCTCAGCTAGCAACATTGCGACTTGATCCAACCGTTTAGTTTGTTCGGGGCTAAAGAAAGGACCGGCAAGATAAACCTGTTTTTTAGATGACATTAGAAACTCCTTTGTGATTAATGTTCGGATTATTCGTCAAATAGGGGCGATGACAAACTGTAATGTTCATTATACTGGGTAAAAGTAAAACATTCAATTATTAGAGCTATAAAAAAACTCATTGTCGTTTGCGAAATAGCAAAACGACAATGAGTTTTTGGGTGATAGTTGGATATTAGTGCAACACTAGATAGATAACGAGTGCGACTAACGCAATCAGCATGACGGTGAACAGATAACTGGAAGCTGAACTGACCGCTTTTTTACGTTCTTTTGATAATGGTCGATTGGCTAGCTTTTTGTATTGCTTCTTGGCAATCTCTACTTTTTTTTGATCTTTCATTGGTTTATCCCTCATTTACTTCGATAATCTTATTGTAGCATAAAAGGGCTTAACAGATAAAGTTAGAGGCGGTTGAGTGGTCTAAATAATAATTTAGGATATAACTTTACTTTCCGCTTTGAACAAGCTACTATGGTTGATATATCAAAGGATAAGGAAGTTACCGGAAATGAAATTAGTTACAGAGAAAAAATCAACGCAACAGAAACTCTCTATTGCTGGTATGTTGATTACGATGGGTGTTGTCTACGGGGATATTGGGACATCACCACTTTATGTTATGAAGTCAATCGTTCAAGGCAACGGGGGCTTAGCGCACATTAGCGAAGATTTTATTGTCGGGAGTATCTCCCTCGTTTTTTGGACGTTAATGTTAATGACGACCGTCAAATACGTGATGATTGCACTACGCGCCGATAATAACGGTGAAGGTGGGATTTTTGCCTTGTACACGTTAATTCGTAAACAGGCTAAGTGGTTAGTGATTCCCGCCATTATTGGTGGTGCAACATTGTTAGCTGATGGGATGTTAACGCCAGCTGTGACGGTCACCACCGCGATAGAAGGGTTAAAAGGCCTTCCAATCAATGGCAATATTTTAGTGACGTCGCAAGATCAAGTCATTATCTTGACGGTTTCGATTTTATCACTCCTGTTTTTTATTCAAAAATTTGGGACTGATTTAATCGGGAAATCATTTGGACCAATCATGTTCATTTGGTTTACCTTTATTGGTGTGATTGGGTTAATTAATTTAATGGGCGATTTAACAATGCTTAAAGCGTTAAATCCTTACTATGCCATTCACCTGTTATTTAGTCCTGAAAATAAAGTCGGGATTTTAATATTGGGTAGTGTGTTCCTAGCGACAACCGGGGCCGAAGCGCTCTATTCTGATATGGGACACGTTGGTCGCATGAATATCTATGGTAGTTGGCCTTATATCGCAGTTTGTTTAGTGTTGAATTATTTCGGACAAGGTGTTTGGTTACTTCAACATCAACACGTGACTGGTTTCCAAAATGCGGCCGATTTTAACCCATTTTTTGAAGCGATGCCAGCTAGTTTGAAGATTCCAGCGATTCTATTAGCAACGGTAGCGGCCATTATTGCGTCACAAGCGTTGATTTCAGGCTCTTATACCTTGGTTTCTGAAGCAATCAAGTTACGCTTATTGCCAAGAATCAAGATTGATTATCCAGCTAAATTAAAAGGTCAAATCTACATTTCAATCGTTAACTGGATTTTATGGGCGGTTTGTTTAGGGGTTGTTTTCTACTTCAAGAATTCAGCACACATGGAAGCGGCGTACGGTTTAGCAATTACGATTACCATGTTAATGACCACCATCCTATTGTTCCATTTCTTGGGCCGTTACGAAAAGCGGTGGATATTGGCCTACCTCGTGTTGTTCTTCTTCGGGGCAATTGAAGTCGTCTTCTTCATTTCAAGTGCTGCCAAGTTTATGCATGGTGGTTACGTGACTGTCATCATTGCCGCTGTGATTCTATTCATCATGTTTGTTTGGTATCGGAGTAATGCCATCAAGGATAGCAATACCTTTAAGTCAAGTACCGTGTCATTACTGGCTTTCAAGAAACAACTACATGATTTAAGAAATGATGAAAGTTTACCACTTTACACAACTAATCTGGTTTATTTATCAAAACAACAAGAAAAGAATAAGATCAAAAAGAATATTTTATATTCGATTTTAGACAAGCGGCCTAAACGGGCGCAGGTTTACTGGTTCGTGACGGTGAATGTCACCGATGAACCTTACACTGCTGAATATACAACCGATATGTTGAATACTGATTATATGGTGAATGTCCAGCTATATCTCGCTTTAAGATGGAACAAAAAGTGAATGTCTTTATTCGCCAGATTATCCATGAAATGATTCGGGAGGGTGAATTACCAGCCCAACCGCAACATTATACGACGATTCCAAATCGGGATGTTGGTGATTTCTCATTCGTGATCACCCAAGAAGATTTATCGCCAGAAACGCAGATTAAAGCAAGCGATAAAGTAATTGTCCAAATGCGGTTATGGTTAGAGAAATTTACCGATACACCGGCTTCATGGTTCGGTCTTGAATATAGTGAAGTCTTTGTTGAACGGGTACCATTAGTGCTCGGACGACAAAGACCAGTGATGCAATACCACCTTAAGAAGCGTGAAGAGGACTAATTAAAGTGTCTTTAAAAAAAGCAATGCTAGAAATCCAATTTGGATTTCAGCGTTGCCTTTTTTTGTGAATCGGTTAAGGACGGGCAATGAAGCGGTGTTCATTACAGATTAATCGGGATTTGCCGTTAAACTGTTACCGTTTTGTCATCAATTGTTACTTGTTTGATATTTACAACCGGTTTTTAGATGGTATATTGGTCACACGTTGAAACACAAACTTAAATTCAAGGAGATCAATCATACATGACACCTTTAAAAACAATCTTATTTAGTACCACATTAACGGCCGCAACAGCTGCTGGAATCCTTTTCGCAGGCAACGGTCAAGCAAGTGCTGCCACAACTTATACCGTTACAACTGGTGATACTTTATCATCAATCTCAAATAAATTCGCTGGCAACAACGACTTAGTTGATTCAATCGCTAAGAACAACAGCATCTCAAATATCAACTTAATCTACGTCGGCGAACAATTAACGATTGATGCGGATACAACGGCCTCAACTACGACTCAAGCAGCCGCTACGACAACTCAAGCGCCAGTTGCCCAAACAACAACGCCGGTCGCAACGACTCAAACAGCGACACCAGTTCAAGCCGCAACGGTGACACCAGCTGCCACAACGCAAGCATCAACAACGACAACAGCCACTGCCGCAACTACGAGCTCATCTAAAGAATGGATTGCCCAAAAGGAATCCGGCGGTTCATACACAGCCACTAACGGTCAATTAATCGGCCGTTACCAATTATCAGCGTCATACTTGAATGGTGACTATTCAGCTGCCAATCAAGAAAAGGTCGCTGATCAATACGTGACGAGCCGTTACGGTTCATGGGACGCAGCTAAGAGCTTCTGGTTAAGCAACGGCTGGTATTAAGCTTAAAGTTTAGATAATATTAACGAAGCACACTAATTCGATTGCGGATTGGTGTGCTTTTTACTTTGGTTACCTTATCAGTTGGCAGCCGCTAAACATCAATGGTAGGATAGATGAATCAATCAGAAATGGCGTTAATGATTAGGAGGGGTATTTAGTGCAACGGGATTATTTTAAAATTGAAAAAAATAGTGGCGATTTTCCGTATTATGCGGGCGATCCGCAAAAATTAACGGTAGTTCAGTGGCTTGGCCTGGTGCTTGTCTTACTCGCACAGTTCTGGATTATGAGTACGGCGACCTTATCCTTTCTACCAAAGGGGATTGCGACTGCACTAATGGATATTTTTTTGGTTGGCGTACCGATGGGATTATTGTGGTGGTTTACTAAACATGCTATTGGGGCGTTGTTTAAACCATTAAAATGGCGTGATACACTAACGATTATCAAATATGTGCTATTGATGGTGGTCATTGGGCTTGGCAGCACGATTGTTCTGAATCTAATTGGCCAGACCACTAACGGTGACGTGGCGGGTGATCAGGTCACTGGTTTAGTCGGCTATTTGGCAGTTTTCTTGGATAATATTCTAAGCCTTTTCTGGGAAGAATTAATCAGTCTAATCCCGTTATTAGCGATGATGGCGGGGCTAAAAGCGCTTGGTGTTAGTCGTAAAATCAGTATTATTTTAAGTACAATCGTCACTTCAATTTTATTTGGGGCTTTACATTTACCAAGTTATCAATGGAACGTGCCGATGGTTTTCACCAGTATTGTTTTCTTGAGATTAATTTTGGACGTCCTATATTTGAAGACCAAAAATATTTGGTTGACCTATATGACGCATTTACTATATGACAGTTTTGTTTTTGCCTTACCATTAATATTTGGTTTGATATTTAAACATTGATAAATAATGGTG
>NZ_BAMJ01000037.1 GCF_000615805.1 Latilactobacillus fuchuensis DSM 14340 = JCM 11249
CGTTCTGAAAATAAAGTGTAATTGAGGCAGAAAAATATGAATTGGTTAGTACAATTGTATCAACCGTTTTTTGAATTGAATAACTGGCAAACGGTCATTCAATCATCAGAAGATTGGCTATTAATTTTAACGTTAGTCATTATGGAATGTTTATTATCAGTCGATAACGCCGTTGTTTTAGCGGCTCAAACTCAAAGTTTACCCACAAAAATCGAACAAGAAAAATCATTGGTTTATGGATTATGGGGCGCTTATGTTTTCCGATTTATCATTATCGGGGTCGGGACGTATTTGATTCATCTATGGGAAATTAAAGTACTCGGTTCAATTTATTTAATGTATTTGGTCTTTGCATATTTCAGAAAAAGCCGACACCCTAAGTTGGCGAAGAAACCAGAAAAAGCTAAAATCAGTAGTCCGCACCGTTTCTGGCGAGTGGTGGCGTCGATTGAATTAATGGATATTGTTTTTTCGATTGATTCCGTTTTAGCATCGTTAGCAATCTCTAGTAATCCGGTAATTGTTTTAATTGGGGGCATGATTGGGATTTTATGTATGCGGGGGATTGCCCAAATTATCGCCCAGCTTATGAAAAAGATTCCGGAATTAAACCCGATGGCTTATGTCTTGATTTTATTGATTGCGGTTAAACTGTTCTTATCAATTCCAGCAATCGATATTGAAATTCCAAATTTAGTGTTTGCTGGGATTGTTTTCGGAGCCATTTTAATCACGCTTGCGATTCATTACTATCGAGTACATCACAATAAACAAGCTTAGATCGCGTAAAAAGGCGTTTCCTAATGAGGAAACGCCTTTTTTTGTACTATTTAATGAAGTCGAGTGAGTAAAACATTGGCAATGGCCAATAGGACACTTCCCGCCGAGATGAAGATGAATAGGCGCTTTTTCATTGCTAAAATCGCGATAAATTCACGAATTGTGGCGTTGGGCAGGAAATATTTAGATGTTTTAGCACCAATTCCGTCGGCTTGTAAAGCCGCTTGTTTAGCGAATAAACTGGCGCGGAAAGTGTGATAGTTATTGGTACTAAAGATGACCTTAGGGTTTTGTTTGTCAGTATCAGCAGCAATGACCTGTTTTGAAAACTGCATGTTTTGGAGCGTGTTAACTGATTTAGGTTCCACCAAAGTTTGTTCAACCGGAATGCCTTGGGCGATTGCATAACGTTGCATGGCCACTGCTTCGGGCAATTTTTCATCGGAACCCTGGCCACCGGAAAAGACGAGTTTAGGAGCGGTGTGCCCTTTTTTGAGTTGGCGTTGATAGAACTTGATGGCCCGATCAATGCGACTCGCCAAAAGTGGGGGCACGATCTCGCCGTTGATTAGGCCACTCCCTAAGACGATGATGTAATCTTGTTGGTAACGGGGCCGGTTGAACTGGTAGATAATCAGTGACGATAAATATAAATAGAAGAAAAGTGGCAAATAGAGCAGATGGACGGTAACGATTGTCCCAACGAAAAGTTGGATTAGCTTGGGAATGTGGAGCGCATTCGCAATCGACGGGGCGAAGAATAAGAAAATCAAACCAAGGCCGATGAATAAGGTCAACATGTTGGAAAAGGTGTGACTTTCTTTTTGCCAGACGACATAGGCGTTCCACAAGAACAGGACGAATCCAAATGTATATAGAAATAAAGCGATAATAACAAAAACAATCATGGCGGCAATGGCGATGGCGTTAACGGTTTGATTATTGATTCGAATGACGAGGACCGCCAGTGCCATTAAGCCGGTGACTAACAAGCCATTAAAAACAATCCCATTGATGAATCGCCGTTTATCTTGCCATTGTAAAAAAACGAAAAGTAGTAAGAAAAAAAGTGGCACGAAGCCAAAATAATCAACTGTTTGTGACATAGTAAAATCTCCAGCTCATTTTATTTAGTTGATAAAGCGTGTTGTTCAATGGCGTAAGCCACGCCATCTTGTCCGAGGTGATTGCTCTTGGTAATGACTTTAGCAATTGCTTTTAATTCGGGAATCGCATTGTCCATTGCGACGGGTAGGCCAGCGTATTCCAGCATTGATAAATCATTACCTTGATCACCGACGGCCATGACTTCAGCTTGTTGAATGCCTAATGCATTGGCTAAATCGCGGAGACCATTCCCTTTGCCAGCATTTTTATTGAGGACTTCTAGGAAATAAGGTTCGCTTTGAACAAATTGGTATTCGTTAAAAATGTGTTCAGGAATCTTAGCTTTAGCTTCCGCTAGAATTGCGGGTTCGTCGATTAACATCGCTTTTGAAAAAGCTTTGTCGGGTGCGATTTCATCGACGTGGCGGAATTTAATTGGCATGTTGACGAGTGCGCTTTCGCCAGTGGTATAACGACTGATATCGCGATTTGCGGTGTAGATGAATTGATCGTCTTCAGCATGGAGATGGACGCCAATTTGGCGCGATAATGATTCGATTTCTAAATATTGGTTATGCGTCAAGGTATGCCGGACCAGAATTTCACCACTGGCCGTATTTTGGACGAGCGCGCCGTTAAAGGTAATCACGTAATCAGAAGCTTCGGTAAGCCCTAATTCTTGCAAGAAAGGTGTGACACCGGTGAGGGGCCGACCGGTACATAACACTACTTTAATCCCCTGAGTCTTAGCCGTCTTAACGACCTTGATGGTTTTAGGGCTGAGAACATTATTTTCATTGAGTAAGGTACCGTCCATATCGACGGCAACAAGTTTGATTGACATAGTTTAGTGCTCCTTTTAATCAGTTGTTGGTTTTTGCAATGAACCGTTGTTAATGTAGCGTTTAAATTCTTGATAAATCGGTTGGAACAATTCAATGTCGCTGTTGGCTAACATCTCTTTGGGAAAATAGAACCGTTCATCGCCCGAAAACTTACCTGAAATCGCAGCGACTAATGGACTTAAGGAAGAGAGTTCTTCTAAAGTACCATCGGATTGCATGATTTCAATCTGGGTCTTTGGCGTTTTAGATGAGGGGTCGTAAGCATCGTAGGGCAGGTCGAAACTATTATTGACGGCGGTATAGTAAGTTGCGTCATAGCCGGCCTGTTCGGTTAAAGTCTGGAGTTTTGGCAAATAGCGTTCAGTTTCAGTTGTAAAACGAACTGATTTGAATGGTCGGCGACTAAGAAACCGGTTAGCCAAGTCATTGAGAATCTGATCGGGATAGTCCAACCAATAAATGAAATAGGTGTTCAAGACGCCATCATCCAATTTGAGATAGTCGTCTAGCGTAAACTGTTTCTTAAAAAATGGAATTAGTAGTTGAGGTGCTAAGTTTTGCGCGTGTTCGGGTTGTTCGTAGAGCATTTTTGCCCGTTGGAGTAGTCGTTGTAAGACGACCTCCATTCCGCGGGAAACCGGGTGAAAGTAAACTTGTTGGTACATTTGGAAACGACTGACGATATAATCCTCAACAGCGTGCATGCCGTTGGCGAGAAAAGCAATCCCGCCTTGATAAGGACGCATCACACGTAAAACCCGGGTTAAATCGAATTCACCATATTTAGTTCCCGTATTGTAAGCATCGCGTAATAAGTAATCCATGCGATCCGCATCAATCTGGCTAGAAATCATCTGAACGACTTGGGGATTCGGATAGGTGTGGTCAATCACACTTGCGACTTTTTGTGGAAAGTCCGGGGCCACTCTTTGGAGGATTTGATTAACGTGGGTCGAATCAGATGTAATAATCTCACGAGTAATCGCTTCGTGATCGGTCTCGAAGATGTGTTCAAAGGTGTGCGAATAAGCACCGTGACCGATATCGTGTAACAAGGCTGCACAGAGCGCAACCAGTCGTTCTTGATCGTCCCACAGGCCATCACCCGCAACTTGAGAAGGGTAGTTCAATTGGAATTGATCACAGATTTGCCGCGTGATTTCATAAACCCCTAATGAATGGGTGAAACGAGAATGTTCAGCCCCTTGGAAAGTCGAATTAGTCGTGCCCAGTTGTTTAATCCGACGCAGACGTTGGAATTCAGGGGTGTCAATTAAATCTAAAATGACCTGATAATCGACACGGATATAGTTGTGGACCGGATCACGAAATACTTTTTCGCGACCGATTTTTTGCGTAGCATAAGTCAAATGGTCAGATCCTTTCATTGATATCGGGATAATTGTTGAAATTGCTTCTGTAATAGTTGTTGATAATCCGATTGGGCTAACGAGTTGACTAAATCGGTTGCTGTTTTAAAATAGTGTGCGTTAAAACTGGCCAGCAGTTGTTGTTGGACAAGTGCCACGGTCAAAGGTTGATCAAGTAAATCAGCTAAGTTGGCCATACTGTCTGGCTCGACCGTCGGAAATTGCCAGCGCTGTTGTTGATCAGCGTTTCCTTGTTGATAAAAAGTTTGCATCAATTGTCCGCGCTGTTTTTGTTGGCCGTTAATACTGGCGTAAAGTAAAATAGCAATCCCGTTTTTGGACCGCCGCTGGGCAATCCCGGCGAATTTCTGGCCGTTGATGCTCAAATCGTAATTACCAGGGCAATAGGAATGGTCTACTTCGAAATGTGCAATCTCAGGCGTGTGTGGATAGGTTTGAACCAACCAAGCAGCTATTAATTCGTAAGCGTCATCGATTGATAGCTGATCCGCTAGATGAGGTAAATAAAGCCCGATATTGAGGACGCCAGCATCGGCAACGACACCAAGTCCACCGGCATTTCGAACGGTATAGGGATAACCCGCCGCGGTCAAGGAAGCACAGGCTGATTGATAATCAGGTAATTTAGTATCCATCATGCCCAGAATTACGTTTTGAGGGAGCGTCCAAAAATGAATGATGGGTTGGCTAAGTTGGGTGCTGAATGCTAATAACGCATTTGTATGCGCTAAGGCCAACTGACCCTGTTCTTGGTTGAAAGATTGATGGACAACTTGAAAGACTTGATTATTGGGAAATAGTTGGTTTAATGCGACCATTAAATCGCCTCCATTATGATTCTTCCTAATTATAACGTAAATCAAGAAGTCTGTCTTTGCTAGGTCGAACAAATAGCAACGATTGATTTAATTGTACACGATGAATCATTGACGTAACACTTGTTATTCAGTTAAATTGTTTATACCATGAACTTTTTTGTGATATATATTTTTAACAAAACGAATGATATCGGTTGCGATATCGTTATTGGTGTTTATAATAAAAGACAGGACAAGTTTTAATTAACAACTTGTTTTGACTGGAGGAATAGCGACATGAAGATTAAAAAAGTACTAATTTCAGGATTATTATTAGGGTTAATGCTTAATTTAGCAGGGTGTGGCGGTAGTCCAGGGAAATCCCAAAAGAAATCCAGCTCGGTTAAAACTGAAAAGAAAGTCAATCAAAGTTCTAAACAAATAAAAGACAAATCAAATGAAGTTGTTGTCAAAGTCAAACGATAATTCTGGGAGGATTTATAAGTGAAAAAGTTAACGTATCGATTAATAACGGCGATTTTTATTGCCGTTCAGGTTTTGAACGTGCCATTATCTGTTTGGAGTAATCAAGCACAAGCGCAATCCGTTTCAACAACACAAACTGAAGCGCAACAGAAGCAGATGGCCAATGAAGCAATTAGTCAATCGGAAGCTAAGAAGGCCAGTGCTTCTGAAAGTAGCGCTAAAACGAAAATGAGTTCGTCATCGGAAAGTCAGACGAGCGCAAACAGTTCTAGTAGTGAACAATCATCAGTAACGGCTAATAGTGACAGCAGTCAAGATGATCATGAACAGACCCGGAATCAAAAACCGGAAGATGTGCCAGATCCACCTAAGTCGGATATTGTTTTAAGTGATACGTTTAATATCTTACAAGGTTATAATTCTTACATTCATCCCACCAATTTGAATGAAGCGGTGATTACCGAAGATGAAGAAGATCAAAAGGGTGGTTTATGGTATCAAAACCCAATCAACCTGAAAAAAGATTTTTCAATGGAAATGTATATGTTTTTAGGCAACGATTTATACGGTGCTGATGGGATTGCTTTTGTCATGCAAAATGATCCGCGGCAATTAAATGCAATCGGCGCAATGGGTGCTGGTCTTGGGGCGTATGGTCGGAAAACAGAAGAAGATAAGTATATCAAAAATGGGTTAGCACTAGAATTTGATACTTATTACAATGGGACGGCGGGTTCGACTAATGATTTAGATGTTAATAAAGATACGGAACACGCCGGACATATTGCGATTCAAAAGACGCAAGGCTATGCTGAAAAACATGAAAACTTAATTGAAGCAACGACTAGCGATCCATTGATGAATAATCAGTAGCGTAAAGTTAATCTAGAATGGAATTCTAAAACCCAAACGCTGGATTATTCCATCGCGGGTTATGGCAGTAAAAGCTACCATATTGCTGATTTGAACACACTCTTTAACGGGACGAACGTTTATTGGGGGTTCACAGGATCAACTGGTGGTAAGAGTAATAATCAAGCTGTCGCAATTACGAAGTTACCTGATCAAACCAGTGTTGAAACTGGGAAATTAGTTAAAAATATTACGAATAAAGACCTCGATTATAATTCAGAAACAACTTATAAAACGGGTGATATCTTAGAATATAATGTGTCTTATTTTTATAGTAGCAATAATACACAAGATTTAATTGATGCCAAAGTTGAAGACGTCTTAGATGCGAGAACGACGTATGTTCCAGGGACTTTGAAATTTGATGGTCAAACGATGAGTGACAGTCTGTGGGATAATGATTACATCAAATTAGGTAAAGTTAAGCCGGGCACATCGAAAAAGATTACGTTCCAAGTTAAAGTGGCTGGCAGCGGTGTGATTGATAACGTCGCGACGGCAGTCAGTAAATACGCCAACCCAATGCCTTCTAATACAACTGAAGTGCGGAATGGTGATTTAGAAGTTACTAAAATTGATGGGGACACTAAACAACCGCTTAAAGGTGTAGTCTATTCCCTCTATGATGATACCGGCAAAGTCTATCAGAATAATTTAACGACGGATAGTCAAGGTCAATTCGACTTACACTATTTACCAGCCGGCACTTATTATTTGCAAGAAGATCAGCCTTACCTGGCTATACAAAAGATCCAACGAAACATAAAATAGTGATTGAAAAAGATCAAAAAGCACCCGTTAAATTAAACTTGAAAAATTATCAACCCGTTAAACCTAAATTAACGAAGTCGGTTAACGTTAAAGAAACAACATTGGGTAGCGAGTATACCTATACGTTAAAGGTTAGCAATGATCAAAATACAGGTATTTGGCACGATGTCGTTGTCAAAGATGCTTTAGATAGTGCTAATATCCAACACGTTGCGAACACGACAACGTTAGCCGGTCAAGCGGTGGCTGATAGTCAGGCTTGGCAAGGTGAACAATTGGCTTTAAACGTGGGTGATTTAAAACCCGGTGAAACGAAAACGATTCAGTTTAAAGTGCACGTGATTGATGTACCGAAAGATAAAATTATCAACAATGTCGCGAGCGCTGCGGGTCAAGATGGTGCAGGCAATGAGGTAACACCACCGGACGCGAGCGTTAAAGTCCCCGTTGATTATAAAACTGGTGAATTAGTGTCAACGAAGTCGGTTTCTGATCAAGCCGGCAACAATATCAATGGGCACACGGTCAAAGTGGGCGATATCATTCATTTTGACATCAAGGTTGCTAATAAAGTGACGGACAGTATTGTGACTGATATTTTAGTCAAGGATACCTTAGTTAAAGGTTTTAGCTACCAAGCTGGTTCATTGACGGTGGATGGTCAAGCGGCTAGTGATAGTAATTTTAACGGTCAAAATTTAGCCATCAATATTGGCGATTTAAAAGGCAACCAAGAAAAAACGGTTGGGTTTGACGTCAAGATTACGGCTGAAGCGGATGGCAGTATGAAGAACGTGGCGACTTCGACTGGGAAGACACCCGGAACCGACGTACCAACGACTTCGACGACTCCGAATACGGATAATGAAGCGAATCCTGAACCAACTTTAACCAAAGAAGCATCGGTTAAAGATGTGGAATTAGGCGGCACTTATACGTATACTTTGACGCTTAAAAATGATGACCATGCTGGTATTTGGCATAACGCGATCTTAAAGGATAGTTACCAGAGCAAGTTTCATTAGTTGCTGCGACAACCACGATTGATGGTCAAAGTGTGAGCGATAGTCAAGTCTGGTCCGGCGACAACTTATATGCGCGGCTAGGCGACATGGCTGCCGGGGCAACACACACCATCACGTTTGAAGTTAAGGTCGATAAGCTTGATGAAACAAGTCAACAAGCCATTCCAATTAAAAATATAGCGACAGCCACTGGTGAAGATGCAGTCGGTAAAATTGTGAAACCGCAAGATGCCCAAATTATTGTCCTCGCTAAATACGACAATGGTCAATTATTCTCTTACAAGACCGTTGCTGATCAAGCCGGCAATAACATTAACGGCAAAGTCGTCAAAATTGGTGATATCTTACATTATGAAATTAATGTGACTAACTATTTCCCAACGAGTATCGTCCGGGCTGTGCACGTCACGGATGCATTACCGGCTGGACTAGACTATCAAGCGGGTACGTTGAAAGTGACTCGCACAAACGATGGCGATATTACCAACCAGACAACGGGTGGGTTTACCAATAACAAGTTAGACGTTAACGTCGGTGATATTGCGAATAAAACGACCGATTGGATTACGGTTAAGGTGGCATTTGATGTCAAAGTGACTGATGAAGCTAACGGTAAAATTGAAAATATTGCAACAACAACGGGTGAGGGGCCAGGCACTTCAACGACCACGCCACCAACTTCGAATCAAACCGTTGCTGAACCAACATTAACTAAAACCGTTGATACTAAAATGGCAACTTTAGGTGATGAATATACGTATACCTTAACGGTTGCGAACGCTAAAGGCGCAGCAACTTGGTTAAACGCTGAAATGAATGATTTATTACCAGGGCAAGTTGAGTTGGTAGCAGGTTCGACCAAAAAGGACGGGGTCACGATTGGTGATGCCACTGTTTGGAGCAACAGTAATCGTAAGTTCCATTTAGCTTTGGGGGATTTAAAGAGTAATCAGAAAGTGACTGTGACTTTCAAGGTTAAGGTCATCGCGATTCCGGGCTCGCATATTATAACCAATACGGCGACCGCCAATGGTCAAGATAGTAATGGCGATGAACTTAATCCGGATGATGCGACTGCGATTGTACCAGTTGATTATAAAACCGGTGCTTTGAAATCAGTTAAAACAGTGACTGATAAAGATGGTAACAATATCAATGGTCAAGAAGTTAAAGTCGGTGATAAGCTACATTTCGATATTAAGGTCACTAACCCGATTAAAGACAGTATTGTCACGAACGTTTTAGTCAAAGATTTACTTGAAGAAGGCTTTACCTATGTGAATGGGTCGTTAACCCAAACCACGAATAATCAAGTCAAACCATTATCTGATAGCAACGTCGCTGGTCAACAATTGACTGTCAACGCTGGGACACTAAAGGGTGATGAAACGACAACTATTGGTTTTGATGTGACGGTGAATGAAAATGCAAGCGCGGGGATGAAGAATGTGGCCCTTGTTGACGGGACGACGCCAGGGATACCGACCGACCCAACGACAACGCCACCAACCATTAATGGCGCTCAACCAAACCCAACGTTAGAAAAAACGGCGAGCGTTAAAAAGACGTACCTCGGCGATACTTTTGAATACACAATCAAGGTTAAGAATGCGGCGGATGCGGCTAAATGGCTGAAGGCGCAAGTTAATGATCAATTAGCACAATCACTAGATTACGTGGCCAATTCAACGCAAATTGATGGCAAGGCAGTTAAAGATCAAGGTATTTGGTCGGCTGATCAGTTACACGTTGAATGGGCTGCTTTGAAATCAGGTGAGAGTCATACGATTACGTTCAAAGTTAAAGTCGTTTCGGTACCGGACAATGCTTATCTATTGAATGTCGCCCAAGCAATGGGGACGGATGATCAAGGTAAAGTGGTGGCGCCGAAAGATGCTGAAGTTTTAGTACCCGTTCAACATCATGACGGCCAATTAACGTTGAAAAAGGCGGTTCAAGATGAACACCAAACTGACATTGATGGGCAACAAGTCCAAGTCGGTCAAAAATTACATTACGTTTTAACGGTTAAAAATCCACAAGCGGATAGTTTAATCAGTAACGTCATTTTACGTGATCAATTAACGGCGGGATTAACCTATCAAAAAGGTTCTTTAAAGGTGAATCAAAAAGCGCAAAGCGATAACAGTTTTACCGGACAAGATTTGGCGATTAATTTAGGTCAATTAACCACGAACGAAACGGTTAAAGTTGAATTCGATGTTGTCGTGAATGAATTAGCCGATGGTCGTCTCCCTAATCAAGCGACGGTCGAAGGCCAACAACCTTCAGGGCAGGACAAGACGGTCACGTCTAATCAAACGATGAATACAACCCAACCAGCGCCAACATTAGTTAAAACGGCGAGTGTCAATCATGCTGAATTGGGTCAGACATTCACGTATACGTTAGATGTTAAAAATCAAGCAACCGGCAGTATTTGGCATAATGCGAGTGTTCAGGATACATTGGATACGCAAAATCTAGCATTAGTTCCAAATAGTACGAAGCTGGATGGTCAAGTTCAAGCTGATGCAACCGTTTGGCAAAATGAAATGTTGGATGTTCAACTGGGCGATATGAACCGGGTGTCAGCCATACGATCACTTTCCAAGTAACGGTTAAACAAATTCCAAACAACAAATTAGTGGTTAATCAATCGACTGCGACTGGTGAAGATAGTAATAATCAAACGGTCAATCCGCCAATGGCGAGTGTGACTGTCCCAGTTGACTACAAGTCAGGTCGTCTAGAAGCGACTAAGCAAGTCAGTGATGCACAAGGCAATGATTTAGAAGGTAAAGTTGTTAAGGTTGGGGATAAGTTACATTACACCATCCAAACGACTAATCCGGTTGCTGATAGTATTGTGACTAACGTGTTGATTCAAGATAAATTAGTGGCTGGGTTGACCTATGTGCCAGGCAGCTTAACGCAACAAATTGATCAACAACAACCAACGGCCTTAGCTGATAGCCACGTTAATGGCCAACAGATTAAGGTTAATGCGGGTCAATTGAACGGACAACAAAGTGTCACGATTAGTTTTGATGTGACGGTTAACGATCAAGCAAGCACCGCATTGAAAAATGTTGCAACGGTTGGTGGGAACACGCCTGGCGATCCAGACGGGCCATCGACTGAAGTGACAACCGATAATCACGCGCAACCACAACCAAGTATTACGAAAGAAGCTAACGTGGTTAAAACGCAGGTTGGTGACCAATTCAAATACACATTGACGGTTAATAATGCTACGGGTGCGGGTCAATGGTTTGAAGCACAAGTCAAAGACACGTTACCAAGTGAAGTGGCTTATGTGCCAAACTCAACTGAAATTGATGGTCAAAGTCAAACGGATCGTCAAATTTGGCAAGGCAATCAATTAGCGGTTAATCTCGGTAATTTGAAGGGTGGTCAAACCCATACCATTACGTTCATGGTTAAGACAACTAAGGTTGCAACTAGCGGTAATATTATTAATATTGCTAAATTAAATGGGCAAGATGATACTGGGTATCAAACGAGTTATCAAGATCGAGCAGATGTTTTTGTTGAAGCAATACCAAGTGTTCCGGTGACACCAAGTACACCGGATACCACACAACCTGGCAATCAGAATACAAACAATTCTAAAGTCGGTGGTCTTTTACCACAAACTGGGGTTGCTAAAGCTGGTTTAGCTGTCGCGATTGGGTTAATTTTAATCGCGGGTGTATTAGGGTATCAAGTGCTTCAACGGCGGAAACGTCAATAGTGATTAAATTGAAACTGTAATATAACGCGGTTATCAATTTAGAAAATGGGCTATCCGAAATTTAAGGATAGCCCATTTTTGGATTTGTCGGTGGTGACTTTGACTTGAATCGCTTATAATAGGAAACAAGCAATCTTTTAGAGGAGTTTATTGAAGATGACAGAAAAAAGTAGTCTACCGATTAAGGTTCATTTAGAAACCCAGATTACCCAAGAGGGACAAGTTGAATCGCACAGTTTTGATGAAGACGGTCAACTCGTTAAAATGGGCGATAGCTTATACATTCGTTATATTGAACACGTTGATCAACAAGCGATAGCCGTGCGCTTTAAAATTGATGCAACGGGTCGCGTCCAACTAACGCGCGGGGCGAGTAAAGACGAGACGCAACTACTGCTTTATTTTAAAGAAGCAGAACAGATGGCGTCGGTCTATCAAACCCAATATGGCAAATTGCCAGTCGTCACGACAACCAATCAGTTAGTTTGGACGATTAAGGATCAACCATTGAGCGGTGAACTGGTGGTGCAATATCAATTAGAAATCAGCCAACAGGTGGTTGGCGATTATAAATTACGATTGATTTTTACCGCATAAGCTAGTATGATTAAGGATAGACTGTTGAAAGGACGTGTACCGGTTGAAATTAAACGTTTTTAAAGGCCAAAATAAAGAAGAACTATCAATGATCGAAGTCGCACATGCAATCCTAGAAGAAAAAGGCGACACAATCGGATTTGCTGATTTAGCGAATGAAGTTCAAAAATATTTAGGTAAAAGTGATGAAGAAGTGCGTGCACGCTTATCACAATTTTATACAGATTTAAACGAAGATGGTAGTTTCATTTCTTTAGGTGAAAACGTTTGGGGCCTTCGTTCATGGTACCCATATGAATCTGTTGATGAAGAAGTTAACCATCCAGAAGATGAAGATGATCAACCAACTAATAAGAAAAAACGTCGTAAAAAGGTTAATGCCTTCTTGGCAGACGTCACTGATGATGACGATGTCATTGATTACAGTGATGACGATCCAGAAGACGACGATTTAGAGGCATCTGATGATACTGAATTAGCGGATGATGAATCAGGTGAAAACTTGAAAGAATATCAAGCTGATTTACAAAATATCGGGGATGACGACGATGATGAAGAAGTTGACGCATTAGAAGACGGCATCGAAGGACAATTATCTGAATTTAGCGATGACGATGATGACGAAGAAGATGACGACGAAGACGATCTTTAATCTGAAATTGGTGTAATTTTCACTTGACGATAAAAGACCTTTCTTGTATCATATTCTTTGGGCGCTTCGCACTTTGTGTGAAGCCAGAATCGGTTAACAAGCTCCCCTATTCATTTTTGAATGGGGAGCTTGTTTTTATTTTTTGTTGTTTCCCAAGTATTTAGAATTAGCGTAGGCTAATAAGAAAAGGAGAATATTTATATGACCAAATATGTTTTTGTCACAGGTGGCGTTGTTTCTTCGCTCGGTAAAGGGATTGTTGCGGCTTCACTTGGTCGTTTGTTAAAGAATCGGGGCTTGAAGGTCACGATTCAAAAATTTGATCCATACATCAACGTGGATCCCGGTACAATGAGTCCTTATCAACATGGGGAAGTTTTTGTAACAGATGATGGTACTGAAACAGATTTAGACCTTGGCCATTACGAACGTTTTATCGACAACAACTTAAATAAATATTCAAACGTGACGACGGGTAAAATTTATTCAGAAGTTTTACACAAAGAACGTAAAGGCGAATACTTGGGTGCAACTGTTCAAGTCATTCCACACATCACAAACATGATTAAAGAAAAAATCATGCGCGCAGCAACGACCACTGATTCAGATATCGTGATTACTGAAATTGGTGGGACGGTTGGTGATATCGAATCACTCCCATTCTTAGAAGCACTTCGTCAAATGAAGGCGGATGTTGGCGCTGAAAATTGTATCTATATTCATACGACACTAGTCCCTTACTTAAAGGCCGCTGGTGAAATGAAGACTAAACCAACACAACATAGTGTTAAAGAATTACGGAGTATCGGCATTCAACCGAACGTTTTAGTTTGCCGGACTGAAAAAGAAATTCCAGATAGTATGCGTAATAAAATTGCCCAATTCTGTGATGTTGAACCAGAAGCAGTCGTTGAATCACGCGATGCGGAATCAATTTACGATATTCCATTATTATTACAAAAACAGGGCTTAGATGATTTTGTCTTGAACCATTTCAAGATGACGGCACCGGCTGCTGACATGACTGAATGGGCTGATATGCTCCATACCATTAAGAATCTTGAAGGCACGAAGAAGATTGCGTTGGTTGGTAAGTATATCGAATTGCAAGATGCTTATATCTCAGTGAATGAAGCCTTGCGTTCTGCTGGTTACGTCTATAATACGGACGTTAAAGTCACACCTGTTCAATCAGAAGACATCACTAAAGAAAACGTTGCTGAAAAATTAGCTGGTTTTGATGGTGTGATTGTCCCTGGTGGTTTCGGTGATCGCGGCCTTGAAGGCATGATTGTATCCATTCAATATGCCCGTGAAAATAACGTGCCATTCCTTGGTATCTGTTTAGGGATGCAAATGGCTAGCATTGAATTCGCCCGGAACGTTGCTGGAATTACCGATGCAACGACTGGCGAAGTGCATCCAGATGCAAAACATAAATTAATCGATATCATGTCTGATCAAATTGATGTTGAAAATATGGGCGGTACGCAACGTCTTGGTTTGTATCCATGTAAATTAAAACCAGGTACGAAGACGGCTGATGCCTATGATAACCAAAGTGTCATCCAACAACGTCATCGTCATCGTTATGAATTTAACAACGAATATCGCGATTTGTTAACGGATAAAGGTTTAGTTTTTGCTGGGACATCACCTGACAATCGTTTAGTCGAAGTCATTGAAATTCCAGAAAATAAATTCTTCGTGGCAGCGCAATACCATCCAGAATTCTTATCAAGACCAAACAAACCAGAAGGCCTATTCAAGGCATTCATAGGAGCAACAATTTAAGAGTGCTAGCTCAGCTGTTTAGCTTCTGAGTATAGCCTAAAATAAAAGCGGGTGGCCTGAATTTTGGTCACCCGCTTTTATTTGTAGCTAGACGGAAGAAGTTAGCTGAGATAGCACGTTTTAGAAGAGAGTGCTGACTCAAGTTGGTTAGGCTTTGAGGATTAACCTAAAAACAGGAATTATGAGTGGTTTCCTGCTCATGATTCCTGTTTTGTAGTTAACCGGAAAAGGCTACTTGAGAAGCACGTTTTAGATCAGAGTGCTGGAACTCACGTGTAATTTCTGAGCATTAGCCTAGTTTTGTGAATAAAGCCCGTATTTGGGGCTTTGTTTGCGAAACGTAGCTAAGCACAAGAAATTGTGAGTGCAAGCATGTTTTGAATTAGAGTACTAGCTCAGTTGGTTAGCTTCTGAGTATAACCTAAAAACAACGCCTGCTGATGATTTCTAGTCATTAGGCGTTGTTTTTTAGATTAGAGTCCTTTTGGATTAGCGGAAAATTGTTCTTTTAGGCTTATTTTCTAACCAAATTATTAGTTGGCCTTTTGTTTAATGATTTATACCGAATGTTTTCAGTAAAAGTGCGGGATTATCTTGTAATTTACTGATTAATTAATTATTATTATATATGTGTGACTATTTCAGAATAAAAAACAATTTTTGAAAGTGCACACTGTTAACTAACTATTAAAATAAATTTGGAAAAAGTCAAAAGCCCGCTTGTCGATTGCCCAATTATTAGACAGTCATTAAAGCTAGCTCTTTTGTTATGAATTGAACGGGGAAATTAAAAAATGAAAAAAATGTTAATTCAAGGCGGTAATCTTTTATCCGGAGAAGTGACAATCGGTGGTGCTAAAAATAGTACCGTTGCCATTATTCCTGCTGCTATTCTGGCAGAATCAAAAGTTGTGTTAGACAGTGTTCCCCACATTAAAGATGTGAACAGTTTACTATCAATTTTAGATGATATGCACGTGACATCGACGTTTGTCGGTGATACGGTCGAAATCGATCCAACGGCGATTATTTCAACGCCATTACCAAGTGGTAAAATTCAAAGTTTACGGGCATCATACTACTTTATGGGCGCTTTATTAGGGCGTTTTGGTAAAGCAGTGGTTGGTTTACCCGGTGGGGATGATATTGGCCCACGACCAATTGATCAACATATTAAAGGCTTTGAAGCGTTGGGAGCAGTTGTGTCGAATAATCATGGTGCGATTGAAATTAACGCACCAGAGGGCTTGCATGGGGCTAAAATCTATCTTGATATGGCATCGGTTGGTGCGACAATCAATTTATTATTGGCCGCAGTCCGCGCTGAAGGTCAAACGATCATTGAAAATGCGGCGCGTGAACCTGAAATTGTGGACATTGCAACCTTCCTGAATAATATGGGCGCTAAAGTCCGTGGCGCAGGAACCGATACGATTCGAATCGAAGGGGTCGCGCACCTCTATGGTCATACGACGCACACGATTATTCCGGATCGGATTGAAGCGGGCACTTATCTAAGCATGGCCGCAGCGATTGGTGATGGCGTCAATGTTAAGAACATCATCAGCGAACACATGGATGCCTATTTAGCGAAGTTGGAAGAAATCGGCGTTAAGATGGATGTTAAAGAAGATAGCATCTTCGTTTATCCATCACCGAATTTAAAAATGGTACAAGTGAAAACAATGCCATATCCCGGTTTTGCGACTGATTTACAACAACCTTTAACGCCACTTTTATTAAAAGCACAAGGTGAAGGCATTGTTGTCGATACGTTGTATCCGAAACGGACGCGCCACGTGCCTGAACTGATTCGGATGGGGGCTGACATTTCAATCGAAAATGATGTGATTATGTTGCATCATGCGGATCAACTACAAGGCGCTGAAGTTTCTGCGGATGAAATTCGCGGGGGCGCTTGTCTGATGATTGCCGGCTTAATGGCCAGCGGTGTCACGACGATTAACAATGCTAGTAATATTTTACGGGGCTATGATCGGGTGGTTGAGAAGTTAACCGGTCTCGGGGCCGTCGTTAAAATGATTGAAGAATAAATGATTGGCCTATTGTTTTTTAGGCGGATTCATGCTAATATTTAATGGTTATGTAAACAAATATCTCTGACATAGCAAATATCTCAGGGCAAAACTTAAGTTAAGCATCTTCGGATGTGACTAACTTTAGCAAAAAGGAGCGGAAAAGACATGAAAAAAGGTATTCATCCAGATTATCACAAAGTTATCTTTATGGATTCATCTACTGGTTTCAAATTCATCTCAGGTTCAACTGCAAACTCAGCTGAAACTGTTGAATGGGAAGACGGTAACACATATCCATTAATCCGTGTTGAAATTTCATCAGATTCACATCCATTCTACACTGGTAAACAAAAGTTTACTCAAGCAGATGGCCGTGTCGATCGTTTCAACAAAAAATATGGTTTTGCAGATCAAAACGCTGCCAAATAATTATTTTGAAATCAGGGATCAATTCCTTGGTTTTTTTTTACGCATTTTTAAGGAGGAATACGATGGAAATCGGTCGATTACAAGCTTTTAGTGATGGTGTTTTCTCAATCTTATTGACGTTACTAGTCTTAGATTTTAAGTTGCCGGCCTATCGAGACGGTCATTTAGCCCAGGCGGTTTTAAACCAATGGCCGATATTGGTTGCTTACGGCTTGTCTTTTTTCTACGTGGGGACCTTATGGTTGTTTCATCATGATTATTTTGCGAAAATAAAGGAAACAAACTGGCAATTGAATGTTTTAAATTTAGTGATTCTATTCACGGTGACGTTGATTAATTATCCAACCAGTTTGTTAGCAGAGTCAATCGCGCAGCAACAACGCAACGATATGCAATTTGCCTTTTCATATTACGCGTTAGTCGCCTTGTTGATATCCGCGATGTTTTGGGTACTTTACCGTTTTATGGCGCAACACCACGAATTGACTGGCTATGATCAGAATCATGAACGGTTTTATCAACGAACAAAGAATGATCCGTTAAAAAGTGTTACGATTTACTTAGTGGCCTTGGTAGGGATTCAAATTAATCCGTGGTTAGGTGCTGTTTTAATAATTGCGGGGAACGTTTTTCATTTTATTGCGTATTTGCGATTAAGCCAAGGAATTGAGCAGTACGGGTTGATTAAGAAGGGATGATGCAAGATGGTCAAACAAAAAAGAACGTTAAGATGGGTTGATTGGGTCTATTTATTCACGATGGGTAGTCAACTCATTTATATTATTTTTTACTTAGAACAATTGATTAATCGGCCGACTGAAAATGCTGGTTTAGCCTTTGCGATTTTACAAGTGGTCGCTGGCTTAATCATTGCGACGTTACCGATTTTGATTGAACGATTCATGCCGTATCGGTTCCCAGAAATTTTATACGCCGTTTATCTAGCCTTTGTCTACTGTTCAATTCTGTTGGGGACCGGACTTCATTTCTATAGTCGGTTCATCTATTGGGATAAGTTTCTGCACGTTTTAAGTGCCGGACTACTAGCTGGACTGGGCTATACGATCTTTAATATCTTGATTTCTAAACAACAACGCCAAACGATGTCGGCCTTATTGATGAGCCTCTTTTCATTAACGTTTGGGAGTACGGTTGGTATTTTGTGGGAATTCTATGAGTTTACGGGTGACCACTTCTTAGGACTCAACATGCAACGTTTCATGGTCGGTGGCAAACTATTACAGGGCCAAGCAGCCTTAGTCGATACCATGGGCGATTTATTAGCCGACGTCCTCGGCTCGTTACTGATTTCTGTCATCGGTTATTACTGTATTAAATATAACCGCGATTGGTTAGATAAGTTGAGATCG
>NZ_BAMJ01000036.1 GCF_000615805.1 Latilactobacillus fuchuensis DSM 14340 = JCM 11249
CCCTCTATTGTTTGAATGAGTCTGCGAAGACTGTTCTGTTTTTCCAGAAATAATCGACACCTGAATAGATGGTGAAGAATAAGCAGACGTATAACATGATTTGCGCCAATGGTAAACCGATATTGGCGAAGAAGACGTTGTTTAGCAATAACAAGATAATGGCTAACATCTGTGTCGTTGTTTTGATTTTACCAGGCATTGCTGCGGCCATCACTTCGCCGCCTTGACTCAACAATAACCGTAACCCAGTCACCGCTAATTCGCGCCAAATAATAATCGCAACGACCCAAGCGGGTGCTTGGCCTAACGTCACTAAGAAAATAAACGCAGTCATGACCAATAGTTTGTCGGCTAATGGATCAGCAAACTTCCCAAAGTTAGTCACTAAATGTTGTGAACGCGCAATTTTACCATCCAATAAATCGGTTAAAGAGGCAATGATAAAAATAACAGTTGCAATGATTGAGCTGACTGCAATCTCAGTACCCGCAACTGAGACCATACTACTTGGTAAGTTAAACACTAATATAATTGTAAAAACCGGAATTAAAATAATCCGGAACATCGTTAATTTATTCGGTAAATTCATAACAAAAAGACCTCCAAAGGTTAATTACTACTTCGCTAATGTTGCTGTAAAACTAATCGTCCGTACAAAAGTGGTTTCGTTATTAGGACTTAAATTAATTTCAGTATCATTAATCTTCATCTTAGTAGCAGGTGCATTCCCAGTTTGGATTGAAAAGGCGGTCGTTCCAGCTGGTAATTCCGTTGATTGGCTCGCGCCAACCGCAACTGATCCTTGCCAAATTGTTGACCCATTAACCGTTAAACTGACCCAAGCTGCTGAATTTTCGGCAGAGAACGTTAGTGTGTTGGCTTTATTAGGTAAATTTTTAACGGCAAAGGCTTGTTGTGAACCACTAATACTGGTCATTGAAGCGGATAATTTTTGTGATTTTGCTTTTTTAGCCGCTTTTTCACTCGCCTTTTTCGCTTTAGTACTTTCACTCGCTGCTTTCTTGCTGCTATCGTTTTTAGCGGTTGAAGTTGAGCTGCTGCTATCTTGATCCTTTGTATCAGCCTTATCACCTGAAACAGTCACTGAAGAACTCGATTCATTCAATGGTTGTTTATCCGTCCCCCGGTGGCTCAAAGCAATCCCGTAAACAATCCCGATAATCACAATCACAACTGCGACAATCGAAATTTGTGGCACCATATTACGCCATTTCGACCATTTGGAATCAGTCGTCTCACGCGTTAAACGTGTTTGATTTTCAACTGATTTTTCAACGTATTCTTCTGGTTTTGTATTGGGTAAGGTATCTTGATATTCCGCTAATAAAGCTTCGCTATCAAGGCCAACCGTTTGGGCGTATTGTTTGATAAACGCACGCACGTAAAAGCTGCCAGGTAAGGCATCAAAATTACCCTCTTCAATCGCGATTAAATAACGCTTTTGAATCTTAGTAATTTGTTGTAAATCATCCAGCGTATAACCTTTTTCAATTCGTGCTTCACGTAATTTTTGACCAATTTCATTCATATTAATCCACCCACTATTATCCCATTATCATTATTCAATATTATAGCATATTGCCCCTATCGGCAATCTTTAAGATTTGTTTATTTTAACCAACCACCGTTAACGTATAACGTCTGACCCGTTAAGTAATCCGCTTCAGGCGCCAACAAACTCTGGACCCAATACGCAATCTGGTCCGTCGTCGCAAAAGCCCCGTTAGGAATATCCGCGGCAATTGCTTGTTGTTCTTCCGGCGTAAATTGTTGGTTCATTTTGGTCGCAACTGCGCCAGGCGCAACCACGTTGACCGTCATCCCTAACGTGCCGATTTCTTGAGCGTAGGCGTTCACAAAGGCCGACTGCGCCCCTTTAACCGTGCTATAAGGGACTTCCATCGCGCTCCCCCGACCGCCATAGATTGAGCCAATAAAGACAATCCGACCTAAATCACTTTGAGCGAGTTTGGTCTGTAACTGTTGCAAAATTTGAATTGGCGTTTGCACGTGGACCAACCACAAGCGATTAATCGCTTCAACCGGAATTTCATCCAATAAACCGTAAGTCGTCATCCCCGCCGCAAAAATCACCGCGTCCACTTGGAATAACTGGTCAATCGCTGCTCGGATCACCGCTGGTTCCGCCGTTAAATCTAATTGACACGTCAAAAAATCCTGTTGTGGATATTCTTGACTCAGTTGTTGTTGAAGTTGGCCAATCCGTTCACCATTTTGATAATAATGTAAGTATAGTGACCAACCCGCTTTAGCCAACCGTTGGGCACATCGCATCCCGATATCACCTGAAGCGCCAATCACCAAGGCTGAATGTCTCATTAAGCTTGTTCCTCCGGTAAAATATGGCAAACCGTCATGGCTTCAATCTTAAAGAAATCGGCCGCGACTTGTGCCAAATCGGCTAGCGTCACCTGTTCAATCAAACCAAGCACATCAAACGGACTAACCTCGTTAAAGAATTCATCACTGTACTGATTCGCAATTGCTTCTAGTGAATTAAAGGCTTGTAAGTATTCGCCCAACGCCGCTTTTTTGACCAACGCCAAATTAGCTTCCGTAAAGTCGGGGCTGTCTTGATAATGTTCTAAAATCGCAATCAATTGATCCGATAGGCCTTTAGGATCGTCCGTATCGCCACCTAAAGTCACAAAATTAAAGGAACGTTGAATCGCGTATTCATAACCGAAGCTATCGTCCAATAATCCCTGTTCATAGAGGCGTTGAACCTGGGTTGATGAATCGCCAAATAGAACTTCCAATAATAAGTTCATCTTTAACTTAGCGACCAATCCAGCTTCACCCGTTCCAAAGTCGGTTAAGCCTTTGACACCAACCATGCTCTTGCTACGAACCACTGGCATCGTCATCGAACGATATGGAATGATATCACTACCATCTTCTGCTTCAGCCGGCAATGACCGGACAATCGGTTGGGGCTGGTCAAACTGTTTCGCCGCTTGATTAGCACTCACCCAATCGAGAACTTCTTGCGGATCATCGATTTGACCGACAATAAACAAGCTCATATTACTAGGTTGGTAGAATGTTTTTTGGGCTTGATACAAGTCATCCGCCGTAATTTTAGCGATACTATCGACTGTTCCGGCGATATCAATCCGCACCGGATGTTGTGGGTATAAATTACCAACAACCGTATAAAATAAACGCCAATCAGGTTCATCATTATACATTTGGATTTCTTGACCAATAATCCCTTTTTCCTTATTAACCGTTGCCGGTGTAAAATACGGTTCTTGGACAAAATCCAATAAGATTTCTAAATTAGCCTGTAAATGACTCGTTGTTGAAAATAGATAGCTGGTCCGCGTAAAACTCGTGAAGGCGTTGGCACTCGCACCGTAAATTCCGAATTTTTCAAAAGCATCATATTCCGCTTTTTCGAATAATTTATGTTCTAAGAAATGGGCGATTCCGTCCGGTAACGTCACATATTCATTTTCACCAATCGGCATAAACGTATTATCAATCGATCCATAATTAGTCGTCAAGATGGCATACGTTTTATGATAACCACTTTTAGGGTATAGCTTAACCGTTAATCCGTTGTCTAATGTTTCTTCATAGAGCGTCTCACCTAAGCGGGGATTTTGTCTAAGCTTCATTTGTATCGACCCCTTTCAGGAAGTAAATTGCTTGTAACCGCATGTTCGCAGCTTGTTCTTGAACGGCTTGTTTCGTGACCGCTAAAACTTGGTTGGTAAATTGATCCGCGTCTATTTCGGTTTCAGGCACAAATAGTTGATTCAGTTGTTGTTGACCCAAATAAGCCGCGCTATCTAAACTTGATTTAAATTGGTTAATTAAGGCTAATTTTGTTTGTTCAAAGACAGCTTGTTCAAACTGACCCTCGATAATGGCTTGGCGTTGTTCTTCAATAATCGCCAATACCCGGTCTTTTTGTTGACTTTCAATCCCGGTTTGGACCGTAATCACACCCCGAAAAGGATCTAAGCCACTCGATGCATAATAGGCCAAGCTCGCTTTTTCGCGAACATTGGTAAATAGCAATGACAACGGTGTGCCACCAAATAAGGCGTTGGTGACTAACATCGCGTAATAATTCTGTTGATAAAAATAAGTGGGAATTTGATAGGCTAAATTCAACTTGCCCTGTTGGACCGGTTGTTCATCAGTCGCTTCACGAACCGTTGCACTCAACGGTTGTTGATAAAAAATAGCGGGTAGTTGGCTGTCACGGGGCACAAACGTTAATTGCGCCAAATCAGCGTGGGCTTTATCTTCATCAATATTGCCTACCAAGGTCATTTGGACGCGATCATTGTTTAACATCGCCTGATACGTTTCGTATAAATCCGTCGCAGTGACGGCCGCTAAATCCGTTGCATCCCCGAAATTAGGGGTTTGTTGCGTCTCATCCGTGAAATATAAGTCGCGTAATGCCAGCGACGCCATCGTCTGTTTATCATCAGCAATGCTGGCAATATAGCGGGCCATGTTTTCTTTTTCCCGTTCAAAAACGACGGGGTTAAACTGTTGGGCCACCAAATCCGGCTTAAATAATAACCGACCGATGAACGCAATCGCCTGTTGTTGTAAGTCTTGAGGGTCACGTAGATATTGTGGGCTCACAATGCGCATTGAGACGTTAAAAATGGCTAACTGGCCTTGTCGGTAAGCGTTCATGTTAAAACCAGCCCCATACATCGCTTGTAACTCATTTGCGATTGCGACTTGATCCCGATAATCCTGACTACTGGCCGATAAGACACTCGCCAAAAGTGAGCGTTTAGTTAAGCCCACTTTAGTCGCTGGTGCGATAAATTGAATTGATAATCGAATTGTTTTAAATTGTTGGGTTTGTAAGATATTTAAATAAACACCATCTGTTATTTTTTGATTCATCATGACGCTCCTCACCGGTTTAACAGCTAAAATACCGTTTTTAAATCCCGGCTATTTTAATCGTAATCACACGCATTCTATCATACCAAAAAAATAAGGTAAACTCAAAAAGCCAGATAGTGCTGCCCGAGTGACTGACAACACAATCTGACTTCTAATCAATGATTGATTCAATTTATTCTGGTGGATTTTCATCTTCTGGCGCACTTTGGACTAATACTTTACGTGGTTTGCTACCTTCTGATGGGCCAATAATCCCACGGCCCTCCAGTTCATCGACCAGACGCGCGGCCCGATTATAACCGATTCTAAAGCGGCGTTGCAGCATCGAGACACTCGCCGTTTGTTGTTGCACCACTAGATCGACCGCGTCTTGATAGTATTCATCTTCGGGTGCTTCACTTGGTCCCTGTTCTTCAGCAGTCGTCGGAATCATCTCTTCATCGTATTCCGCTGTTTGTTGGGCTTTGATAAAGGACACAATGCTTTCAACGTCTTGACTCGAAATAAAGGCACCTTGGACCCGGGTTGGTTTGCTGACCCCGATTGGCATGTACAACATATCGCCCCGACCCAATAGTTTTTCAGCCCCACTACTGTCTAAAATAGTACGCGAATCAATCCCACTCGACACGGCAAAAGCAATCCGCGATGGAATATTGGCTTTAATTAAACCGGTAATGACATCGACGGAAGGCCGTTGAGTCGCGACAATCATGTGAATCCCGGCAGCCCGCGCCATTTGTGCGAGTCGAATAATCGCGCTTTCGACTTCGTTACTGGCGACCATCATCAAATCAGATAATTCATCGACAATCACAACGATGTATGGTAACGGTGTGCCTTTAATCTCGCCGTCTTCATTGTGACCTTGAATATATTGATTATATTCCACCATATTCCGCTGACCGGTATCGGCGAATAATTGGTAGCGTCGTTCCATTTCTTTGACGACTTTGTTTAACGCGTTAGCCGCTTTTTTAGCATTGGTGACCACCGGAATCAATAAATGCGGCACGCCATTGTAGACGTTTAATTCAACCATTTTAGGATCAATCAACATCAATTTAACTTCGTGCGGTTTAGCCGTCATTAAGATACTCGTAATAATCCCGTTGATTGCGACTGATTTCCCACTACCGGTTGAACCGGCAATTAACAAATGCGGCATCTTCGACAAATCAGACATGATGACTTTACCGGAGATATCTTTCCCCAATGGCACGGCTAACGGTTTACCCGGATGAGGGGGTTCTTGTTCAATCATTTCACGGAAGGAAACGGTTGAGACCGTCTTGTTCGGCACTTCAATCCCGACATACGGTTTGCCCGGAATCGGTGCTTCAATCCGGATGTCCTTGGCCGCAAGTGCGAGTGCCAAGTCATCCGCTAAATTAACAATCTTTGACACTTTAACGCCGACTGCGGGTTGAATTTCATATTTCGTCACGGCTGGCCCTAGACTGGCGCTTTTAACCACCACATCGACGCCAAAGGAATCAAACGTTTGTTTGAGCACTTGTTGATTCTTTTCAATCGTCTGATATTCTTCACTTTGATCAGACTGCGGAATCTGGGTTAACAATTCTGGTGTCGGTAATTCATAATCATCATCCGTTGCATTCTGACTCGCCAATTCGGCCATATCTGGTACTTGTTCTTCGGTCTCAGTCTCAGCTTTGGCTGCTTTAGTTACTTCAGCCGTCCGACTCGCAATTGGTTTAGGCAGTTGTTTAGGCCCATTAATCGTAAAGCCTTCATCCGGCACCTTGACCTTCGGCGGCGTTGCGACCGGTGCTTTAGGGGTCTGCTTAATGGCTGGTTCACCGGAATCTTCGTCCGTTTGGGCTTGTGCTTGTTCTTTTAGAGCGGCCAGTTGTTGACGACTCTTATCCGAAACGTGTTGGAAACCGCGTTTGGTATAACCGCCGACTTTCAGAATTCCTTGAATGAAATGCTGACAGCTCTTAATCACCACACTAAATGAGATGTCCAGAAAGATAAAGACGCCGACAATCATCACTAAAACGGCAATGATGTAGGTCCCTAATTGCGCAAACAGAAAATGGGCACCGCTGTATAACGTCGCGCCAACTATGCCACCACCGACATCCGTGGTAACGGCCATCTTCTGAAAATCTTCAAATAATTGTTGCCAGGTCGCCGACATAAAATGATTATTAATCGCTTGTTGATGCAGTACAAACGCGGATAACCAAATCAAAACACCGACATAGGCCACGCTAAAACCAAGCGTTTTACGTTGAAATAATGGCGGTTGTTTGCCGTAAATCATTAGGTAAAAACCAAGTAGGGCAAAAAGAATCGCACCTAGCACGTAGGTGTCTCCAATAAATAAGCGGAAAACATTCGCAAATAAAGCCCCGATAAACCCTAATTTTAAACCAGCAAAAAGGCTAATTAAAATAAAGATAAAGCCGATAATATTTACGGTGTAGTCAACGGTCGCTTGTTTCTTTTTCGTTGTTTTTGCACGTGGTTTACTTTTTTTTCGTTGAGTTGCCATAAAATCTCCTTCAAAACTGTCTGACCTTCATTATACACGAACTTTTGTTCCGGGTGACCGTCATTTAACTAAAAAGTCTGGCTTAATAAATAAACGCCTAATCCCAACAACGGATTAAGCGTCTATAACGTTTAAACGGTGACTAACCCGCTTGACTAGTCTTCAGTTAATGCGGCGGTAAATTGTAATTGGACGCCACGGTTTAATGCGACCGTCGTGACTTGATAAGTCAAAGTTTCGATGTATTCAATTAATGGTCGTGATAATTTTTTAAGTTCTTTTTGATCAATTTCTTCCGGTTTACCGAAGAAATCTAATAGTTGAACGACTCGGGATATCTGACCAGAGACGGCAAAACCACTCTTTTCAGGCACCACTTGGAAAGGCGTCACAATTTGATAAATATTGCCAGCTGCTAAATCAGCTTCTTGCAAATATTGATCATCCGCTTCAATCGCCAATAAGCTGACTTGAATATTTTGTTGGGGTTCGGTTTCTAACGCAACGCGGTCAAAATGAAACGCATCAACGCTGATGGGGTCTTTTTTAGTTTGCATCATAATTCTCCCTATTTTAATTTATCGTGATCGTATAAATGACTCTTTTCTAAACCTGGGAAATCTTGTTGGCGTAACGCATCAAAAATCACTAATGCCGCACAATTCGATAAGTTCAACGCCCGAATATTTTCGGACATTGGAATGCGCAAACATTTATCCTCATTATCGCGCATAAACGTTTCAGGCAAGCCGGTTGTTTCCTTGCCGAACATGAAATAATGATCAACACTCGTGTCGGTCACATCCCGATCCGAATAAGCTTCCTTGGCGAATTTCGTAATTAAATAGAGGTATTGTTGATCTGGAACGGTGGCTAAAAAGGCTTCTAAATTTTTATGATAATGAATGTTGACCTTGTCCCAATAATCGAGTCCGGCCCGTTTCAGATGTTTATCATCCGTTTCAAAACCTAAAGGTTCAATTAAATCCAAGACCGTATTGGTACCGGCACAAGTCCGGGCGATGTTTCCCGTATTAGCGGGGATTAGTGGTTCGTATAATACAATATGATTAGTCACAATTTTACTTCCCTTAAAAAAGATTCAGTAGCTTAAGTATACAACATTTACGATCAAAGCTCTACTGTTGCTTGAACCATAAAAAAACGTAGCTCCTCGGTTATTCACGGCGAGAAACTACGTTAGTGTCATTTCATCACTAGCTTTTATCAAAAATAATTCTGATAAAAGTTAGGGAAAAAATTCCTTGCATTTATTATAACGCCCTTTATTTGGACTTGCAATCAGATTTATTAAAATTACTTTAATTTCTCATTGTTTCCCCACTAAAATCGTGACATCCAACGAAATCTCTGGTAATTGAGTCAACGTAATCGCCGCTAATTGGGCTTTTGTCGCCGTCCAAGTCAGTGGGGTCATCGCCAATAAATCCGTTAAAGTCGTTTCAGTTAACGTCATCGTTTGTTGAACTTGATAGGCCTCAAACGTCTCAAAGTGTTGTTCAAATAACGTCAACACCGGACCGTGGTCATAGCTTTCTTTAGCTTGGCCTTGGTATAATAATTCACGTAACTCGTGTAGATACCCTGCATTCGGAATGACTTTAATTAGTTGGCCACCAGGTTTCAACACCCGTTTAAATTCTTGATATTGCGAAGGTGAAAAGATATTTAACACCGTATCCAACTGCTGATCAGCAAATGGCATCCGCGCCAAATCGGCGACACAAAACCAACCGTCTGCATTATAATCACTCGCTAATTGGATGGCCGGTTTCGAGATATCAAAACCGATATAGTCCGCTGCGACTTGTTGATTCAATTGTTGAATCGGTGTCCCTTCCCCACAGCCGACATCTAAGATTAGACTATCAGGCGTTAAATGTTGCGCAATCGCCGTCAGAAACGGCTGGAAGAAACCGGCTTGCAAAAAAGCGCGCCGGTGTTCTAGCATTTTCTTCGTGTATTCAGATTTCATTTGTTTTTGTAGGAAATAAAGGGTGCCGTTCTTCGCTAGATCAAAACTGTGGCCACTCTGGCACGTTAAACTGTTCCCCGCTAACGTCACTAATGCCGCCTGACAAAGGGGGCATTGCAGTGCTGCTAGATGCTGTTGTAGAAATTGTTTTGCTAATTCAATTTTTTTCAAATTCTAATTCTCCTGACCTGCTACTTTACATTCTAAGAATATTCAGTAGACTTAACATTAGATAATTTTTTTAAAGGAAGTGACATGATGTTTACAACTTACCGGTTTGATGAAACCAAACAAAAAATCGCTAAATTCGACAAAGTTCAACCGAATAGCTGGATTAACGTAATCGATCCGACCCCCATTGAAATTGAATCGTTAACTAAGAAACTACATTTACCAGCCGATTTTATTTATTACAGTTTAGATGCCGATGAAAGTGCCCGTGTGGAACACGATCCCGACTACAACGCGACACTCATTATTTTTGATATGCCGAACTTGGAAAAAGATCAACAACATCCCGATAAATTCCGTTACAAAACGAGTCCTCTAGCATTATTGTAACAGATTCTGTGATTCTGACCATCAATAAAACGCCGGTTAATTTTTTGCAGAGTTTTGTCGACAATCAAATTAAGCATTTTAATCCCCAAAACCAACGCCGGAGCGTCTTACAAATTATGTACCGGATTTCCACCATCTATCTGCAATACTTACGCGACATCAACCGTTCCCGCGAACGAATTGAAGCTCGGTTGCAAAATTCACTGCGCAATGAAGAACTTTTCGATTTAATGGCCATTCAACGGGGCTTAGTTTATTTTATGATGTCGCTTAAAACCGACAAAATGGTCTTAGCCACGTTGGTCCGCACGAACTTTTTGAAACTGACTGAAGATGAATTGGATTTACTCGATGACATCCAAATCGAAAATCAACAAGCCATCGAAATGGCCGAGATTTCGAATTCAATCATCAATGAAACGGCCGATACCTATTCGTCCATTATTAATAATAACATGAATGGCGTCATGAAGTTTCTCGCATCGTATTCCATTATTCTGACCATCCCCGGTCTCGTCTTTAGTTTCTACGGAATGAACGTCGCCCTCCCCTTAGCTGATTTTAAACTAAGTTGGGTGGTTACCATCATCATTTCACTGATTGTTGCAGCGGGACTCATCTACCGCTTCTGGCGCAAACGCTACTTCTAATATTACGAAAGCCTATTTTAATCGAGATATCGGTTAAAATGGGCTTTTTAAGTTGACTTTCCCTTCGAATCCCGTTAATATACGTAATGTACGAATTTATTCGTATGATTAAAAATAAATGTTCGTGTTTAAGGAGAATTTCAATGGACGTATTTGATTATGAAGATGTGCAACTTATTCCTAATAAGTGTATCGTTAAAAGCCGCAGTGAGATTGATACCACGGTCCGCTTCGGCAATGAAACGTTCAAAATTCCGGTTGTCCCTGCTAATATGCAAACGATTATCGATGAACCACTAGCCCTTTGGTTAGCTGAAAACCACTATTTCTACGTCATGCACCGTTTCCAACCCGAGAAGCGGGTCGCTTTTATTGAAAAAATGCATGCTAAAAACTTATTTGCATCAATCAGCGTCGGTGTTAAGACCGATGAATTTGATTTTATCAACCAACTCGCCGAACAAGATCTGATTCCTGAATACATTACCATCGATATCGCCCACGGCCATTCTCAAGTCGTCATCGATATGATTCAACACATCAAAAAGACCTTGCCAAAGAGTTTCGTGATTGCGGGCAACGTTGGCACTCCTGAAGCGGTCCGTGACTTAGAACGCGCGGGTGCCGATGCGACTAAAGTTGGGATTGGTCCCGGTAAAGTCTGCATCACCAAAATTAAAACCGGTTTTGGGACCGGTGGTTGGCAACTAGGCGCACTGCGTTGGTGTGCCAAAGCCGCGACTAAACCGATTATTGCCGATGGTGGCATTCGGACCAACGGCGACATCGCCAAATCAATTCGCTTTGGTGCTAGCATGGTCATGATTGGTTCCCTATTTGCCGGTCATACCGAATCCCCTGGTCAATTAGTCGAAGAAGATGGCCAACAATATAAAGAATACTTTGGCTCCGCCTCTGAATTCCAAAAAGGCACGCACCAAAACGTCGAAGGCAAACGGATTTTAGCCCCTTATAAAGGCGCGATTAGTGACACACTAACTGAAATGCGCCAAGATCTCCAGTCATCAATTTCTTACGCCGGTGGCAAACGACTCTCCTCACTACGGAAAGTCGATTACGTGTTAGTCCGCCATTCCATTTTTAATGGCGACGTCCTTTAACAAAAAGACCAACTGCTCACCAGCGGTTGGTCTTTTTGTTTGGCACGCTACGCTGAAACCAATGTTATAATTAGTTAGGTACCTAAAAACTTTTTGTAAACTATTGAAACGATAATTAAATAACGGTATAATGACCCGTGTCGTCGATATTTGGCGTCTACATTGATCAGAAAAGAGTGTGAAACAAATGGAAATTAAACATACACTTGGCGATAACAGTGTTATCTTCCGTGATGCGACTTACATTAGGAGAACGGTATTTGTCCGAGAACAAAATATGCCGGAGACCCAAGAAATTGATGCACACGAAGATCACACAATTCACTATGTAGGTTACCTCGAACAAGACCCCGCTGTTACGGCCCGGGTTCACGTCTTAAAAGATGGTGGTTTTAGAATTCAACGTGTTGCCACCATTAAAGCCTTCCGTGGCCAAGGATTAGGTTTTCAACTGATTGAAGCCATTATCGAAGACGCCAAACGGACGAATACCCCTTATATCCTGTTATTCGCGCAAGACCACGCCATCGGTTTTTATGAAAAACTGGGCTTCACGGTTATCAGCGAAGGCGAAATGGAAGCCAATATTCCGCACCACTACATGAAATTAACCTTTAGCCAAACAGAACAATTAGCGCAATAAAAAATAGCTTGGAGCCCATCACGGGTTCAAGCTATTTTTTTGATTAATCATTATATAATCCTGAAACGGTTCTAAACCAGTCGAATAAATGACTGACTAAAATTTTAATAATCGCATAGACTGGAATGCCTAAAATAACCCCGGCTAAACCGAATAACTTACCCGATGCTAACAATACAATAATCGTCGTGACCGGATACATTGCCATCTTGCTGCCAAGTACCAAAGGTGAAACCAAGCGGCCTTCCAATGTCTGTTCAATCGCAAAGACGATTAAAACTTTGACTAACATCAACGGTGAAATAAACAAGGCAATAATCACGGACGGGACCATCGCTAAAAATGAGCCTAGATAAGGAATCAAATTTAAAATCCCAGCTAAAATACCAAGCGTTAACGCGTATTTCATCCCAACAATCCAATAGCCCGCCGTAAACATGATCGCCACCCAAAAGGCGACCGTCAATTGCCCACGAATATACTGACTGACTTGACCATTGATTTCATGCAAAACTTGGCCGGTCGTTGCACGGACTCGATTCGGGAAGAAGTGCATTAAGTACGCTTTTAATCGGTGCCCGTCTTTTAACATGAAAAAAAGAATAAACGGCATCGTGACAATCGCAATCACGATGTTGGTGACTACGCCAACTGCCGTCCCGATATGGCTGACCGTTGAACTGACCATCTTATTCAATTTATCCGACAAACTGCCTAAAACATCAGTATTAATGTCATTTAACTGTTTTTGAATCGATTTAAAACTAGGATCGTTAAACCATTGCATCGTCTGTTTCTGAATATTCTGCCAATAATCCGGCCAATATTTAATCAAACTGGTTGTTTGCGATTGAATCACCGGAATTAAAGTCGCAATCCCCCAGGCAATCAAACCAATAATCGCAATGAATAGTATCGTGATGGCTAACACGCGATTTAAATGCCATTTATTTTCCAACCAATCGATCAGCGGATTGGTTAAATAATACAAGACCGCCGCAATAATCACGGGTAACCCGATAATCGTTAACAATGATTGAATCGGTTGCAATAACCATGCTAATTTGGTCATTAATAATATTATCAGTAACGTTAATAAAACATTTAACAACACGACTGGCAATTTCTTATTTAAAAACCATTTAAAAAACCACGACTGTTTCGTTTCGTTTAATTCTCTCTGTGCCATCAACCACACCTAATTCCTATTCATTAATTTGATAACTCAATTGCGTGCCCACTTTAAAAGTGGGCATCTTTGGTGTTTCGGATGTCATAGGTGCTAAATAGAGGCCGCCTTGCAATCGATCACCGTCTGGGAGTTGATCAAAAATCAAAGTGACGTGTCCGATAGTATTCAGATTTTCATTGGTCAATGCCCCAACGTAAGTCACCTGATAGACGTGTTGATCAATCGTCACGGTTGCGCCAGTGGTTAAGTTAAACACCGGATGCAAGTCTGCGAACTGCTGAATTAAAGCAATTTCTTTAAGTGCGGGTGTCGCCTGTTCATTAAATAGAATCACCATTGGTTCTGTGGAATCAATGGCATTAGCCCCGATGGCTTTAATTTCTGCTTGAATTTTCATAATGGCGCCTCTTTCACTTAATATATTGTTATTGTAGCATATTCCTACATCAGACTCAGCTTTTGCTAATTAATCCTATCAATAAATTAAACCGTTTTCTCATGAATATGCTATACTCAGATAGTAATTGATGAAAGGGGTCTAATAATGACAGAAAAAGTACTTATCGGGGGTTACACCCGTCGAATTGGCAAGGGTATCTATCAAGGTATTTTAGATCAAACTACCCATGCAATCAGCAATATTCAACCATTGATTAATATTGAAAATCCAACTTACTTAGCGATTTCAAAACGCAATATCCTTTATACGGTGATTAAAGAAGGCGATCAAAGCGGGATTGCCGCCTTTGATTTAACAACACCGACACCCATCCGCTTGAACGCCATCTTAGCAGCCGGTGCACCACCCGCATACGTGGCCATTGATGAAGACCGTCAATTAGTCTATGCCGCTAATTATCATAAAGGCCAAATCCTAGTTTATCAAATACTAGCAGACGGTCAATTAAAACTCGCTAGTACGACGACCCATACCGGTCATGGTCCTAAACCAGAACAAACGAGTGCGCACGTTCACTATACCGATTTAACACCAGATGGTCGCTTGGTCGTTTGTGATTTAGGCATCGATCAACTGGTAACTTACGATGTCGATGCTGCTGGTCAATTAACCAAAGTGGCGACTTATCATAGTGCCCCTGGTTTTGGCACGCGTCATCTTGTCTTCCATCCAACGCAACCAATTGCCTATCTATTGGGCGAATTAGCCAGTGAAATCACGGTGCTTGATTATCAAGCTTCAACCGGGACCTTCACCGCGCGTGACACTTATGCCATGTTACCTAGCGATTGGCACACAGCTAACGGTGGCGCAGCATTCGGATTTCCGCAGATGGTCGTTTTCTATACGCTTCCAACCGCGGTCATAATTCAATCGTCGTCTACACCATTGAATCGGCTGGTCAAACCTTAAGCGTAATTCAACACATTTCAACTGAAGGGGATTTCCCCCGCGATTTCAATCTCAATGCGGATCAATCGCTCTTATTAGCCGTTAATCAGAACAGTGACAATGGTACCCTTTACCAACGAGATGCTCAAACTGGTTTATTAACGCTTTGTGAAAAAGACCTGAGCACTCCTGAAGGTGTTTGTGTCCTATTCCAAAATTAAATAAGCAACAAAAAAGTCGTCTAATCTAATTAATTTTAGATTGGACGACTTTTTTTAACGGTGCTAGTATGCCTTAAGCTTTCTTTTTGTGATCTAACCAATTAATCCCGAGGGCAATGATAATCAGAACAATCGAAGCGAAATAGATATGATGTAAGCCATTATATAGAATGTGTCGTAACACTGGCAATAACGCTTTCGGTAATTCGACTGCTGTCTCTGGATTGATTAATTTATTTAACATATTCGAGCCTAACCGGGGGTCATTTGCAATCCCCTTCGCCAACTGAATGTTGACGATAATCCCATAAATCGAGACCATCAATGTCTGGCCTAAAGTCCGACTTAAGGTATTAAAGGAGGTCGCCACGCCGACTTTGTCGTCACCAGCAACACTTTGCGCAGTAACCGTTGTAGTCGTGATAATCGACCCAAAACCAACCCCTAATCCAGCTGCAACGACCAAGAAGAACCAAAACGGTGTCGACTGTGGAACTAAGGCTAAGATGAAGCTCCCAACAAGTAGAATCAATAAGCTCCCCGTCAAAATCGTACGTGGCGCGTGTTTAACGAGCAATTGTCCCGCCCATAATGACGCAAAAATCCACATGATTGAACTAGGGGTGACAACAAAGCCCCCCATCGACGCCTTTAAGCCCAAGATACCTTGCATCCACATTGGCATGTAAACTTCAAAGCCAATCAGAAAACCACTGACTAAAGCCGCAACCGCATTTTGAACGACGAAAGTTCGGTTCTTGAATAAATCGAGTGCGATGATTGGATCTTCAGCCCGTTTTTCAGTCCGCATAAACAACCCAAACGCAACCACTGCTCCGATTAAGACAAGCGCCATTAATCCGTAAGAAGCGTTAGTCTCACCCAATAATTGGAAGCCATATAAGAGCCCCAACAAAGCTAACATCAACCATAAGCTCCCCCAATAATCAACGGGTGCCTTGCTTGAACGTTTTTCTTCATGTAGACAGTAACAGATTAACCCAATCGTAATAATGCCAATTGGCACGTTGATGAAGAAAATCCAATGCCACGTTAATTTATCAACGATAAAGCCGCCCAATAAAGGCGCAATGATAGATGCAATCCCCCAAGCCGAACCATTGAAGCCCAATACTTTAGCCCGCTTTTCAATCGGATAGATATCCGCAATAATCGTGAACGAAACCGGCATAATTGCCCCAGCCCCGATTCCTTGAATTGCCCGGGAAATAATTAACGTCTCCATGTGATTTGATAACCCACAAAGTGTTGAACCAATTACAAATAACACTAACCCAAAAATAAAAATTGGTTTGCGACCAATCCGATCCGCCATCTTGCCATAAATCGGCGTCATCATCGCATTTGTTAATAAGTAAATTGAAAAGACCCAGTTCATTAGTCGCATGCCGTGCAAATTACTGATAATCGTCGGCATCGCGGTGGACACAATCGTCCCTTCGATTGCGGTCATGAAAGTCGCGACAAATATGGCAATCGTGACTAGTAACACATTTCTTTGATTTTGCTTCTCCATTATTTAAAAACCCTTTCTTGAATAATGAGCATAAAAAGAGACCTTGGCTTAACTCAAATAAGTTAAGGAAAGGCCGCCTCTTTTACTCGTCTAAATCATCTCACTAGGCGTTTAGTTTGGCAATACTAGCTTTAAGCGCAGCCACTTTGTCTAAACGTTCCCATGATAATTCAACATCTGTACGCCCAAAGTGCCCATAAGCAGCTGTCTGCTCGTAAATGGGTCTTTGTAAATCTAACATTTTAATAATCCCAGCTGGCCGCAAATCAAAATTCTCACGGATTGCTGTTTGAATCGCTTCTTCACTGACATTTCCAGTTTCAAACGTGTTAACGGAAACTGAAACGGGTTGTGCCACACCAATTGCATAAGCCAATTGAACTTCACATTTATGAGCCAAACCAGCCGCGACAATATTCTTAGCGATATACCGCGCTGCATAACTGGCTGAACGGTCGACCTTAGTGGCATCTTTACCAGAAAAGGCCCCGCCACCATGACGCGCATAACCACCGTAGGTATCAACAATAATCTTACGACCCGTTAAACCTGAATCCCCTTGAGGACCGCCAATCACAAAACGACCGGTTGGATTAATGAAGTATTTCGTTTGATCGTCCAAATATTGAGCTGGAATAACGGCCTTGATGACCTGTTCCAACATATCCTTTTGGATGGTTTCTAAATCAACATCCGCATCATGTTGAGTACTAATCACGACGGTATCAACGCGAATTGGTTGTTCGTTTTCATCGTATTCAACAGTGACTTGGGCTTTAGCATCGGGCCGTAAATAAGGAATGGTGCCTTCTTTACGTAATGCCGCTACCTTTTGCATTAAACGGTGTGATAAAGCGATTGGTAATGGCATGAGTTCTGGTGTTTGATCAACGGCAAATCCGAACATCAAACCTTGATCGCCAGCCCCAATTTTATCGAGTGGATCTTCGTCCTTTTGACGGGATTCAACCGAATCATCGACACCTTGGGCAATATCGGGCGATTGTTCATCTAACGCCACAATCACCGCACAATTATCACCATCAAAGCCGTAATGACCATCACGATAACCAATCTTCTTAATCGTTTCACGAACGACTTTTTGGATATCAACATAAGCCGTCGTTGATATTTCGCCAACCACCAATACTAAACCAGTTGTGACGGTTGTCTCACAAGCAACTCGGGCTTGTGGATCTTGTGCCAACATCGCATCTAAAATCGCGTCACTAATTTGATCAGCAATCTTATCTGGATGGCCTTCAGAAACGGATTCCGAAGTAAATAAATGTTTCTCTTGCATGTCTTTCTTCCCCCTGAATATGTGTGGTTACAAGGCCTCTTCACTATGTGTGAATCCTATCGGGAACATCTTATAACTCTACTACTTTAGCACAAAATAGCGCGCATTTCAAAAGCCATTGACCTTCTTCATTAAAAAAGTTAAGATATAACAGATATTCTAATTCCAAGAAAAGGGTGTTGCTATGTTTTATCTTAATCAGAAACATTTGCCAACGACTGGTACAGCGTGGCAACTTGTTTTATTCAATGTCATCAATTTCAGTTTAATTGTCCTCTTTGCAAGTTGGCCTTTTCCAAAACACTATAGTCTTGATTTAGGGCTGACCAGTTTATTAGGACTTATCTTAATTTTATTGCTGGTCATTTCGCCGCAGAGCAAGCCTAAACGCAGTGTGGCCATTGGTTTATTAATCCTAACACTATTGCTCAGTGGACTCATAGGCCACCAATCCGAACAATGGATTGGCTTATTACTCGGCGTGACTAGTCTACTCGTCCTATTTCCCTTTATCTTTCCCGAGCAATTTCAATCACGCTTATTAAAACTCGTAAGCCAATTACTATTAGCACCGTTTTTCTTCTTAACCGCTCAACTATTCAGTGTGATCCATTTTCTACCAGAATCATTGCTCATCAAAGTCGCGTTATTCTTATTGATTATCTTTTTAATGGAATTAACGAGTACGACTGGTCGTCTAGCACAGATTAGTTATATTCTCTGGTTACTACTCATTATTTTGACCGTCATCACCCACTTAATCGGTAGTTGGCAGCTAATCCTATTTGCTGGTGCGCAGTTACTGTTACTAGCAACTCATCTTCATTGGTTAAAAAATAATGTGCTGTTTCAAGAAGCTTATATCATCATTTTAATTGTCAGCATCTTTCTAACGATTTAAATAAACTTGATTCCCGTCAAAAATTTTTGTTGGCGGGCTTTTTTTGGGACTGACCTTTTAGCATGACACAAAAAAGGACATTACTGATGAAGTAATGTCCTTTAACCGTTATTATAACGGTCACAACGGGACTCGAACCCGTGATCTCCTGCGTGACAGGCAGGCGTCCTAACCAGCTAGACCATGCGACCGGATAAAAAATGGAGGTTACAGGGCTCGAACCTGTGACCCTCTGCTTGTAAGGCAGATGCTCTCCCAGCTGAGCTAAACCTCCAAATGACCCGTACGGGATTTGAACCCATGATACCGCCGTGAAAGGGCGGTGTCTTAACCACTTGACCAACGGGCCATATTATCATTCTCTAACGGAGAGTGAGGGATTCGAACCCTCGAAACAGGTAAAACCCATTTACATGGTTTCCAACCATGCTCCTTCGGCCGCTCGGACAACTCTCCAAATGATTATA
>NZ_BAMJ01000035.1 GCF_000615805.1 Latilactobacillus fuchuensis DSM 14340 = JCM 11249
TTTCGTCTCATCAGTGGCATCCTTTTTAGTTAGAACAACACTTTGGTTTGTCCCAGAACCGTCGCCATCCCCGCCGGTCGACGCCGTGTGCACCGCAACGGTCGAGGTTTCATATTGGTCACCACTTAAGCTGGCTTGGTTGGTATAACTGCCCGCAGCACCGCCATCAGTCGCCCGTGAATCATAATTAACCAAAACGGTATCATCTAAAGTCCCTAAGTTAATTTGAAATGATTGTTGATTATTAATTGTGATTTGACTACTAGGACTGCGCCAATTACTGTATATTGATTCCCTTCTCCATAGACAACATGGCTCGCACGAATCGTATTTTCAATTAACGTTTGATTCGGTCCTAGCGTATCGGTCAACACCGCATTTTGAATCGTTAAGCGCTGATAGTTAACGCGCATCGTCCAGTGAATTAACGTCGGATCATTGGCATCAATCGTCCCCCATTTCCATAACTGTTCGTTACTATCCGGTTTAGCATTCGGTCCGACATAGACATTAGTAATCCCTTGATTACCCCAATTAAGCGGTACTTCGGTATCAATCGTAATATTATCCAAATTCCATTGAGTTCTGATATTAAACGAACCCTCACGATTAGTCGGATGGCTGGTGTAATAATCCGTAAAAGTGATCAGCACCGTGCCCGTTGTTTTATCGACAACCGCATTAGCAATTACGACACCATTTTCATCTAAAATTTCAAACTGAACATCACCACTGACCACCAGTTGAATCGGTAACGTAACTTGCATTGTATCGCCGGCTTGAACGGCTTGTCCGTCCGGAATTTGAAAATCATAGTGGGCCTGAGTCGTATCAAATTCGCCAACATTTGTGGCGGGATTACCCGCACCATCTAATAAAGCGGCGTTAGTAATGAATTGATCACCAAACTGAGTACTCGCCATAACCGGATGCGCCTGCCATAAACCTAGCGCAAACGTTACTAAACATCCGAGTGTTGCTAACAATAAAATTAAATTCTTTTTCACTTTTTTTCCTCCATTATTCGATCACGCATCTCCTAAAATAAATGGTAACCCTTATTAACAATCATTATAATGGGCCTTAATTCAAGATTAAAGGCCTTATCACCAACGTTCGATATCCAGACGTAAACGTTATTCATTATTAAATAAAATGATATTTAATTACAACAATCACTATAAAAGTGACTTCTCTAAAAAGTTTAATTCAAGAAAAAAAGCAACCAGCGACGCATGACTCGTCGTTAGTTGCTTTTTTGAATTTGATCTCTGCCCCGGATTTGCTGGCTAGTTTAAATAAATTTTTCGACATACCGCCGGAACCATTTGGGGATTTTGACTAAAAGATAGATTGGTACAATAACTATTAAGAGTATCACTATTATTCTAATCGGATGAATTTCGACTTGTTTAGTCGCTGGCGGTGTCAACCAATCAAAAACCATTATCATCAACATCATGCAGCCCGCCGTTCCAACCATTACTCCTGTGATGCCGGCGTTCAACGTTAAATTGTTATTCAGATAAAGTTCTTTTTTATCCGCGGCCGATTTTTCGCTTTTCTTAACATTAGCCAATAGAAACGACCAGGTGATTAGGGTCCAACAAAAACTTGAAATAATTAACGTTATGAAAAAAAACGCGCCAAATAAATCTGATTGATATTCCGGACTTATTAAATTATTTAAATTAACCGCAAAAATGATCGTTGAACCTAACCAACCGACGACTGTTAAAAACAACCAACCTAACGAAGTCCCTAATTGGCTATTGTTCTTATTCAATGAATCTCTGTTAACATTCTTTAGCGACGATGAAATAACCGTTACTAGATAGATACCGATGCATAAAATCAGTTTGAATACTATCCATAAAACTGATTGTTGTGGCGTACCCATTAACCAATTGATGCCTATCATCTTAAACCTCCAAATATTGAATTTCTATTTTTTATTTATTTCGATCACGCCGTCTTTTAAGACGTGTTGGATAATCCTGAACAAGTTGTTGCTGAATCGCATAAGTCCAAGCCGATTTTTCAAACCATTTTGGCACATTAAATTGTAGATAGACTCCTAAAATATAGGGTATCACCGCTAATAAGCCAATCCAATGCACTTCGTTATCATTCGGAATTTTCAAAAGAAGATCAATTATTGCACCAGATGGAAACGCCGTTGAAATGAGCCCCATCAATAACGTCAATTGTGAAAATCCAAAAACATAATTCTTGGAAAAACTACTTTCGATTGTTGATTCTATATCTTGTTTATCGCCATCTAATATCTCCGACAATTAATAACTAAAAATGTAAAAGAAAGCAATGAACATAAAAGCCCCATTATTCCTGGTACACCCGATAAAAGTAATCCCAATCTTTCACTATCCTCATAATAAAAATGAACGCCTAGAATTAAGCCCACAATTACGCCACCGACTAAATAAACGACGATACTCAACACGGTGTCGATCATCAGAAACATACTTCGGCTCTTTTTATTCATCAATCCGTAATACATACCAACCATTAATAGTCCTAAAACAACTAGATAAACACCTATGAACCAAAATGAATTACTTGTAATCCCTAATACGATATGTTGTGCTGCCATTAATTAATTCCCCATCTCTGCATAACTTCTATAAAACGAATTTATAATATTTTTAGCACTATCTAAACTTGAAGCTTGATAACCATGTTCTGCCATTTCCCGATAATTATTAATAACTCTTTGTGCTACCTTAGGTGACTCTCCTTTACTTGACGATTTTACTAAATCATCAACCGCATTCGTTGTTGTATTAACAGTCTGATCACTTATTTTTTTTGCTTTTGTCACTTTAGTAATCCCTTTATTAACACTTTTATTAATCGTTTTGTTGATGGCCATACTTGTTAAGCTATCAGATTTATTATCACCCATTATTTGTGTTGATAAACCATCCGCTACTTTATTACTTATTGCCGAAACAATTGGTTTTGCGACCGTGTCATAGGTCACTTGACGAAGCCCTTCTTGGGCATACGTTTTCCCGATTTTAGTGATAATAGTTGACTTCCCAACAACGGCACCATTTTCTTTCATTGATTCAAATAACACACCACTTTTAGGTTTGATTCCTTGTTTAAAGAACCACTGCGGTTTAACCGCTGATACATTGCCTTTGACGGCCTTTAGCGCCGCTGTCGCATCTTCTTTAATAAACGTTTTTAGAATTGGTTTTGCCTCACTTTTAGCGGCGGTTAACACGCCTTCTTTTGCTAGTTGTTTATACGCCCCCCCTGCGCCTACTAAGTTAGCAACAAATTCGGTACTTTCATACACCGTATCAGTGTTCTTTCCTAAGATAGGACGTGCAAGTTCTTTTAAATAATTTTTTCCTTTACCGTTATCACTAAATGCAGCCGTTCCAGCTTCATATAAATCAGACATTTGAAATATTAATCCCGGTGCCATCATTAATAATGGCGCTGCGCCTAAACCACCAGTTAAAATACCGACAACAACCCCACCCACTAAAAAGCCTAAATCCAACCAAAAACTTTTCTCGGCTTGCTTTTTTTTGTTAGCGATTTCGGTTTTCTTCTGTTTCGCCACCGCTTTTTCGTATTGCTTTTGGCTAGTACGAATTTGGCTAAGGCTCTGTCTGGCTTGCTTATCCGCAGCGGCCCGGCTCTGGTTCATTGCGCTAACACTCGCTAGCGCGTTCGTATACTGCTCACCCACTACCAAATTAAAACCGCCGCCTTGATAGTCCGCCATTGTTGGCACGGTGCCACCCGCGTATTGACCGACGAGGCTGTTTAATTGCCCGATTAATGTGTCTAAAGTCGCAAAATCATTGGCGTGATCACTTTCGTAACGATGCCAGTCCGTTTGCTGATCGAACGCCAGCTTTTTCATAGTCGCCAAATTATCAATCACCGCCGAACTGTTCTTAGTGACTTTCGCTAAACCACTGGTTGCTTTTATATGCTCAACCTTGGTCATCGTCTTGGTAGCGCTCGTCAAAATTTTGTGATAATCGCGGCTGCGATTAGCGACTTCTGTTTGGTGCTTCGCTAAATCGTCATCAATCAATTTAAAAACGACGCCGTTTTGATCAACGGCCGGATAACCGATCACGTAGAAATCGAGTGTTTGTTACAGATTGTCAACCGCCTGAAGCAACCCGTTAATCATACCGTTAATGTGGACCTCTTGTAAATATGCTGTGATATTAGTCGCGGCTGTTCCTTGAAAATTCTCAGAAGTCGCTAAGTTCTGTAAAGCTGTTTTAAGTTGTTCTAACTTTTCTGTTCGGCGCTTGAGACCATCTGTCGCGCGCTTTTGATAATCCGTTAATTTTTCATAATACAGTTTTGCCACGTTGTTCACCGCTTTCCGTTAGCATTGTCGAGGGTCACTTGGTTGTCAGCCGCCGCTGAAAAGCGACTAATATCGTGACTAATCACATCGGCATAGGCATTGATCGCCTTCGTTAAATCAGCATACTTGGTTTGAAATTGCTTAGGAAAATTGGTTGAAAGACTGCCTCGAGGGGCATTTAATCCGTTACCCCCGTCAAGGCGCTTAGCGGCCGAGTTGGCCTTCGTTAAATCCGTGTTATACGCCACTTGATCTAAATGTTGTTTAACCATTGGTTACCTCCGATTGACTATTCGTTAATAAGGACTATCGATTTCATATTTTGCGACTGTGCTGTACGCGCCTGCGTATAAATCAGCACTGAGCGCGTCGATTTTACTCTGATAATCCGCAATTGCTTTCTCAATTCCGGTGTTTATTTTCCCGACAGTTTTTTGAAGATCGCTTAATTCATCGATAAATTTCATCTGTTGACTGCCCGCCCACTGTTTGGTCCCGGCCGTCACCAGTTTACTAACGTCTAACGCCGCGATTGCTTCTTGATTCACACGTAATTTAGCTATCGCCGCCGATAACTTGTCTATCTTAGCTTGTTTAGCGGCATCCGCTTTTTTTCCCATTGACTATTCCTCCCGTAGGCTTGCGAATGGATCCGGCGCGCGTCCTCATCCAACGTTTTTAATATCCGATTCAGCTCGCCCACAATTAAGGCGTCATCTTCATCCCGATAGCCTTCAAAGATCACTTTTAGAATTTGTTCATGATTAAAATAGACGAGCTGGTCTTCAACCAATCCTTCTGGATAAAGAATCGCCCCGTAATCAAAATAACGTGGCGCCCCGTCATCCTCGCTTGGTAACTGAACACCGCGTTGCGCGATTGATAATTTCTTAACGGTTCCTCGTAGAATGATAATTGAGCCTAATGGCAAAAATGCAACCTGTTCCATTTGATAAGACTTCCTTTATTGATTATTTTTGACCGGCAAATCTCATTTTGGCGTATTTGCGGCCTTTGGATTCAAAGTAATAGGCTTCATTTTCAGCCAGTTGGCCCGCCATGGTTGAGCCCGTTGCTTGAATCAGGTTGGTCTCACTGAGCTTCGCCATGACCAGCCCAGCACTGACGATTTCTCGAATACCCGGTGCATACGGATCAAAGCTACGGCCAACATAGTTTTCTGGACTCTGGATAATGATTGATAAGCCGCTTGACGCCCTTTTTGAATCGTCAGTTTGAAATCGGCTAAGTTAAAGTTGGTGCCTTTAAAGAATTGTTCTAAATCAGCAATATACATTATCGCTGATTCTAATCGCCGATTCTCAGTCGCTGCTTGCACATAATCAGCCATTAATTGTTTTAAAGCCGCGATATCTTCTAAATCATTCGTAAAGACTTGGTTAAACAAGTCGTGTTGCTCTTTTAATTCCGATTCCAAATCAACTAAGAAAAGTGCCTTGGTTTTCGCTAATGCTTTAAATTGTGCGAATAATACTTTTTGAATATTGGCTAACTGTTCCTCCGTGCTGTGGGCAATCAAGAAGAATGCTTGTTGATCCGGAATAAACCCTAATGGCGCCGTATCGCTTAAGGCCAACCCGAACGGCAATTTGCCAGCGGCTACCCATTCAACGACCCGTTGATCGTGATTGAAGGCTGCTAGTTCAAATTCACTGGCACAATCGGTAACACCGATGGCCGTTCACCCTGCCAACTGGCCTCCATGACGGTCACGTCCTCTTTAAGACGTTGCAAAATCGCCAGTGTTTCAGTTTCAGTATTCGGCGTATAGATTTGAATCGCGTTCACCTGCTCATCAACAGCTAACTGCCCGCGACCGTTGAAGGCTTGTTGCTGAATATACTCGCGGCCCATAATATTCCTTAATTCATCATTATCAATTAAGAATAGTGGTAACTGGGTCGCCATATTGCTCAACATCGCCATTCTGATACCTGAACTGCGACTCGTCGTCATCACTAGGTAAATGCCTAACGAATTGCCTTCTCGTAAAACTTGCATCAGCGTGCTATCAATCGCATCGCGCTGATGATCTTCCAGCGCGGCATCGTAACTATCAATGACATTGACAATGATTGGTAACTGTTTTTTCGTACTCATTTCATATTGCGTAAGGCTTGCCACCCCGGCTTGTTGAAAGGCTTTTTTGCGTTCATCGAGTTGTTCACGGATTCGTTGCAACATTTTCGTTAATTTTTCGACTTGTTCCAAATTAACGAGATCGGCCACGTGGGGTAAATCCTTCAAGGGCAATAAACCGTTCGTGCCAAAATCCAATAGATTAAATTGCATTTGTGCTGGCGTATTTTCCTTAGCAAAGTTCATCAATAAGGTTTGCAACGCCGTCGTTTTCCCAAATCCGGGACTACTATAAATTAAGGTGTTACCCTGTGTTTCAAGATCAAAATTAAACGTGACTTGCGCTTGTTTACTCGGCACATCCAATAAACCGAGTGGTGCGGCGGTCATCCGTGGTTGTTGCCAATTGGTTTTAAAATCAATCTGCGGTGTGGCAATCATGGTGTCTAATGGCGGTAACCACGGTTTATCCGGCAGAACAGCCTTCGTTTCGGTGGCGATTGCGGCAATTTGATCCACGATTGCTTCTAATTGTGTTTTTTCAGCTTGTTGATTAGTCACTTGGACGACTTCATCTTCGGATAAATCGGCCGTTAATAATTCAGTCTGCCCGTAATCATTAATCAACCAAAGTCGTTCATCAATTTTGACTTCCTGACTTTGATTCGGATCGTACTTGGCACCGCTCCACGCACTTTGGAATAATTCGTAGATTTCATTATTCCCAACTTGTAAATAGGCCCGGCCGGGTTCAACAATGCTTGCAGCATCCGGTGTCTTTAAAATTTCGTTCGAATCAGCGACATCTTGCACTTTTAAAGCCAGTTTAAACCGGGAGTTCGACCAGATTTGATCATCGACAACTCCACTTGGTTTTTGCGTCGCGAGAATCAGATGAACCCCCAGCGACCGTCCAATTCGAGCGGTTGAAACTAATTCGGCCATGAATTCGGGTTCATTAGCTTTCAATTCAGCAAATTCATCGGACACTAAGAAGAGATGGGGTAACGGTTTCGTCGGATAGTTAGCCTTTTCAACGGGGTCACTGACCAACTTACCGGCTTTATACAGTTTGGTATAACCGTTAATGTGATTGACCCCGAACTGACCAAATAAGCGTTGGCGTTTTTGTAATTCAGCCCGAATACTGGCTAACGCCCGGGCCGAACTGGCACCGTCCAAATTGGTGATGGCGCCGAGCAAATGTGGGAGTTTCGCAAATAAATTCGCCATCCCGCCACCTTTGAAATCAATTGGCAAGAAACCGACATCTTCCGGTGCGAAATTGACGGCCAAACTCAATAGATAACTTTGCACCGTTTCGGACTTACCCGAACCAGTGGTCCCCGCGACCAAACCGTGCGGCCCGTGCGCGCGTTCGTGCAGGTTTAAATAAACAAGTTCATCTTTGCCGCGTAAGCCTAGAGGCACCGCTAATGATTTAGAGGTGTTCGCTCTTTGCCACCGCTGTGCAATCGCTAATTGAGCCGTCGTTTGCACGTTATACATCCCTAAGAAGGTAACGGATTCTGGAATCGCATTTTTTTCGACTTCCAAATGGTTCAGATTTGCTAAATGACTAATCAGCACCGATAAGCTTTGTTGATTGGCTAACCGATAAGGTTTAAAACTTTTGGCAACATACTTCCGGTCTTCGTTGATCAGTTTAGCCGCTGCCAAACTGTCATATTCAATTAGTGTCGTGACGGTTTCCGGCAACATAGCAGCGCCTTCTTTCCCCCAGATCACCGTGACCCCGTATTGACTCATGTCTTCCGCCAGAAATTCATTTAACCCGTGACCGGCTAACCAACTGTCGTCGAGAATCGTTAAAATGTAATGCGGACTCAACGTCAATTGCTCGTGGCCCTTTTCGGAAACGAGCTGGCGACGCTTATTGAGCAATTGGTAGAAGCTGTTTAAGACCATCTCTTTGGTTTGAACATTGTGTACAATCCCGCGCAAGTTTAATGCGTGGATCTTGAAATGGGGTAACCACCGCCACTGTGCCCAATCGGTTGCATAAGTTGGTTCGGGCACTAAGGCCAGCATTTCGACATCGTGATACGAATGAAACGTCGCAATTTGCAAGAGCAAGGCTTGAACGACTTCGCTCAACTGTCGTTCCACCCCAACTAAACCAATCGTTTGATTTAAAAGCGGCGTTGTCACCGGCGCATCTTGCAAATACTGATAGGGTTCAATAATCGTTTCGCGCGCCAATTGCATTAAGGGGTCATTTTTTTGTTGCTCATCATCTTTAAAATCCAATTTGAAACTAGGCGCGATTGCCCCAGTCCCCAACATGACTTTCAAGTAATCTTGATGATTACTCGTCTTTTCATAGATCCGCGGGCTATAATTTAAAATTAAATCGGCCAACGCCGGCATCGCTGGATAATGATAAGCCAGTGCATGCCGTTGCGTGACCGCCAACTGTTTAACCTGCGCCGCTTTTTCGACAATGTATTCTTGATAATGACTTGTTCTTAATTGAGCTTGCTGACCGGCCGTCTTTTTATTCGTAAAGAATGACGAAATCGAAATCCCCATCGTCATTAAACTAGCGCTCCCCATCCCAAGCATCATAACCGGATTGCGACCACTTAGAATCGCAGTCGCAAAGCTAGCGGTTAACATCCCCAATGGCGGCAGGATGGTCTTGAACAAATCATTCTTTTCTTGGTCCCGTAAATTTTCCGGTTGATTAATCGTGATTTTATCTTTGGGTTCTTGCAACATGATTCGGGGGCTTCTCCTGAAATCCGGAAAATCAATTGGATATTCCGGTTGATAGGGCACCGTCCGTAACCGCCTAAACTGCGTTTGCTGCGTCAAATCCGTGATTTTAAATTGGTGTGGCCGCCGTTCTAGCATCAGTCCCGCGACCAAGACTTGATCACCAACTGCGAAATAAGCAGTGATATTAGTCACCCGTTTTTGATTCAAATAGCTGGCTTGCTCACCGGCCAGCAGCGTAATTTGATACTCATCTGCCCCTAAGGGTGTCACGATAATCCGCGCCGAGTCTTGGATTTGCAAATTTGCTTTATCATCAGCGGCAATCACCAACCGGTCAATCGGTGGTAAACAACTGACCGTGGTTAACGACGAATGCCGGACAATTAATAATTCAGCGATTCGAATACTCGACTGCTTGAAGTCAACTGGTTGCGCATCAATCTGTAATTGTCCCGCGACTGTCGTCAGTTGGTGTTGGCCGACTTGTCGCTGTTGATTCGCAGTCATCGTCACGTGCACTAATTGGGCCTCGGTCAGGAAAATATCGAAAGCTATTTCAGGGGTCGCCACAATTTGGTCGTCTAGATTGCCAACTTGCGGATAAATCGGCTTATTTTTCAAGACCATTGGCTTTGCCCCCTAACTTCTTAACGTATTTTTGAATGCTCGCCTGATATTGTTTCAACCGTTTTTGCTTTTGGGCGCCGTCCATATGATCATCGGCCTTCGTCACATCGTATAGTTTAGTGTAGGCGTACAACGTTAATTGATTATCGCCGAGATTCTTGGCTAGACTAAGTGCGGTTTTAAAGTCCCCCCGTCCGGTATTAATCCAGTACAACAACGTATTGGTATCACTCTGTGGTGATATCTGATTCAACAACGTTTTCTTTTGCTGATTGGTTAAATTATCGAGATTAATGTAGCTGGCGGCTAACACGTATTGCGCCGATTTCGCTAACTGTTTCGGATTGTCGGCCTTCAAAATATCAGTCGTTTGATTGTAATCTTTGGTCATAAAGGCCGCTTGACTATTAATCACCCGCGTTTGTTCGGGGGCCTTAACCCCTGACAGATACCCGACACTGCCCGCTAGCACGAAGGTACTAACCGCGAGAACCCCAAATCCCCACCGTAACCAGGTATAACGACTCTGTTTAACGGGCACTTGATTAAGCGTCATCCGCCGGTATTCGGCTTGCAAGATTTGAGTGATGGCTTGAACGTTCTCCGCTACGACGATCGATTGTTCAAACGGATTGCGCATCGCGGCCGAACCATTGACCAACGCCACGTATTCGTATTTCGGATTGAGTGTGTTGAGCACTAATGCTTTATACCGCGCTAAAAATCCCAATGAATCTTGTTGTTCGGGGATCACGATGCCTTCAAAACCACGATGGGCCAGTCTAATCTGTTGTTCAGTGACCCAGATATTTTGGGGCGCTAAAAATAAATTAACATTCTGGCCTTGCCAATGGCCTAAGACATTCAACATAATCGCCAAGCGCAACCGTTCTTGCAGATTGGCCGCTTGACTAGCGGCTTGCAACGTCTGCCCCCATTTCGGTAAGGCATATTGAATCATTAACTCATTATCTTGAGTGACCGTTAATTGACCGGGCAACAAAGTTGGGGTTTCGGCCAATAACGTTTCAATAAACGCTTGTTGACCGGCTTGGTATTGATTGGCTTTTAACGTCACTTCAAATTGACCCGCTTCGATTCGAACTTCAATTTGATTCTGACCATCATTGATTTGTGTCATGCTTATTTTCCACCACTTCTTGAATTATAAATTGATCGCCATCACTGACTGGGTAATTAGCGAGCAGTTGATCGGGTGCTAGTCGTAATTGCTTGCCCTGCAAACTCAAACGCCACTGTTGCGGCAGTTCAATCTTTAATTGTTGTAAATTTAACGCGATCAAGCTTTCTAAACGCTGAGTCGTCACGTAGCGTGGCACCTGTAAATCAAAGGATTGCGTTTGATACTGTAATGCAATCGCGATACTGGTTTTTTTAACCATTTTCAATCGTGCCTCCTAAAAAAATGTGCTTGTTGTTTTCCAATATAGACGCCCAGCAAGCTCGCGAATATGACCGCTATGCCGCCAATTAGCCACCATAACCAGGTTGGTAGACTAGCTGCCGTCGCTTGATTAGTCGTGGTCGCCGACGTCTCTGAGGTCGCAACTTGTTTAAACGCGATTTGTCGTTGCACCTGATAATCGGTTTTTTGGGAAACCTGGCGTTTGGTCTGAAAATCAACGGTTTTAGCGTGTTGAATTTCAGCCTGCACCGCTTGTTTCTGGCGCTTAACGGTCGCCGTTTTAGCCGTTAAGAATAGATCAGGTAGCACTTGATACGCCGTACTGACTTGTTGTTGCACCTTTTGATTATTGGTTTCAATCACTTGATCATTAATTCTAAGCGAACTGCTCGCGCTAACCGGTGTGCACAACGTTAGTAGCAAACCGATTGCTAAGAGGCCACTAATCAGCCAATGTTTGTTGAACACGTTGCACCTCTTTTCGATCCTTTAAACAGACAATCAAGACACATAAGCTAACCATCGCTAGTAATAACAGTAAGATTAGCAGCTGCGCAATCGTTAACGGATTGGTCAATAATTGCCGATAACCATTCTCTAAATTTTGTAGGGGTGACCCTTTAAATAACCAGAATAAAACTGACTTAGTTTGAATGTTGATGCCTAAAATCGGCGTTAACATTAGGTAACCACCGATTAGAATGCCGAAAAGATACGGTGCCACTTTCGGGAACAGCCGCCAACAGAAATAGGTCACTAAAACACTGATTAAATTGACGCCGGCGGTATAAAGCGACCAACTACTACGTGAATAGGCATCACTAACCCCGAAGGTCGCATTCGCCACGACTAAACTCGCCAATAAACTCGTGACCGTTAAATAACCAACTAATCGCCAACTATTCTGAATCGTCGTCTTTTTGGCGTAACTAATGGCCAATAATAAGGTCATAATCACGGACAAGACCGTCATTAAATACGGAATCGCTGACGTGTTTTGCGCGGTTGTCTGCGAAGCCCCCTTTTTAATCAACGGATTAGCCAAAAAGTTAAAGACATTCTGATTATCCGCGCCGCCCGTGTGCGTATTCTGTAAAACACTGTTAAAATCAGCCGCGTATTTGCGGTTGGCCGCTTGTTTTTTAGCCGAACTCGACACTAATTGATTCGTATTCTTTAAGACTTCGTTTGCATCAGCATTGGTCGCCGTCGTCGTCTTGACGAGCGTTTTAAACTGATCGGTTAAATTACCGATTTTGGTGGCGCCAGTGCTGGTACTTTCGACTTCTTGTTTGGTGCTCGTATTCAATTCTTGGAACGCATCGGCTAACGAATCACCGGTGCCATCGTCGAAATAGAACTCGCTAATATCATCATGGGTGCCTTCCTGATATTGTTGGCGACTAGTCGTCAATTGTGGATTGTCCTGCCATTGTTGATAGGCCGACTCAAGAGCGCTGTTGCTTTGGCGATACCAACTGGTTAATTTTTGTTGTTGTTCGTTTAACACTTCTGGGGTCCCCGCCATGCTGGTCAACGTCGCATTCAAAGAGGTGCCATCATCGTTGTTCAGTACAGCGTCTAGATCGGCAATCAAATGCGTGACTTCGTTCCAAACGAGGTGGCCTTGTTGCCCATACTGTTTAACATAGTAATCGGCAATCGTGTCCTGACTTAAATAATCATATTTGTTATAAACGGAATCAGGGCTCGCTAAATCACTCATTTTAGTTTGTGCATTCTGTTGCTTTAACCAAGCATTAAACGTGGTTGGTGTTAACTGCTGGGTCGTCCCAAAAATCGTGACAAGTCGTTGACTGAGATTGGCCAACGTATCGAAGTTCGCCGTAATCGCGCCAAAATCACTTTGCAACGCTTGGGTTTTAAGCGTGTCATTGACGAAACAACTCAACGTCCCCTTTTGAACTTGATTGTTAGCCGCATCCGAATCTTGATAGACAACTTGATAGTTCAATGTCCGGTAGGCCGTCTTGTTATCCGCATCATTAAACGTCCAAGTGACCGGTAGTTTTAATTTGAGAATGATTGATTCCGGTATTTTGGTTGACGCTTCACGCGGTGTTTTGAACCGAATCTTAATCGCTTGACCTTCTAAGGTCGCCACGCCTTGATAAGGCGCTAATTGCTGATTTAACGCGGCTAATTCTTCAGTGGTCAGGGCTAATGCCAATTGCTGCTGATTGGTCGCTGTGACCGTGATGGTACTTTCTTTATTAGTCATCACTTTAACCGTGTTCTCAACCGTCGCTTTGGTTTGTTCAGGCGCGACCGGATTCGTCGTATTCAACCAGATCAACTTAGAATCACTCGTCGGCATCGCTTGCCCCAAATCCGTTTCAGCATAGCGTTTGACAATCTCATATTCAGCTTGTAATTGATCGTGTTGCGCTTGGCTAATCAACTTAGCGGCCAACAACTGTTCAATCAGCGCGGGTAACTGACCATCTAAGCCAGCCACCTGTTTTTTAATATCATCCGCATTTAAATAATCGGCCATCGGTAATTTTGAAGGACTATCAACGGGCTGCATGATTTTTTTCACTGATTCGCGAATATCGGCATCCGTCACTGCCCCTTGACTCGGGTCTTTACCATTGAAATAATGCGTTTCAGTTTGCGTTTTTAGTAATTCCAGATGCGCTTTTTGTTGGGTTAATGCCGCAATTTGTGCTTCCAAATCCGTCATCCGTTTCTGTTGTGCTTCGGAAAAGGCTTGCCCAACCTCAGCCATATTCACCAATAACCCGGATTGATTGCCCGCTGTATCCTGACTGGCCAGCTGATCAAAATTAACTAAGCGCACATCGTTATATTGCTGATAAAAATCTTGATAGACTGTCGTATCGGTCGTTGACTGCTTAGCCACTAAGGCATTCGCATGGTTCAAATTCAATTCACCAATTTTATTTTGCAACATCACGTATTTAGCTAAATCTTCGGCTGTACTTTCTGCAGCCGCGCTATTTGCTTGCAGCATGGTTTGAGTCGCTTTGGTGAAATCAGTCTGTTGCGTTTGCCAATCCGCATTCTGATCATTTAAACCTTGGGCCGCGGTGACGATTTCCGTTAAACTAGTCGGTAACGTTTTAAACGGCGTCTGAATCTGATTGGTCAACGCCGTTTGGGATGTTTGATTTCCCGCTGTTATGCCAGACACATTTCGTTGTGCTTCAGAGAGATTCGCTAACACGCTTGAAAAATACATTTTAATAATCTTTTGATTAAATGAATTTATGATAGTCCCAATTTTAGCTTGGACTAATCGATTCGTTTTTTCGCTAGCTCCTTTTTTGACCTTGTATGTAATTTGTGCTTTTTGGGGATTCATACTTTCCAAATTTAATAAACGCTGTGAAAAATTCTGAGGTAGGATAATTTCGACATCGTAAGTGCCATTTTTAAAACCCGCTTCGGCAACGTTTTGCGAAGCGACTTGCCACGAATGTTGATGATCTTGATTAACTAAATTGATAAAGTTCTTCCCCAAATTGAGTGTCTTATTTTGATATTTCGTACCCAAATCTTCGTTAACCAGCACATAATGCACCGTACTAGCCTGTTTATTCGATAACTGGTGTAAATGCTGATTATTCATCCCAACTTTAATCAATAAACCACTGACAGCTAAAATCCCTGCCAGAACAAATAGAAAGCCGCTGATTTTATTAAACTTTTTCATCCATTTTCCTCCACAAAATAAAACGACGTTAGCAATTTTTTGCCAACGTCTGTTTGTTTCCTATTTATGCTAGCTGATTAAAAGCCAAAGCCCTTAGCATCTTGTGCATCCCGTTCGGCAACAGTATTGGCATATTTATTCAATTGCGTGTTGATGCTTTCCAACAATTCTTCAAACTTGGTGACTTGACCATATAGTTGATTGTATTGTTCTAAGTAAGATTCAAAAGCAGAACCTTGCCATTCTTCATGAATCGTATTGTTCATCGCATTGACCGTTTGAATCTCCCGTTCAATCCCTTCCTTCGCGCGTAGATAAACTTGCGATTGTTGTTGTAGCTGTTCTGGTGTGACGGAAATTTGTGCCATAATGATTCACTCCTATTGTTTAATTATTATTTGAACACTTAAAAATTTAACATATAATTTAAATTTAATCAATAATTTATATGTATTTTATCTATATTTAAATGCTATTATATCCACAACGTCTGTTTAATAAACTTATTTAACGCGCAAAAAAAGTCAATTCTCTACGAGAATTGACTTTCTAAATATAGATTTAATTGGCCATTAAAATAGCGACATATTGTTCTAAATAAGTTTGATCGATGACATCATAATCAGCGACTAACTCACTATCAAGATCTAAAACGCCGACTAGCTGATTATCTTGAAGCATTGGCACCACAATTTCAGAACGGGCCCGCGAATCACAGGCGATGTAGTTCTGCCGTTGCTTCGCATCAACCATGATAACCGTCGCTTGGGTTTCAGCTGCTTCACCACAAACCCCTTTGCCCATCGCAATGTGAACGCACGACACATTCCCTTGAAAAGGCCCGAGAATCAATTCACCATCTTGATATAAATAAAAACCGGCAAAGACCGTGTTCGATAATGTCTGATTCAATAACGCCGAAGCGTTCGCTAAATTCGCAATCAAATTCGTTTCGCCCGCTAATAAAGCTTTTTGTTGCGCCAGTAGCATCTCGTACGCCGCGACCTTCGTTTCTTGATCTTTAAACGCCATCTCAACAACCCCTTTTGAGATAGTATAACGAAACTGACTGTTTTTAACAATTTTAGTGCCGGGCCTTAATTAATCACCGTTAATGTGGTTTGCGCGACGGACTGCCCGTTGACGATTAACGTCACTTGATGAACACCTGGATAATGCTTACGCGTCGTTAAATCTTTGAAATTAAGTTGGCGTTGGCCAACCAACGGCACATTTCCATTGACTGGTTTATCCAGTAACTTAAAGAGCTTCCGCGATGTTTGCCCGTTAGCTTTAACGTAATCCACGGCGTATTCAATTCGGACAAATAATGCATCCTCAGATCGCAGTTCGACTTTGTACTGTATTAATGTCTTTGCCCCAATTGCAACGGTTGTTGGATTAACGATTAATCTAGCAGACTGCACCAATGGTCGATTGGTTGATCGATTGCGTAGCCAAACAACTCTTTAACCGTCTCAAACGACTTGCGTAATAACGTGCGACAACCATGGCGAATAATCCAATCGGTTTCAGCCGATTGTCCTTGCCAGCGTTTAGCGGTCGCAATCACTAAATCCGGATGATCTTTGGCTATATCATTTAAATTATTGGCAACACTTTTACGAACATACAAGGCCGGATCATTTTTCAATTGTTCTAACAACGCTAAAACAGGTGTCGGATCTGCTTTAAAAATCGGTAGCGACTGCCCCCAAGGTAATCGGGGCCGACAACCTTCCGTCGCTAACCGCCGCACATGTTGATTATCGCTTTGCGCCCAACGGTTCAATTGAGCCATTGCACGCGTTGGGTCCGCTAGAATAAATGGTCGAATCGCAAACTCAGCCGATGATTGTTGCGTAAACCATTCTAAAGCCTGCATTGATAAATCCCAGTCATCTTGCACATCGCCATAAACGACCACGAAATCCGAAAAAAAGAGATACGGAAATCCGTAGCATTCCGGCGCAATGGTCATCAACACTTTAATCGCCGCTTGATACGATTGGGGTAAATAGTGCCCTAAAATCGTGGCAATTTTACGCGTTCGTTGTTTCAACGCCAATTCATCCCAAGGTCGCGCTAAAGTTGTCTCAACAAAATCAACCGCGTTAAACGTTGGTAAGACTTGTTGCACCTTGGCGGCAAAAACCGTCAGAAAATCTCGATGGTAAATATTCTTTAATAATTCTGTCATAAACGCCCTCCATTAATGATTAATCTTATTATAACAAAATAAGATTGTTCACAAATATACAAACAAAACCTTGATTTGTCATTAAACTGTCGCTATGATTAGATTAATTACATAGGAAGTGAAGTGAGCTATATGGCAAAAGATAATAAATTAAGCCGTAGTCTATCATCACGTCAAATTCAGATGATTGCACTCGGTGGGACTATTGGGGTTGGTCTATTTATGGGATCAGCCGCCACCATTAAATGGACGGGTCCTTCAGTCTTGCTTGCGTATGGCCTGATGGGGATTATCCTGTATTTAATCATGCGGGCCTTAGGTGAAATGCTCTATCTGGATCCTTCCACTGGTTCGTTTGCCACATTTGGTAGCAACTATATTCACCCGGTCGTCGGTTATCTGACCGCATGGAGTAACGTCTTTCAATACTTAGTCGTTGGGATTAGCGAAGTAATTGCGGTCGGCACCTATTTACATTATTGGTGGCCGAATCTACCGGCGTGGATTGCCGGCGTTGTCGTGATTGTCACGCTATGCTTAGCCAATCTCACTTCGGTCAAGGCCTACGGTGAATTAGAATTTTGGTTCGCGCTAATTAAAGTCGTTACCATTATTCTAATGATTATTCTCGGCTTACTCGTGATTATTTTTGGTTTCGGTAATCACTGGCAACCGGTCGGCATTAGTAACCTTTGGAAACATGGTGGTTTCTTCACCGGTGGCCTGTCCGGCTTTATCTTTGCGCTATCAATTGTCGCCGCGTCATATCAAGGTGTTGAAGTGATCGGGATTACCGCTGGTGAAGCGGCCGACCCACAACATAATATCGTCAAAGCGATTCAATCGATTGTCGGTCGGATTCTAATCTTCTACATTGGCGCCATTTTCGTGATTGTCGCCATTTATCCTTGGAATCAATTGGATGCCGTTGGTTCACCGTTTGTGGAAACCTTCTCACGCGTCGGGATTACCTTCGCCGCAGGAATTATTAACTTCGTCATGTTATCCGCTGCGATGTCTGGGTGTAATTCAGGAATTTTCAGCTCTAGTCGAATGATGTATACACTCGCCCAACGTGGTGAATTACCCAAGTCATTCATGAAACTTTCGAAACACCAAGTCCCTTATTGGCCCGTCGTTACAATTTCAATCGGGATTTTAATTGGGTTAATTCTGAATACCTTAGCCCCATTAGTTTTCCCTAAAGCGACCGATTTATTCGTCGTCGTTTATAGTTCAAGCGTTCTTCCCGGTATGGTGCCTTGGTTTGTGATTCTAATCAGTGAACTCCGTTTCCGGAAAATGTATCCTGAAAAAATCGTTGACCATCCCTTCAAAATGCCTTTCTATCCTTGGACGAATTACATCGCGATTGCCAGTCTATTAGTCATTTTAGTATTCATGTTCTTAAATCCAGATACACTCATTTCAGTGATTATCGGGATTATCTTCCTCGTCGTGATGACGGGTGTCTACTATTTACAATACGGCCGTCAAAAACGCGCCTAACTAAAAAAGGTTCGATAATCGACGAATTAACGTCGGTTACCGAACCTTTTTTGATTTAAGCTAATAATGCTGACAGCACGTAGAGGATCACAATGTGAATTGGATAGAAATAATAAAAGAACCATTTCATCTTTTTACCCTCTTTGCCGCTATACAGCGCAATTAAAATGGCGGTAAAGGCTGACATCCATTGAATGTTACTACTGAACAGACCCGTAAAGTTAAAGCCCGTTGAAATTAAGGAGAAAACAAGTAATGTCACAATTTGGAACGTCCGTTTTTCACGGAAGATGTAAAAGAATAAGGCCAAGAGCACTAACGTAGGCCCCCCTCATTGGTAAGCAGGGTTGGGAATAGAATTGAAAAGAAGCGAAAAACATTAATATTTAAATGTTCGATATTATTAAATAGTTGCATGAAGAATGCTGTGTAGCCGAATATTAATGCGAGCACACCGACAGCAATCCAACCTTGTTTTTTATTCTGACGCCAATTTCTAAAGCCATCGTAACAGTACATGGTAAGTACGCCCAGCAGCAATGTTCCAAAAATATTATTTATCAAAGTGACTGGTTCATGCGGTAATGCCATTGGTAGGGCCAATTCAATCACACCCATAATCCAAAAGCCAACTAATAAATTGCGAATATAGGCTAATTTATTACGCGTATAGTGAAACCCTTCCGCACTTAGAAATAGAAATATCGGTGCGACTAATCGCCCTAACATTGAAAACCAAATCGGAATCCCTTTAAAATAGAACATTTGATGCACGTGATCAAAAACCATCAAGATAATCCCAATCACTTTCAATTGAAATGCGGTTAACTTCTTAGTCATCTGAACGCCTCACTCTCTTTTTTTACTTTCCAAAGTATACCATTAAGCTTTGCGCAATCATATTGCT
>NZ_BAMJ01000034.1 GCF_000615805.1 Latilactobacillus fuchuensis DSM 14340 = JCM 11249
CGAAATTATATTAATAACAAATCCTTAAAAAATATTAGTAAAGATGAATTAGGCTATTTTGCGATTTATTTTGCAGCGAGTTTAGAGCGTCAAAAGTTGTTAGAGATGGAGAATTACCGAAAAATTATTATTTTGACGGAGGATGGTCGGGGCGCGGGTTATTTGCTTGAAACAGGGATCAAACGGCTTTTCCCAAAATCAAAAATTAAAACGGTCTCTAAAAATCAGTTAGCGCGAATGCATGAAAAGGTTGATTTAATCATTTCTGCAGTGTCTATTGATAATAAAGAATACGCAGTGCCCGTGATTGAAATTGAACAACTGTTATCGCTTGAGACGCTAGAAAAAGTTGAAAAATCGGTCCGTTTGTTAAATGAAGATCCAAATTTCTTTTTGGATGATATTCATTCGATTTTACATTTATTCAATGAAGAGAATTTCTCAATTGTAACTGATGAACATGATTACTTAGCGTTATTGAAGAAGAAAGGTTTACGACTTGAATCAATGGGGGCCGCTACACCTGATTTTTCGAAAAGTGTGATTGATAGAGAACAGAAAATCAGCACGGTTTATGATTTTGGAGTCGCTGGTCCTCATCCGATGGCCAGTTTTGCAAAAAAAGAAGTGATTGACGTCACGATTGTAACCAATGAGATGCAGTATCAGCAAAAAGAAGTTAAAATCATATTTCTAATTAATATTCGTCAAGGGCATCTAACGTTACACCAAGAAATTAGTCGGATGATGATTGAGCTAATCAAGGATCGAGAGCTTCGAGAATTGATGTATCAGGTCAAAGATTATCCAAGTTTTATCAGTTATATAACAACCGCAATTAAAAGGAGGTAAGCAGTTGGAAGCGAATGAAATGGCAATTTTTCAAATTATTTCTTTAGCAGGTGACAGTCGTTCCTTAGCGTTCGAGGCACTCAGATGTGCGCGCAAGGGGGATTTTGATCAAGCCCGGGAAAAGTTGGAGGAAGCTAGGAAATCAAGTGTACAGGTCCACCAAATCCAGACCAAAATGTTAACGGAAGAAGCACAAGGCGAAAAGACGGAAGTCAGTCTCTTAATGGTTCATGCTCAGGATCATTTAATGACCAGTATGCTTGCTAGGGATTTAATCGAGGAACTTGTTCAGATGTTAGAAGAAAAAGGAGGAAATGATAAATGACAGTTGAAGTGGCGGTTTTAGAAAAATTATCAAATGCGGACGGGGTTGTTGCTTGCGAACAGGAAGTACGGGACGTTTTAAAAACAAGTTTTGAAACAATTAGCGACGAGATCACTTACGATGGTCTAGGCAGTATGATTTTTAAGCAAAATGGTAAAGAGCCATCAGGACCAAATGTGATGATTTGTGCGCATATGGATGAAGTGGGATTCATGGTTAGAAGTATCACTGATGGTGGGTTAATGATGTTAATGGTTGTTGGGGGCGTTAAAACCAGTGTCTTAGAATTTCAAAAATTGCGGCTGACGACAGCGACTGGTAAAAAAATTAACGGCATCGTCGCGGGTGAATATAATGTCACTGCAGATTCGAAAATGTATTTTGATATTGGCGCAAAAAGTAAACAAGAAGTGCTTGATTTAGGGGTCGATGTCGGAGATATGGTGTCGTATAGCACTGAGTTCGAAAAATTAGATTTACCCAATACTTATATGGGAAAAGCAATGGATGACCGGTATGGTTGCTTCGCGTTGGTCGAAATTGCTAAACGAATGAAGCATATTGAACATCCCAATAATATTTATTTTGCAGCAACCTATGGTGAAGAGGTCGGGTTAAGAGGCGCACAAACTGCTGCCCATATGGTTAACCCGGATATTGTATTTGTCATCGATGTTGCTTGTTATCCGAATGAATTTATTAGAGATAATACAAATAATCGTCAAATTGGGAGTGGTCCGATGTTGACGCACTTTGATCGAACATTGGCGCCTAATCGGGTACTGGTCAACTTTGTCAAAGAAACGGCTAAGAACAATCAATTACCGCTACAATATGACATGTTTAATCGTGGTGGGACTGATGGAGGAGAAGTTCACAAGGTCCATGAAGGGAAAGCAACCGTCGTCACTTGCCTACCTTGCCGGTACGGACATTGTGCGTATTCAGTAATCGACATCACAGATGTTGAAAACTTAGTGGATTTATATACCAATATGTTGACGCAATTAGATACCAATTTTCAAAATAAGGTATATCAATTTTAAATAATGGAGGGATTTATGATGAATATTGTATTGTGCTGTGCGGGTGGTTTTTCAACAACCATGATGATGGAAAAAATAAAAGATGTGATTCGTGAGAGTAAAAAATTACAACTTGAAGATTTTAACTTAAAAGCAATTTCTGCGGATCTTCTGCAAGATGAGACAGAACCGATTGATGTCGTTCTAATTGGCCCTCAAATTGCCCATCGTGAGGAATATATTCGGTCTATTATTGAACCTAAAGGCACCGCCTATGCGATTATGGATAAAGATACTTATGGAAAAATGGATGGCGCAACAGCTTTGAAGATGGCATTAATAGCTGACAAAAAGAATAAAGCTAAGGGGGAATAACGCCATGTTCACAGCATTCCAAAATTTTATGGATAAATATTTTATGCCGGTTGCAGAAAAGGTCGATAATAATCCTCATTTAAAAGCGGTTAAATCCGGGATGATGGGTTTGACGCCGTTTACAATTCTAGGGAGTATTTTTGCGATTCTGCCAGCGTTACCGAATATGATTGGCAAAGGTAATTTTCTAAGCCAATTTATCATTAGTAATGCTGAGTTACTTGATATGCCAGTTACTTTATCGTTAGGTTTTCTTTCGCTGTACGCAGTTATGACGATTTCTTATGCTTTAGGACACTACTATAAATTATATATACCAGGCTCGATTGGTCTTTCAACTTTTGCATTCGTCATGCTAACGATTCGTTTTGACAAAAATGGTGTTCCGGACATTGCCAATTTTGGCGCAAAAGGATTATTTGTCGCTATTTTTGTCGGATTGTTAACTGTTGAACTGTATCGATGGTGTCAGAATCATCATTTATCAATTTCAATGCCAGAAGGGGTTCCAGATTTTGTTTCTAGCTCATTTGAAATGATTCCGACCGCTTTAATCGTTGGTGGTGCATTTATTATTATTCGTGGATTAAGTTTGGCATATGTTGGTGTATTACCACCGGAAATGATTTCGATTGTTGTCGGCCCACTAGTCGGGAGTATGGATAGTTTAACGGGGGTCTGGTTGTTAGGTATTCTACAACTAACACTGTTCTTCTTTGGGATTCATCCATCAGTACTGAGCGGCATTACAGCACCAATTATGTATCAATTCTTTGCAGAAAATGTTGAAGCTTTAAGAGCGGGGCAAGCAATTCCACATTTCTACGCGCCAGGTTCAATTAGTGCTTATTTTGGCTTTACAGGTGCCGGGATTTCAATTGGGGTTGTTATACTAGCGATGTTTTCAAAAAGTAATCAGTATAAAAAAATTGGGAAACTGTCGTTTATTCCTTGTCTGTTCGGGATTAATGAACCAATCTTGTTTGGACTACCAGTCATCCTTAATCCGATTATGATGATTCCGTTTATTCTTGGCGGCAATATTGTGGGACAACTCCCTTACATGTTCATGGAATTCGGCTGGTTGAGTAAACCGATCTTTACGCCACCGTACGTAGGCGCATTTTTTGAAGGCTTTTTAACCGCAGGTGATTGGCGTTCGATTCTAGTTAACGCGTTACAAGTTGTCTTAGCAGTATTGATCTATTTGCCATTCTTTAAAGTGATGGAAAAAGCGCAATTGAAAGAAGAAAATGAGATTAAAGAAGCTAAAGTACTTGATGATGAATCATTATTAGATGATTTAGATTTAGACTTCTAGGGGATTATAATGAAAAATATTAATAAGATTGAATTTCTTTTGGATGAGTTAGCAGTAGACGCAATCGTAATCAATCAAAAAGCGACCAAGGTTTATGTCGATGGTTTAACGGGTAGTGGTGTCTGGCTGATTATCAGTAGAAAAGGGAATTATCAAATAATGGACGGCAGGTATCAAACTGCCGCAGAGGAATCTACAACAGTATTTAAAAATATTGTGACAAAACAGGGCAATGTTTTGTCAACCATATTAAAGTGGCTGGCTAAAGAGAATATCAATAAGATTGCAGCGGAAGAAGAACTTCCTTATGCGCAATTTAAAGCTTTGTCAGAGGTTTGTAAAGTTAAATCATTGGGGGATAGAATCCCCAAAATTAGATCAATCAAGACTCAAGCAGAAATTGAAAAAATAAAAGTGGCTTGTGCGCTTGGTGATGAAGTATTTAAACAACTGTTAACAACAATCCATGTCGGGATGACAGAAAAAGAGGTTGTTGGAGAAATTTATCGGTTGATTTACCAACTAGGAGCGGATGGGGTTTCATTTGATCCGGTCATCTCTTCCGGTCCGAGAACGGCGATGCCTCATGGACGCGCTAGTGATCGAATTCTGTGTACTGGGGATTTCTTATTGTTGGATTTTGGCGTTGTTAAAGATGGCTATCAGTCGGATATGACGAGGACGATATCAGTTGGCAAAGCGACTGATCAATTTAGAAAGATGTACGAGATTTTACGGCCAATCCAGAATGAGACCGCGCAACAATTTATTGCTGGGAAGCTGGGCAAAGAAATTCATAATTTTGCAGCTCATAAAATTGAGGTCGCGGGCTACGGTGATTACTTTACGCATGGTTTAGGCCATGGCTTGGGGATTGGCGGTGGTGAGCGTCCGTTGATGAATGCTAGTTCAAACGATATTCTGACAGCCGGCATGGTGGGGACTTGTGAACCAGGCATCTATATTCCTGGGTTGGGTGGTATTCGGATAGAAGACGATATTCTGGTCACGAATTCGGCGCCACAGATACTCACTAAAACCACTCGAGAAATTATCGAACTAGAGACTAACGATTAAATATTGAGAGCTATTTTGTGTTCATACATAAAGTAGCTTTTTAAGTTTAAAACGATGGAGGTAGATGTATGTCCAAGTTATATGATTTCGATAACTTATCTGATCGTCATATTGATAGTGCCAGAAAATGGGATGAAACGATTGTCGCCACTAAATTTCCGAATCATCGCAAAGATTTTATTCCATTATGGATTGCCGATATGGATTTTAAAGCGGCACCAGAAATTAGAAAATCATTAGTTGAAATGGCTGAAAATGGCGCTTATGGTTACACCTATGCGACGGCAAGGTGGTACGAAAGTGTCATAAATTGGTATAAAAAGCGCCATCGGATAAATATTCCAAAAGAGTGGCTGACTTTAGGATATGGAACGGTTCCTAACATGCATGTTTTAGTACAGGCGTTTCTTGATGAGGAAGACGCCATTTTATTGAACACGCCGATCTATGGGCCTTTCGCTTATGCGGCCGAACATAATAATCGAAAGGTTATCAAAATACCATTAATTAAAGATGATAGAATTTATAATATGGATATGGTGAGTATCGAGAAGGCTTTTAAAGAGGATAAGCCTAAAGCGATTTTCTTCTGTAATCCGCATAATCCCTCAGGTCGGATATGGCAGATGTCAGAAATGACCCAACTTGCGGAACTCTGTAAAAAATATAAGGTGCTTTTGGTTTCGGATGAAGTCCATTCAGAACATATTATTTCGGGGACTTTTAATTCTGCACTGGCGTTGGATGAAAAATATTTACAAAATTTAATTGTTTTGACATCACCTAATAAGGCGTTTAATTTGGGGGGATTGAAGCTATCGTACTCAATTATTCCTAATGAAAAAATACGAGAGACTTTAAAAGACCAATATTTGAAGAATTCGATTACCTCCCCCAACGTTCCAGGACAAATTGCAATGATTACGGCGTATGAATCCTGTTTGGAATGGTTAATTCAGTGTGAAGATTATATTAGAATTAATTTGGAAATTACTGAAGAATATATTAATCAGTATTTTAATGGTTGGGAATTGATGGCGATGGATTCATCCTATCTCCCGTGGGTTGATATTTCTAGTTCGGGGAAATCAATGCATGAAATTGCGACCAGGATGGCCGATGATGCTGGTGTTATAGTGGGTGTTGGCGATGATTACGTAGCGGATGCTGAAGGTTTCTTACGTTTGAATCTAGGGACTTCACACGTAATAATTACCGAGGCAATGGAGCGAATGCGCAAGACGTGGGCAACGATGGAAAAAGAATAAAATGGCACAAAAAATAAGCTGTGGCGCGCGCCAATGCAGAATGTTCACTTAATCTAAAATAACCGATAATCTTAAGAGCAAGATTACCGGTTATTTATAATTAATGCTCAGTTGCTGACCGCAACTCACAGCACTCTTACGAAAACGTGCTTGCACTCACAGCTTCTTGTGCTTAGCTACGTCAGGCAAATAAAGGCAAAACCGCCTTTATTCACCCGACTAGGCTAATGCTCAGAAGCAACCCGTGAGTTCAGCACTCTAATCAAAACGTGCTTCTCAAGTAGTCTTTTCCGGTTAACGACAGGAGCGGTACCATGGGGAAAACACCCATAATACCGCTCCTTATGTTAATCCTCAAAGCCTGATCGACTTGAGTCAGCACTCTAATCAAAATGTGCTTTTGAGTTGCAACAACTTCCGCTTAATCTAAAATAACCGATAATCTTAAGAACAAGATTATCGGTTATTTATAATTAATGCTCAGTTGCTGACCGCAACTCACAGCACTCTAATCGTTTAGGTTATAGCGTAGTTTCATATGTTCTGAACCTGAAATGACCATTTCGCCTAATAATTTTGTTTGGCGTGTTAATGATTCGTTTGCTAATTTAGCGTTGGCGGCTTCTAGGAAGCTTGTGGCATCCGCTTTATGATCGGCAAAAGCCTTGTCTGTGGCGTTTTGGATTTCGTGATAAGCACTCATGGCTTCTAATTCGAAGGTGTTGCGCATATCGACGTAGAAATCGTAATTTGTATCGCCAAGTAAGGCAGTCGTGCAGCTCAACCAGTACATGTTGTTGAGGTCAAAAGTTCCAGTGGCATCTTTATAAGCGCCAGGTGTGTCGTTGACGTTGGCATAGAATGGGACGACCGTGTTGAACGTATTGGCACCGTAAGCTAACCAGTGAACCCCGGCAATTTCAGCGGGCACGTTGTTACGAACTTGAAGAATATGCACGTTGTGGTTCCGGTTAATCCCGATTGGGCGGAAGAGCGTTTTAACGTCTTCAGGGGCGCTACCGTAAGGATCGTATTCAGTATTTTCAAAATGAGAACTCAAAACGAATTTAACGTCTTCAATTGAAATTTTGCGATTAGCGTGGCAGATGAATGGTAAATCGTGATCGCGTGGATCTTGTTTGATTTCAGGATTAAAATATTGTTGACCGTACCAAGTCCGAGGGTTGTTATAAACGGTATCTTTGATTGAAGCACTACCAAAAATGTGGCGTAAATTATAACCGTTTAAATCAGGATTTAAGTTATTATCGTCGATCAAGGCTTTTAAGTCGGCTGAGTAAAGTGTATCAGCTGAATTAAAGTCAAAATGGTCGATGTTCATGCGGTTAGGGGCAACCACGTAAGCGTCATCGGGAATCCGAACAGCAGCCCAGTGATGACCACCGATAGTTTCTAACCACCAAACACTATCTTGGTCAGAAAAAGCGATCCCGTTTGGTTCGTAAGTGCCGAATTCTGTCAGAATTGCGCCTAAACGTTCAACGCCTTCTTTAGCACTATGGATGTATGGTAACACCAAAGTTACGATATCTTCTTCGCCAATTCCGCCGGCCACAAAAGGATCGAGGCCTTGAATACGAGGGTTAGTCGTGATGGTTTCAGTTGCAGACATCGTGATATTTTCGCTATTAATCCCAGCAGCTGGCCAAATTCCGTTGGTCAAAAGTGAGTTAGGCATCGATGTGTAACGCATTGGATTGTTAGGTAATTTAATTTGAACCCCGCTAATAACGGCTTGGTAGTCGCGTGGTTGATCTTCAGGGTTAACAACAACAAAACGTTGAGGGTCTAACGCTTCATGACCGTCATCATTTCTAGAAATCATTGTTGAACCGTCAATTGACGCTTTTTTGCCGACGAGAACCGTCGTACATGAACCTTTGATTGGTTTTTTCATTGTTAGAACACTCCTTATCGATTTGATACTAGTAGTATAACGCTTTTAGCCACTAATTTGGGCGTTTTAAGCCGATTTCATGTGAAAAAGTTATTAAATGATAAAAAGTTTGATGGTATACTAATTTTAAAAGTGTTGGAGGGATTTAAATGACAGAATTAGCCGATTGTTTATTAGTCATTGACATGCAAAATGGGGTTTGTCAGGGTGCGGGTCCGATTGATCATCTCGATGGATTGGTGACACAAATTAATCAACGGTTAACTGATTATCGCCAGGCTAATCGGCCGATTATTTTTATCCAGCATAATGATGAAGAATTGATTGCCGGGACAATGCCTTGGCAAATTATCCCAACCTTAGAAACAGCGGCAACGGACATCAACGTTCAGAAAACACACGCGGATTCTTTTTTTAAAACAACTTTAAAAACGATTCTGGACCAGAAACAAGTGACTTCGTTAGAAATTTGTGGGGCGCAAACGGAATATTGCATCGATACTACCGTTAAAGTCGCTCATCATTTGGGGTACCAGTTGCAAATGCAATCTCAAATGACAACGACCTTTGATAATCAGTATTTATCGGCAGCTGCAACGATTCAATTTTATGAAGGTATTTGGCAGAACCGCTTCTTAATATTGATTTCATGATGCCCAAAATCAGGTATAATAAGTATCAGGATTATAGCGGAAAGCAGGGAGTCAGATGACCACTTTTTATTTTGTACGACATGGTGAAACGATTATTAATCGCGCGCAGTGTTTTAACGGTGGCGGGGTCGATGCGGCTTTGACAGCATCCGGTGAAGCTGCCGCTAGTCGCTTAGGGGCTTATTTGGACAAACAATCGTTTGACGCGATTATCAGTTCACCACTGCAACGGGCGCAAACGACAGCTGAATTATTGTTGCAACCGACAAAGGCCGTACAACCGGCAATTCAGATTGATGACCGCTTAAAGGAAATGGCGTTAGGCGATTGGGAAGGACAGCCAGTCGCGGCACAACAGAATCATCCGGAATTTGACCATTATTTCCACCACCCCGATTTATTCGATGCGGCCGCGATTCATGCGGAAACGTATCAATCGGTGCTCGCTCGCGGACAAGCGGTGATTGACGATTATAATCAAGCCTATCCGGACGGCCAAGTTCTAATCGTCGCTCACGGGATTGTGTTGTTATTTTTAATGAACACTTTATTAGGCGTGCCATTTGCCGAAATTCGCAATCAAAAAATGGTCGCCAACGCGAGTCTCTCAATCCTAACCGGGCAAGCTGGCCATTATCAAAAACAATTATGGAATCAAACGATGACGGAGGATTAAACGTGATTGAGACGACGACTGAGTGCTTAAGTTTCCGCGAATTAACGCAAGCTGATTTACCAGCCTTAAAATTAATTTTACAAGATGAAGCGACGATGTTTGCTTACGAACATGCTTTTTCAGATGAAGAAGTCCAAGCTTGGTTGGATAAACAACTGGGGAACTACGCGCAATTCGGGTACGGTTTGTGGGCCGTCATCTCAAAAGAGAGTGGCGAATTAATCGGCCAATGTGGGCTGACCCCGCAGCAAGTCCGTGACCAAACCGTGTTAGAAATCGGCTACTTATTCCGCCGTGATTGTTGGCATCAAGGCCACGCCACTGAAGCCGCACGGGCGGTTAAGCAGTATGCGTTCGATCAATTGAAGGCTTATTCGATTATTCGCGATAATAATTTAGCGTCGATGAACGTGGCGATTCGTAACGGGATGCAGGTCCTTGATCGGATTGAGAAACACTACTATGGTATGACGATGCCGCACTATGTTTTTGGCATGGTCAATCCCCAGATTAAGGAGTCATAGATGTCGATTGTCATCATTATTTTAATTGTTTTATTGGGCGCTTTGACCCGGACGGTCTTTGGATTCGGTGAAGCACTAGTCACGATGCCGTTATTGGCGTTAGTTGCGTTTGATTTACAGTCGGCGACCGCGTTAATTGGGGCGCTCGGATTAATCGTGGCGATTCCCGCGGCGATTCGTTACCGGACTAAAATTGATTTAGCGGTGGTCCGGCGTTTGGTACTGGGGTCATTATTGGGGGTGCCAGTGGGGATTGCGGTGATGAAATGGGTGCCAACCAAGATTGTCTTAGGGGCCTTAGCGCTCTTTTTAATCAGTTATGGCACGTACAATCTCGTTCGAAAAAGTGCGGCGCAAGTCCATTTAGCTAGCCCAAAGTGGGATTATCTAGCGGGGCTGATTTCGGGAATTATGGGCAGTGCTACAATAGCCACGGTGTACCGGTCGTGATTTATGGCACACTTAAAAAATGGTCGGTCGATGAATTACGCGGAATTTTACAAGCCCACTTTGTTTGTGTCGGCACGATTGTGGTGGCGAGTCATATCCTCGCCGGTTTTTGGACGGTGCAAGTGCTTCAATTATTGGCGCTTAGTTTACCGCTATTATTGATTGTGATTCCAATCGGCAACTGGATTAGCGCTAAGATTGCGCCGACCACGATGGTTAAATACATTTACGGGCTGTTAATTATCTTTGGTGGTCTATTGTTGATTAAAGTGATTCACTAAAAAACGTCGCATCCAAATATGGAATGCGACGTTTTCTTATTTAATTGCCGGTAGTTGATGTTGATTAATCCGCTGCATTAGTTCGGTGAAACGTTGGAGTTCTTCCGGCGAATAATCGGCCGCGATGCTCTCGAGGTCGGTCGCCAATTGTTGATCTAACTGGGTGTGGAGCTCAGCGATTGTTTGGCCAATTTCGGTTAGACGGACGAGTAACTCTTTGTCATTATTGATGTTGCGGTATTTGGCGACAAGCCCGTCTTTTTCCAAACGCGAAATCGTCCGCGAAATCGTAGCTTGGGACGCGTTGACGGCTGTGGGTAGTGTTTTGATATAACAGATTGCTTCTTGGCCAATCTGACTGATGATTTTAATATCGCGGGTCGATAGACGCGTCAGCAATTGACGGAGCTTGGAATCGGTGACCTGGGCTTGCACCCACTGTTTCTCTTGGTCGTTGCGCCGGTCAGCGCTGATAAATTGATTTAATGTTTGAATCAGATCGTTGATGAGTGACAAATGATTACCTCTTTTTTATTCATGAGAATTAATATTGACAATTTATTGATTAAGTTTATAATACGCTTTGTATTCAAGTGAATCAATATGAACGGAGCAAATAAAATGACAACACATAAAATCGCAATTATTATCGGAACGAACCGTCCGAAGCGAATTGGCCGCTCAATCGCCGAATGGACGCAACAACAACTGCAATCGGCCGATTTACAGGTTGATTTATTGGATTTGGCGACAATCGATTTGCCATTTCTAGATGAACCGGAAATTCCGGCTAAAGGTGACTACCAACAGGCCCACACTCGCTCGTGGAGTCAATTAGTCAGTCAATACGATGGTTTTGTCTTATTATTTCCACAATATAATTGGGGTTATCCGGCCGTTTTAAAGAACGCCCTCGATTATCTTTATCGAGAATGGGCAAACAAACCGGTTAGCATTATGCCGTATGGTGGTCACGGTGGTTTTCAAAGCTTGATTGCCATGAAGCTCGTGACGGAAGGGTTACACATGCAAAATCTAGCGACGAATCCGCAAATTAGTATCGCACCCGAGATGTTTAATGCAGCGGGCCAGTTCAATGACGTTAATCAGGCTTTGAAAGACTACCAACCGTACTACAATTAGTGGTGACTGAGATGCGTCTGTTAGTGGCTGCACATGATTAAGATTGAGTTGCCACTGCATCCTGAAAATCAAGTCGCAATGGCCCGTTATATGCAGGATCAATTTAAGTTCAACGGCGTCAAAGCACCAGAACGTCATTTGTTAGAACGCGATATTTGGTCAGCTGTGAAACATTATTCAGCGACTGAAATGTTGGCGTTAATCCGCCAACTTTATGCACAAGAAGCCCGGGAATATCAATACTTAGCGATTGATTTAGCGGTTCGGGCCAAGCGTATATGGCAACTAGCAGATTTACAAGACTTGTTAGCGGTCGTGACCGATAAAGCTTGGTGGGACACGATTGATATTTGGCGCAAACTCTATAGCGAATACATCAAGTTACATCCCGAACAGTTTGACGTTATCTGGGCGCTTTTTGCCGGTAACGATAACTTTTGGCTGCGACGGATTAGTCTGATTTTGCAGTTAGGGTTTAAAAACCAGACACGTTTAATGCATTTAACCCAAGCGATTGAGGCCGATCAAGCAACTGATGAATTCTTCATTCAAAAGGCGATTGGTTGGGCGCTTCGTGAATACGCCAAGACTGATGCTGACTGGGTACGCCAATTTGTGGCGACTCATCAGCTAGCCAGTTTGGCACAAAAAGAGGCTTTAAAACAGATTAAGTAAGATTGATGTTTCGTGTGAAACAATTGAGAACTGAGTCAAAAACAAAAAGCCATCGCTGATATAAGTCTAGGTATTCTGATATTAAACGAATATGTTTTATTGACGCGTGCCATAACTCATCAATTTCCGTTCAAATCAAAAAATGAGTATCCTAAATTCAGGATACTCATTTTTTTACTTGATAACCGAGTTCTGTCACAGCTTATTTTTGGTTACATCGAGATTGTTTGAACTAAATCACCGTGTTGGACGGTTTGTTCGTTGGGGGGTGTTAGGGTTTTAATCGCAGCCATGTTCGTGATAATCACCATGGATGTCGTGCCTTTACCAGCGGTGGTGATGGCTGCGAAATCAACATCAACTAAGGGTTGATCCACTTTAACGATGTCGCCTTCATTGACTAAAACGTTAAAGGGTTGGCCAGCGAGTTCGACCGTATCGAGACCGATGTGAATCAGTAATTCAAGACCATCGTCAGTCGTAATCCCTAACGCGTGTTTGGTGGGGAAGACACTTGAAATTGTGCCAGCAACCGGTGCATAGATGCTGTTATCCGTCGGTTGAATGGCGTAACCATCGCCCATCATTTTAGCGGAGAAAACTTCATCGGCAACGGCTTCTAGTGGCATGATTTCACCGTTAGTAATCGCTTGCAAATTCAGCGTCACCGGTTGTTTGCGTTTTGAAAATAATTTCATTTGAATAACCTCCTATTTAAAAAAGTCTGTAATGACTTGATGTGATTCGGATAATTGTGACACATTTTTATTGAAATGCCGTTCGAGAAAGGCGTAGTAAAGCAAGTCGACGACGTAGAGTTGCGCAATTAATGAAGTCGTTGCGGCACTTCGTAATGTGCGACTTTCAGTGCTGTCATCATGTTGAAGAATGATGGTCGCGAGGTTAGCGAGTCGACTGTCACGTGCGTGGGTCAACACAATGACGGGAATGTTTAAACTTTTTGCTAAGGCCGCTAAATGCAATGCATCTGATTTTTCGCCAGAATTTGAAATGAGGATTAGAACGGCTTGGTCTTTTTGAGCGGTTAAGGCCGCAGCCATCAGATGGGTATCGAGGGATTGAATCACTAATTTACCGACACGTAATAGTTTTTGTTGGAGATCTTCGGCGGCGATATTAGAAGCCCCTAAGCCGTAAACGAAAACGGCCGGTTTATGCTTAATTAATTGAGCAGCCTGTTCCAAATCTTGATTCGCTAATAATTGATTGGTTTGGCCTAATGTTTGATTAATTCTAAAAGTCAGTTTATTTTTAAGATCTTGGGTGGAATCATTGGGTTCGATTTCACCATAGATCGGTTGTGTGAATTCTTTTTCGGATGATAATCGAATTTTAAGGGTTGGAAAGCCACCTTTGCCACAAATCGTTTGACCAAAACGGGCGACTGTTGCGGGGCTAACCGCGGCAGCTGTTGCTAATTCACTAGTCGTCATTGTCGTCACCTTTTGTGGATCGGTTAAGACGAATTTTGCGAGTCGTTTTTCAGATTTAGTGAGCGCAGGTAATTTTTTTTGGATTGAATAGATAATACTTTCCATAACGATTATTTCCTTTTTTAGTTATTTTGCTTCCATTGCATCTTTAGGAATACCGAAGAAGTAAGTTGCGACGAAACCGCCAGCGTAGGCTGATAATAAACCGAGAATATAGCCAAATTGATGGCCGTTAGTGATCAACGGAATCAGTGCTAAACCACTAGGCCCGATGGCGATTGAACCGACGCCACCAAGTGCACCTAAGACGGCACCACCAATCCCACCGCCGATACAAGCTGTGATAAATGGTTTCCCTAAAGGTAAAGTGACTCCGTAAATTAAAGGTTCGCCAATGCCGAGGAAGCCAACGGGAAGGGCCCCTTTAATCATGTTCGTTAATTCTTTATTTTTACGACAACGAATCCAAAGTGCAAGTGCAGCACCGACTTGACCGGCACCCGCCATTGCTAAGATTGGTAACAATAATGTTGAACCGGTTTTATTGATCATTTCAATATGAATAGGGGTTAGGACTTGGTGTAAACCGAACATGACCATTGGTAAGAAGAGTAGGCCTAGAGCGAATCCGGAGAAGGCACCACCGACGTTTAGGACCCAGTTAATTGAACCGACTAACGAGTTTGAAATGACACCGGCAACTGGCATGACGATAAAAATCGTGAAGACCCCGATTAAGAGTAATGAAACCGTTGGTGTCACGATAATATCAATTGAATCTGGCACGATTTTGTGTAATTTCTTTTCAATAATTGAAAGGACCCAAACCGCGAAGATTACGCCAATTATACCACCTTGGCCAGCCGTTAAAGGTTGACCGTTAAAAATATTGTGTAACGGAATTTTAGGATCGACACCGTTTAATAAGGTAACGGCCCCGATAACCCCACCTAAGCCAGGTGTTGCCCCGAATTCAGTGGCACTGTTAATCCCAACATAAACGGCTAAGAAGGCAAAGACACCATTTTTAATGACGTTTAAGATGGTGACGAATTCTGTCCAGTTAGTGCCAAGCGAACCAGCGAGTAACATATTGGATAAAATGGCCGCAATCCCACCGATTAAACCGGCCCCAACAAAGGCGGGGATTAAGGGTACGAAGATGTTAGAAATTGATTTCAGCACACGTTTAACGGGTGTGCTTTTTTGTTTGGCTTTTTGAGCAGCCTTAACTTTGGCGGCTTTAGCTTCGACTTTTTCGCGATCGGTCATTGCTGATTGATCAACTTCCGCTGCTTGATTATCGGGGAATGGGTCGCCCAACTTAACGCCGACTTCATCGACCATGATTTGAGCGACTTTATTAACGATCCCGGGGCCCACAACCACTTGTAATGTATCTTCTTCGACGATTCCTAAGACGCCGTCGATCGCTTTAAGAGCGGTCATATCAACTTTAGCGTCGTCTTTAATCGTCATCCGAACGCGGGTCATACAATGAATCAATTTGGCGACATTTGTTGGGCCACCAATGGCAGCGTAAATCTCTCTAGCTAAACGAACTTCTTTTTTCTCAGACATGGCAATATCTCCTAAATAGTTAGTTTTTTAATGCGTTGTTTGACGGACGAAACCCTTAGCTTGTTTGAGTTTTAGCTTGGCTTCCTTGAGGGGCAAATCAGTGAGAATCATAACGATTGCTAATTTAACATTTTCATCAGCGGCGGTAAATTGTTGTGCGGCAACGTCGTAAGAACAGTCCGTTGCAGCATGATGATCCGTTTAGCACGTTCCACGAGTTTTTCGTTAGTGGGTTTAACGTCGACCATTAAATTCTTATAAACTTTACCGATACCAATCATTGAAGCGGTTGAAAGCATGTTTAGAATTAATTTTTGCGCCGTTCCTGATTTGAGGCGAGTTGAGCCGGTCAAAATTTCTGCGCCAACTTCGACTTCGATATTAATCGCAGCATGTTGACTGATGGCCGCGTCAAAGTTACAAGCTAAACTGACGGTTGCGGCGCCAACTTGTTTGGCATAATCTAAGCCGCCAATCACATAAGGTGTCCGGCCACTTGCGGCGATGCCGACGACGGTATCGTTGGCGGTTAAGTTAATGGCCACTAAATCTTCTTGGCCTAGAGCGGCTGAATCTTCAGCACCTTCAACGGCAACAGTCATTGCAGCCATACCACCGGCGATTAAGCCTTGGACCATTTCAGGTTCTGTTCCGAAAGTGGGCACACATTCGGCCGCGTCTAAGACGCCCAAGCGGCCACTGGTACCAGCGCCCATATAAATGAGACGGCCATCTTTTTGGAAGCTATTGATGATGCTTTAACGGCCGCTTCAATTTGAGGGAGTGCTTTTTGAACGCCTTCTGGTACACCATGATCTTCAGTATTCATGAGTTGTAGCACATCATGAACCGGTAATTCATCTAAGTTCATTGTTTTTTGATTCCGATTTTCGGTAGTTAAACGACTTAAGTCCATATTATAATTGCTCCTTTAGTTGAATGGCTTGTCCAGCCAGAATAAATGGTAAGAGGGGAAGTTCTGAATCAATAATTTTGCCAAGTACGTTGACTTGGGGATTGCCAGGTAAGTTTGTTTTAGTGATTTGCAATTCGCCCATATAGCGACCGTAATCTAAATTATCGATGGTCAGACTACCAATTGGTCGTGTCGCGCAGGCCAGTGGCACAACAGTACTTTTGCAAAGCGGACGGCCTTCTTCTAAACGAATGACATCGCGCGCGACATCACGACGGTTATGGAATTGCGTCGTGAACAAGTAGTCCGGTAATTGATTGGTTTCACGAACACAATGAAGGGTCATGGTCTGTGTTTGGAAATAATCCGAGAATTGCATCAGTGTTGCTGGTCTGAGTTGGGGATCACCAATGAAGACCTTATCGACCGAGAGGGCTAACAAATCTAAGGCACAGGCCAAAGGATGTTGACCACGGTGTTCTTCAAGTGTGGGTAACCCACTTTTAATGGGGCCTCTTAGTTGACCGTCACCGGGGATAAAAGCCTGCGTTGTAAACCCGCTCTCTTTTAACCATTGATTGGTGCGAATGAACCAGTCACGCGCTAAACCGGTTTCATTTCTAGGATAATAATTATGCCAAGCTTCCATATTTTGGAAATTCGCATTCGCCGTTTTAAGAGCGACTAAATCCGATTCTGAAAGGGTACTGGCATTTAACGCGATTTTTAAATGTTGTGAGAGTCCCGCAATTTGTTGATTGCTAATCCCAAAATCAATTCTGAGCCCCGTAATCCCGAAAGCTTTAATCGCTTGTGGGTTATCTAATGAAAGGCCGATATGTTCTAATGAATCCGATTCGATATCAATCATTAAATCTAAATGGTTCTCGCGACAGATTTGGCCGAGTGCCTGAACGCGCTTTAAATATAATGTAACGTCGTCTTCTGGAATATGCATCGATGTAAAGACTTCAGTGAAACCAGATTGCTGCATATGAAGACAATTATTGGCAATTAAATCGTCAATTGGTTGATTAAGATAAACAGAAAAACCAAGCATAGTTGATCTCCTTTCTAAATTAAAACGCTTTCCTCAGAAATAAATATAGCATTATTGAAACTAAATTTCAATAATTACTTTAAAATATTTAAAAAAAGAAACATGTTTCAAAAATGAGAAAACGCTATATAAATAAAATTAAACGTTTACATTTTAGTAAAGTTTTAGTAAAATAGAATTACTGACTTAGGAATACGGTTACATTATCAAGCTTAATAACTTGATAACACTTATTTAACGGACAAGTAAACGTTTACTTAAAGTCTATGGAATATATTAAGAGAGAAAGAAGCGGTTAGAATGAGCGAGAATAAAATTATCATTGATGCTGATCAATTTGCATCAGCCATCATTGCGGGGAATCCTAAGCAAACCAATGAAGACAACAAGGTTTACATCAAGCGTCAATTAACGCTTTACCTTGAATCTGTTTTATTAGCTAAGGATTTTAATTCATTAGAAGAAAATCAATTTGGTTCAGCAAAAGAAAAGCAACGCCAAGCCATTTTAGAAAAAATTATCGAACGTCGTTACCAATAATCGCTCAATTGAAAGGAGTTTATTATGAATAAATTTAAAGATTTGAAACAATACAGTTCATACGCCTTTGGGGCTTTTGGACACGATGCTTTTTACGCAACACTCAGCACTTATTTTATGATTTTTGTCACGAGTCAATTATTCGATACCAATAATGCGGCTTTCAACGCGAAGATGATTGGTTATGTCACTTCGATGATGGTTGTCATTCGGATTATCGAAATCGTTTTTGATCCATTAATTGGTGGGGTCGTTGATAATACGCGGACTCGCTGGGGTAAATTTAAACCTTGGCTACTCATAGGTTCAATTATCAGTTCAATTGGTTTAGCGTTAATCTTTACGAATTTTGGTGGCTTGAACACTAAGAGCCCTTATCTTTACTTGACGTTATTTGGAATCGTTTTCGTCATTTTAGATATTTTCTATTCATTTAAAGATATTTCGTTCTGGTCAATGTTACCCGCTTTAAGCGTTGATTCAGAAAAACGGACGAAGTTTGGCGCAATTGCGCGTTTTGGGTCAACTTTAGGGGCACAAGGCGTCATTATTGTCATCGTGCCAATGGTCGTCTTCTTCTCACAAATTTTTTCTGGCACACACGGTAGTCAACAAACTGGTGCTGGTTGGTTCGGTTTCGCCGTTGTTATCGGGATTGTGTCATTCTTAGGCGCTTTAGCCACCATTTTAGGGACTAAAGAAGAAAAGAGTGCGATTCGTGAAAACACCGAAAAAATTCGTTTCCGTGATGTTTTCAAAGTCATCGGTAAAAATGATCAATTAATGTGGTTATCAGTGTCATATTTCTTGTTCGCATTTAGTTATGTAATTACGAATTCACTATTAATTTATTACTTCAGATATGTGATGGGTCGCGCGGCTGCCTTTACAACAGTCGGCGTGATTACGGCGATCTTAGGTGTGATCTCTGTTGCATTATTCCCAACGTTAGTGGCTTTAATTCAACGTCGGGCCATCTATCTAGGTGGGATTGCCTTGATGTTGTTGGGGTACATTCTCTTCTTATTTGCTGGAAGCAACTTAGTCGTTGTTTTAATCGCCATTGGGTTATTCTTCTTCCCATACCCAATGGTCTTCTTAGCCGCTTTGATGACGATCACGGATAGTGTTGAATACGGTCAATTGAAGAGTGGTACGCGGAATGAATCTGTCACATTGGCAGTCCGTCCATTATTGGATAAATTGGCCGGCGCTTTCGCCAATGGTGTGGTTGGGACTGCTGCCATTCACGCTGGTATGACCGGTAATGCGAAGCCCAGTGATATTACAAATAGTGGTTTATTACAATTCAAAACATATATGTTCTTCATTCCAATGGTCTTATTGATTGTGTCAGCCTTGATTTTCATGGCCAAAATTAAATTAACAGAAGCCAAACACGCTGAAATCGTCAACGAATTGGAAAAGAAATTAGATTAGAACAGAGTGCTAGCTCAGCTGGTTAGCTTCTGAGTATAGCCTAGAATTGTGAATTATGACTGGGATTAGTCATAATTTGCGATTCGTAGCTAGACGGAAGAAGTTGGCTGAGAAAGCACGTTTCAGAACAGAGTTGCTAGCTCAGCTGGTTAGCTTCTGAGTATAAACAAAAAAGTG
>NZ_BAMJ01000033.1 GCF_000615805.1 Latilactobacillus fuchuensis DSM 14340 = JCM 11249
CACCTTTTTATATTTTTTTAAATTCTAACATAATAGTTTATATAATTTACCATTTCGACATAAACGCCATAAAATTTGTTCTCAACGTCATTGAAATATCGTGATTATTGATACAACTATACATACGTTATACAACAATCACGAGATGAATTTTTGGAATATGAACAAAAAAAGTACTTCCCAAAATAATTGAAAAGTGCTTTTGATCATTGATATACCATTGATACTCAACTGGTTCATCATCTCTTACATGTCTACGATTAGTTAAAATTCGACTTTGCATAATGTCTAAAAATTTATCCAATGCTTCAAAAATATCCGTAAATTTATACTTACCTATAACAGCGGCACGTTCGTTTGTCATATCAATCTAATACGATAATCATCGCAACAATTAATAATATCTCATGGGTGGTGTCGGTCAAATTTTTGAGAGAATCTGTGTTCATTAACTCAGTAATTTCATGGGAGGTAACGCGTTAAATCAATTGGGTCTTTTACCGGAATTATTGCTACTTCAGAAATATCAACATCTTTTTCCCAACCAAATTTATCAACCCTTTTAAAATCAGGGATAGTCGGTTCGCTGTTACAAGTCAAAGTAATTATCGGACTGTTAGGATCAACTAACGCTCCAAACTTAATTCCTTGATAAATAGCTTGATAATAGAGGGTATAAGCATTTGTAAACAACTTTAACTTTTCTGGCGTATCAGCGTATATTGATAATATTCAGTCCCAGAATATGAGTTCTTAGTCTTTACATCGTACTTTAAATATTGTTTATCCGTTGTTCCAAAATGTGGTGCGTCACTGAGAAGTAACGGAAACTCTTTATTTGTTGGGACAAAAGTCACATATTTACCCATTTCTTTTAAATCGTTAGTCATCGTAAATCCCTCCAAAACTCTTTTGCATTTCCAACTTTATCAACATCTTCTACCCACTCTGCGACCACAGTATCTTGTCCGTTAATAACCTCATGAATCTGTGAGCCCGATTTTGGTGTCAGTGTTTTATCTGAAAAAGTTTCCCATTCGGGGACAATTGTTCGATTTCTACCAGCGGTAAAGCCCGTCCCCGTGAATGGCCACCCTTCCAATTTGTCACCCCCAAAAACAGGACTGTTAGGTGTATCTAAAATATAAGTATCCTGACTGGTGAAATCCACATATGCATAATTTCCATTCTTATTCAAAAGACTCCCTTTATAATCAAGACGGCTAGATTCAATCACATCGTTAATACCTGTGATCCCCTGTACATAACTTTTATCTGTCATAAAGCCACTAATCGTTCCATACTTTGGATTTGTAATCATACTATCAACATACTCTGTTGGAATAACTTTCCGCAACTGGGTATCAGACCCTGGTCCTGGAATTTTTTCACGAAATGCTTTAAGTAAAGCAATTTCTTTAGCATTTTTAAGTTGTTTGGCGTTCAGTTTATTAAAATCATCAATCGTCAACCCATATTCGTCAAGTAGTCCTTGGGCGGCTTCTGGAATGGTATAATTTTTCATTGAACCTAACGCGGCTTTGTCTAAGCGAGCACCTTTACTGATATCCTTCAATGCACCAGCAGCCTTCCCAACAGGAACCGCTAACACTACAGTCCAGAAAATTGCTTTTGCACGTTCTTGCGAGGTTACTTTTTCACCAGTAAAGGGGTCTTTCCCACTAATGGCTTCTAAGAAATCGGTAATTCCTAAAATGCCGCTGACAAACTTCAAACCTTCTTTGTTTTCAAGTTCAATTAACTTTTTACCCGCTTCAGGATTTAATTGACCGTCTATATAACTTCGTATTGCTTATCATAACCCACCACATTCCCAGCTGCACCATAAATTGGAGTCTGAATTATTTTAACGTCAATTGCCGGATCACGTTTGGTGGCATTATAGTTGGTTAAATTCTGATACCATTCAGCGTTATTGAGATTAGTAGGATTGAATTCACCCGTGGTCGTATTAAAATTTTTCGGATTATTTAAAACTTGGACACCGATTTTAATACTATCCAGAGCACTTATAATGGTCGTATAGTCTGTCGCATGACGTCCTTCAAAATCGTCATATAAATCAAGTATTTTAATTTTTTTAGTATCACTCGAAATATTGTGATCAAATGCTGTCGTTGAAACCCCACCACTATATGGATTCATCTCGCCACCCGGTAGATGATCATTAATATGCGATTTTGCAACCGCAGCCACAGTTGCTTTTTTCATTGCTCGAATGTTGGCTAAATCTTTTTGTAATGCACGAAGCTTATCAGAATCTAAATCCTTACCAGTCTGATTAACGGTCGTTTCAAAATCAGTTAAATAGTTATCCAGTACGACGCCAACATCAGTTAGGGTATTCGCAAGCCCTTTAGCCAGTGGGGTTGTCAAGTTAATGTATTCTTTCGCAGCTTGCCAAGTCGCCCCTTGTAACGCTTCTTCCTGAGTGAATGTTGCAACATATTGTTGATATTGCGTTAAATCTCCTAACGTGGTCATTCTGGCATTAGAAATATTAGTTTTCACCGTAGTCCAGTCAGTATATCGAAACTTAGTCACCGTCGCACCTCGCTTTCTGATTAACGCATCGCTAATTCCAATTGCGTTTGTTCGCGGTATCTATTTTTAAGATTAACCTCGATTAAGTCATTAAATTCTGCAACTTCATTGGCAAATTTTCGATTAGCATCGTTCGTCTCTTCTAAATATCGTTGTGATTCACCAGCCGCAAGTGAACCATCACTATAATAATGGATTTCTTGTAGCAATTGCATTTCTCGTTTTTGAATCGCATTCAACTCACTCGATTCACGTTCTAAATCTAATCTGAGCTGTTTTAACTCATCGACTGCTGTTTGATTTTTTTGTAAGGTTTGTTTCACAATTGTTTGATTAGATTTCATTGTTCATTACGCCATTTTTCTGCTTGCAGTATATCCGAATCTTCATGCGCTTTTGCAATTTTTTTAATATCATTTGAATTTTGAAGCGTTAATTCAGAAAATGATTTAACGACCGTGTCCAGTTGATTAAGCACTTCACCGATTTGTTTAGTCGCTGGACTTGAAGCATATGTAAAATCATGAATTGCTTTAAATTCAGTATTAATCGTTAAATCTTTTGCATGTTGATTAGCGTTGTCGGTATCTGATTTAAAAGTCTGATTATCGGGCATAGCATTACTCCTTAAATTTAGTTTAAGCTAGTATAGCATAAATAACTATTTAAATACTATTATTTCGTAAACATAAAAGATATTGATACTAATAAATACTATTTTAAGTTACTCACTTTAACGTTGGCCGCTATTCCAAGAAGTCCAGTATTAATTATCGTCAGTTAGAAAGCAAAAAATCGGGGAATCAAAACGCACTATTGGCATTATTTCAACTTTATAAGTGTGCAAAAGGTGTGCACATCACCAATTTTTAATGACTTTTATACAATTCCATAAATACAAAAAAAGGTATAAACGCTTTAATATCAACGTTTATACCTTTTTATATTTTTCTTAAAAATATTAAACAAAGCGTCCTGATGCCCGTGGCAGGATTCGAACCTGTACTTGGAAACCCAAACAGCGACCTGAACGCTGCGCGTCTGCCAGTTCCGCCACACGGGCAAAAATTGCTACAAGACTATTGTACCAGTGTTAGCAAGCCCTGCCAATACCTTTTTACCAATCTTTGGCTTATAATAGAATCAAAATAACTGGAGGGATTCCGATGCAAGTTATTACAACCGAAATGGTGCAAAAAGTGATTGTTAAACGACCCGCCAATAGTCATAAAGGCCAGTTTGGCCGCGTTCTAATCATTGGCGGCAACCAACAATATGGTGGCGCGGCCATGATGAGCGCCGAAGCGGCTGTAAATGCCGGTGCGGGTCTGGTAACGGTGATGACCGATCAAATCAATCTGACTAGCCTACACGCTCGGTTACCCGAAGCGATGTTTGTTGATTATCAAGCGCCCACCAATCAACTCGCACAAACCATTCGAAACGCCGATGTCATCGTGATTGGGCCCGGTCTGGGCTTAACCGCCCACGCCTTAATGTTATTGCAACTCACTTTTAAAACGGTGACGGCGACCCAAACTTTACTAGTGGATGGCTCAGCACTGACCTTAGTCGCTAAACACCACTTACCATTGCCCAACACGCAATTAATCCTAACACCACACCAAATGGAATGGTCGCGCCTCAGCCAGTTACCAATTGCCCACCAGACTATTAGCGCTAATCAACAATCATTAGCCCAGTTAGGTCAACCAATTTTAGTTTTAAAGAAACATCACACTGAAATTTATCACGACCAAGCAGTTTACCAATTAACAATCGGCACCCCCGCTTTAGCGACCGGTGGTAGTGGTGACACGTTAACTGGGATTATTGCCGCCTTTTGCGGTCAATTCCAAACCAGTATCGCAACGGTCAACGCTGCGGTTTATACGCACAGCGCGATTTCAGATCAACTTGCGCAAACCCAATATGTCACTTTACCAACCCAGATTATTCAAGCGCTGCCGGCATTTATGGCAAAGCTGTCCCAATCATAATCAGTAAAAAAGCCAACTCAGTGAGTTGGCTTTTTTGTTATTCTTTTAAGGCTTCAATTTCAGCCGTGGTTAATGCGCGGTATTGCCCAGGTAATAAGTCCGTGGGCAAGGTTAACGACCCCATCGTTAACCTTTGCAACGTCAACACTTCTTTGCCGACTGCGTGAAACATCCGCTTAACTTGATGGAACTTACCCTCATGAATTTCAACGGTAATCAGACTAGTTTGCGTTTGTTCATCCGTTTCGAGAATCATCAATTGCGCTGGTTGCGCTTGAAAATCACTTAATTGGATTCCCGCCGCAAACTGCGCTTGATCCGTTTCCGTCACAATCCCAGCAATTTTAGCCTGATATTTTTTAGAAACATGCTTCTTCGGGCTTAATAATGAGTGGGTTAAATCGCCATCGTTGGTTAATAATAATAGCCCAGTTGTATCTTTATCTAGCCGGCCAACCGGAAATAAATCAGCCCGATAATCGGCCGGTGTTAATAAATCGATGACCGTTTTTTGCGGATCAGTGGTCGCCGAAATCACGCCCGCCGGTTTATTGAGTAACCAATAAAAATCAGTTTGATAATGAATCGGTTCGCCATCGACTTCAACAACAGTCGTTTCAGTCACCTGAAACTTGCCGTTGCCAATCACTTGGCCGTCAACCTGGATTCGGCCGGCCTTAAAAAGGGCTTTTAACGATTGCCGACTCCCCACTTGCATATAACTTAAAAATCGATCGATTCTCATTTTAATTTCAACTTTCTTCTAAAGCGATCCATGTTGGTTCCAAGAACGAAATCAGCTAACCGAGTCTTCAACGCTAAGGCAGCGTAAACACCGGCCCCAATCCCAACACTAATCACCAAGACCAAGACACTTTGTAACCGACTGTATGGGTTGAAAACAAGGTATAACAGCTTAACCGCACCGGCAGTGACGATGTACATGATTCCTGAGAAGATTAAGACCCCTGCTAAACGACGTATGGTTTGTAAGACATCAAAATGGTAGTTGCGACGTAACGCCATCAACATTAAAATCGAACTCGTGGCAAATGCCAAACCAGTGGACGTCAATGGCCCGTACACACGGAAGAAATAAATTGCTGGATATTGCGCTACAATTTTAACAATAAAACCGATCATTAAATAAAAGAGCGCTGTTCGATTTTGATAGAGTCCTTGTAAAATCGCCCCTAAAACCGTGAATAACCCTAATAAAATTGAGATATATGATGAATATTGTAAAACATTGACCCCTAAAGCATCGTAGCCATAAAATAGTGTGTACAATGGACCAGCCACGGCCGCCATCCCACACGCTGCAGGAAGCATGACGAAACTAAAGAGCTGAATAGTACTCCCAATTTGGCGCTTTAATTCCTTTTGATTCCCACGCACATGAGCAGCTGACATCAATGGAATCGCAGTAACCGCCATGGCAGCGGCTAACGAAACCGTAATTGAAATCAATTTATTGGCGTTAACGGCAAATAAAGTATACATATTCCATAATTGATGATCACTCGCAATCACAAAGTCACTCATCATTCGATTAAAACTAAATTGATCAATAATATAGACTAAATTAATACTGGCATCAATCACGATAAACGGAATTGATTGTTTGATAATGCCTTTAAGCAAATCAGTCGTTGAAACTTCAATTGCGTTATTACTATTTTCAATTAACTTTTCAAGCTTTGGTCGTTGTCTTAAATAGTGCCAGACAAGTAATAATAATCCGGCGATTGCCCCGATAAACGCAGCAAACGTTGCTTGTGTAACGGCGGTCACGTAACTCCCTTTGGCAACTTGTGTAATCATAAAAACGGTAATTGTCATGTAGGCAACTCGTGCAACCTGTTCAACAAATTGTGAGATGGCGGACGGTGCCATTTCAGCATAACCTTGGAAAAATCCCCGCATAATACTGAGTAACGGAATAATCAATAAAGGCCAACAGAGTGAATGAAAAACTGGAATCATTCGTGCATCACCTTGAGAAAGAACGGGTGACAATAAATATAAAGCCCCCGCCGAAAGAATCCCCATCACTAACATTAAAATCAATGATTTTTCAAATAACTTTTTCCCAATGCCATATTCGTTCATTTCATTATAATGTGCAATTTGCTTCGATAACGCCCCTGGAATACCGGCCGTCGAAACAACAATTAAAACACTGTAAATCTGATAACCTCGTCCAAATAAATTATTGGCGGCAATAAAATTAACGCCAAACCAAATTGGCCACGGAATAACATAGACAGCCCCTAAAATTCGCGAAAAAATACTGCCAGCTGTCATCCAAGCAGAACCGCGTAACATCTTACTCTGCGAAGAAGTGTCCGTAGTCCCCGTTTCTGGTGAATTGGTCATTTTTCATAACTCCTTGTCTAAACATCGAAAAGCGTCTTCCTACTATTCTAGTTGATTGCCACCATCCTTGCAATTCCTTTAACAAAACTTTAGAAAATATTTCAGAGTGCTGTGCAAGCCGGGTAGCTTCTGAGTATAGCCTAGAATAGCGAATTGTGACCGAACTTGGTCATGATTTGCTATTCGTAGCTAGACGGAAGAAGTTGGCTTGAACTGCACGTTTGGGGCAGAGTGCTGATTCGAACGGGAGGCTTTGAGGATTAACATAAGGACAGAACTTATGGTGCTCTTTACCATAAATTATGCCCTGTAGTTAACCGGAAAAGGCTGTTCGAGAAGCACGTTTTGATCAAATTAAAAAAGCCAACTACTCCTTTTTTCAGGATCAGTTGGCTTTTCAGTTATGCTGCTTTTTTCGTCATTCGAATTAACCACCACGTTAATAAAATACTGATGAAAACCATCGCAGCGCCAAAGATTGGCGTGCTGCCCAAGCCCCACGCGGCAGAAGCTTGACCGCCGACTAGTGAACCGATCGTAATCCCGACATTAAACGCCGAAATATTTAAAGCCGAGGCCAACGGAATATCATTCGGTGCATATTTTTCAGCTAGTTGCACAATATAGAGTTGCAGTCCGGGAACGTTCATAAACGCGAAGAAGCCCATCACTAAAACGTTGATTAAGCCGAACCAGTGTCCATTCAAGGTGACTAAAAAGAAAATTAGGGTCACTAATAATCCGATAAACATCTTTAAAAGCGCCAACAACGGCTGATGATTCGACCATTTACCTCCCAAGGTATTACCAATCGCCACCATTAAACCGTAAATCACTAAAATAATGACGACCGCACTTGGCGACCACCCCATTTTCGTTTCTAAAATCGGCGTCACAAACGTATACACGGTAAAAGTACCCCCGTAGCCCAACGCCGTAATCAATAGCGCTAAAACGATTTGACGATTCATGAAAACCCGTTTAATCCCACTAAAATGACTTGGCTGACCTAATGGTAAATCGTTCGGCACTAAGAACCAGTTGGCGATTAAACCGAGCACCCCGATCCCCGCAATAAAGATAAACGACATATGCCAAGTTGATACTTGTCCAATGAAAGTTCCAAGGGGCACGCCCGTCACGGTTGCGACCGTTAATCCGGTAAACATGACCGCAATCGCGCTCGCCCGCCGTTCTGGTTCAACAACATCGGCGGCAATCACTGAAGCAATTGACATAAATATCCCGTGTGCTAAAGCTGAAATAATCCGCCCTAACAAAACAATTGGAAAAATCGGGGCAAAAGCGACGGTTAAATTACCGACGATAAACACTAACATAATCCCTAATAATAAATTTTTACGCGGCCAACGACTGGTTAAAATCGCCAAAATCGGGGCACCGATGGTAATTCCCAACGCATACATTGAGACGGTTAAACCGGCCTGACTCATCGTAATCCCAAAATCCTTAATCATCAGCGGCATTAACCCGACACTAATGAACTCGGTCGATCCGATGGCAAAGGCACTGATTGCTAAAGCTAATAACGTTAAATTGGCACGTTGTTTCTGATTCATTTTCCACACTCCTACACTTTTTATTGATGTGTTTATTATTGACTAACAATAAACGTTGCACAATTACGCACTTTTTTGTTATTAGGTTACTCAAAGGTTATAATTGGGTATTATCACAATGAAAAGGTGAATCAAAATTAAAAATGGATGAGAAAATATATAACATCGGCGTTGAAGCGACGATTGAAATCATCGGCGGTAAATGGAAACCGATTATTTTATGCCATCTGCGCAATCAACCCTTACGAACCAGTGAACTGTGCCAGAATATTCCCGGTATCTCCCAAAAAGTGCTCACGCAACAATTGCGCGAATTAGAACGCGATGGGATTATTAATCGTAAAATCTATCCAGAAGTCCCACCTCACGTTGAATATCGTTTGTCCGAATACGGTCAATCACTCAACCAGATTCTCAATCTACTCTGTACTTGGGGTGAACAAAATATCGATCGCCGTCAACAAGCCGGTGAATCGATTAAGGTGTTGCACCACGACCAGATTAATCCACTTTATTAACCAAAAAACTAGCCACCACTATTTTCAAGTGATGGCTAGTTTTTTTGGTGCTGAAGAGTTTGGCAGCTCTAGGTTAATCCTCAAAGCCTGACCAACTTGAATTAGGCACTTCGATCTTAACGTGCTTTTGAGTTGCAACAACTTCCGCTTAACCTAAAATTCCCAATTATCTTAAAAATCAAGATAACTGGGAATTTTCTGTTAATGCTCAGTTGCTAAGCGCAACTCAACACACTTACTTCTTTAACGTGCTTCTGAGCTAGCTTCTTCCGTCTAGCTACAAATCGGACGTCATGACTAAACTTCAGTCACAACGTCCGATTTTAGGCTATACTCAGAAGCTGACCAGCTCAGTCAGCACTTATTTCTTTTAATTTGCTACCACATTAACAATTTTATTTGGTACGACAATTACTTTGCGGACTGTTTTTTCGGCGATGAAGTCGGCGATTTTTTCGTTCGCCATTGCTAGAGCTTCTAGTGCGTCTTTGGCCATGTCTTTTTCAACGGTGACTTTGGCTTTCAACTTACCATTAACTTGTAGAATAACTTCGACTTCGCTATCCACTAGTGCAGCGGGATCGAACGTTGGCCATGCTTCGTAACTGATTGATTCAGTATGCCCGAGCATTGTCCACAATTCTTCCATCATATGCGGTGCAATTGGGGCTAACATCTTAACGAAGCCTTCTGCATAGGCCATTGGGAATGTATCGGCTTTATAAGCATCATTGATGAAGACCATCAATTGCGAAATCGCAACGTTAAAGTGCATGTTTTCGAAATCTTCTGTCACCTTTTTAACGGTTTCGTTGTAAGATTTCTTCAACGTTTCATCATTTGCTTGAACTAATTTACTTGAAACTTGATCTTGTTCGTCGGTATCTTCCTCAGTGTATAAACGCCATACCCGGTCCAGGAACTTACGTGCGCCGGCTAGGCCTTTTTCACTCCAAGAAATTGACGCGTCCAAAGGTCCCATGAACATTTCGTATAACCGTAACGTATCGGCACCATAGCGATCAACCACGTCATCCGGATTAACCACGTTGCCTTTTGATTTCGACATTTTTTCGTGATTGTCGCCTAAAATCATCCCTTGGTTATACAACCGTTGGAATGGTTCTTTGGTTGGCACAACACCGATATCATACAAGAATTTATGCCAGAAACGAACATAAAGTAAATGTAAGACGGCATGTTCAGCACCACCGATGTACATATCAACCGGTAACCATTCTTCTAATTTAGCAAAATCAGCTAATTTATCGGGGTTTTTAGGATCAATATAACGGAGGTAATACCATGAACTACCCGCCCATTGTGGCATCGTATTGGTTTCACGACGGCCTTTACGGCCATTTTCATCCGTTACGTTCAACCAATCAGTTAGGTTGGCTAATGGACTTTCGCCAGTTCCTGAAGGTTTGATGTCGCTCGTAATTGGCAATTCAAGTGGTAATTGGTCTTCAGGCACTACTGAACTCGTACCATCTTCCCAATGGATAATTGGAATGGGTTCACCCCAATAGCGTTGGCGTGAGAACAACCAATCACGGAGTTTGTAACTCACTTGTTCGTGACCCGCATCATGTTCTACTAACCACGGAATCATGCATTCAATTGCGGCTTGTTTATCTAATCCATCTAAGAAATCAGAATTAATCATTACGCCAGCTTCGTCATAAACGGCTTCTTCTGGATTGCCACCAGCAACGACTGGTTTAATCGGTAAATCAAACTTCTTCGCAAATTCCCAATCACGCGAATCATGGCTGGTACGGCCATCACTGCGCCAGTTCCGTAAGTGGCTAACACATAATCCGAAATCCAGATTGGTAATTGTTCGCCATTCACTGGGTTAGTGGCGTAAGCACCAGTGAATGCACCGGTTTTATCTTTCGCCAAATCAGTCCGTTCAAGATCACTTTTGTGTTCGATTTCTTTCAAATAAGCATCAACGGCCGCTTTTTGAGCGGGAGTCGTGATTTTAGCCACCAAAGCATGTTCGGGGGCCATCACAATGTAGCTGACACCGAATAACGTGTCCGGACGCGTCGTAAAGACGGCGACTGAATCAGTTTGCCCTTCAATCGCAAACGTGACTTCAGCGCCCTTAGAACGGCCAATCCAGTTACGTTGCATATCTTTGACACTTTCAGGCCAATCAACCGTATCTAAATCGTCGATTAACCGATCAGCATAAGCCGTGATTTTCAACATCCATTGACGCATTGGTTTCCGATAAACCGGATAGCCGCCCCGCTCTGTTTTGCCGTCAATCACTTCTTCGTTGGCGACAACGGTTCCTAAATCAGGACTCCAGTTAACGGGCACTTCGGCTTCATAAGCCAAACCCTTTTCATACATCTTTTCAAAAATCCATTGCGTCCACTTGTAGAAACTAGGATCAGTCGTATTGACTTCACGATCCCAATCGTAAGAAAAACCAAGTGAATTAATTTGACGTTTAAACGTGTTGATATTTTTTTGCGTAAAATCAATCGGATTATTACCAGTATCTAACGCGTATTGTTCAGCGGGTAAGCCAAATGCATCCCAACCCATGGGGTGTAACACGTTAAAGCCTTGCATCCGTTTCATCCGCGCTAAAATATCAGTTGCGGTATAGCCTTCTGGATGTCCAACATGTAAGCCTTGACCGGATGGATAAGGGAACATATCAAGGGCATAGAAGTTCTTCTTATTTTGATCTTCTGTGGTTTTAAATGATTTGTGGCTTTGCCAATAAGCTTGCCACTTTTGTTCAACTGCGCGATGATCGTAAGTCATAAAAACACTCCTCTTCTGGTTTATTTAACGAAAAAAAAGTCCTATGGTATAAAATACCATAGGACGAATTGACCGCGATGCCACCTAAGTTCTGCCCAACACAAATTGGACAACTCTCTGGCCTTAACGCGGCTCACGTTCCAACTTACTTAATTCAGTCGAAAACTCAAAGGCGAGTTCATCAGTATTAAAGACGTATTCTCACTAACCATACGCTCGCTGAACACTTAATACTGACTACTAATCCTCTTCAACGTTAAATAATTGTACTTAGCATACCAAACTCTTACTTCAATTTCAAGGTTTGACCAACTAAGATTAAATCTGAATGTAAATTATTGATTTGTTTTAATTGCGTGATTGATAATTGATTCTTTTGCGCGATTGACCAGAGACTATCACCAGACTTGACGGTATAAGTCTTCGAGGTCGAAGTCCCTTGGTTTGAATTAGACGTGCTAGTCGTCGTGCTGCCTAATTTTAACACTTGACCCGGATAAATAAAATTATTTTTGATATTGTTTAATTGAACTAATGTTGCCATTGAGATGCCAGATTTATTGGCAATTGCCCAGACTGAATCACCGGATTTAACCGTGTAAGTTTTTCCAGTTTGATTAGTTGTCGTTGAACCCGAACCCGTGTTGCCGGTACTAGTACTACCAGAACCACTTTGACTCACAACTAAGACTTGACCAGGGTAGATAAAGTTATTGCGGATACTATTCCACTTGACTAAATTCGCCATCGAAATGCCGTACTTATTAGCAATCGCCCAGACTGAATCACCGGATTTAACCGTGTATTTCGTGCCAGTTGCGGGTGTCGTTGTGCTGCCCGTATTACCACTGTTGCTGTTACCACTGCCAGCCGCTGATTTAGAAACGATTAACACATCGCCAGGATGAATCATATTATTTTTAATGTTATTCCAACTAATTAAATCGGTCGTTGAGATCCCATATTTATTGGCAATCGCCCAGACTGAATCGCCAGACTTAACCGTGTACTTCGTCCCAGTTGCCGGTGTGGTTGGTGTCGTCGTGCTGCCGGTATTACCACTGTTGCTATTACCATTACCTGTCGCTGTTTTAGAAACGATTAACACATCACCAGGATGAATCATATTATTTTTGATGTTATTCCAACTAATTAAATCGGTCGTTGAGATCCCATATTTATTGGCAATCGCCCAGACTGAATCGCCAGACTTAACCGTGTACTTCGTCCCAGTTGCCGGTGTGGTTGGTGTCGTTGTGCTACCAGTATTATTATTACCGGTACTACTACCAGGTGTATCGTATTGCGTTAAATTATATTGTTGAATCAAACGATTCAAACTTGACGCATAATTAGTCGCAGTGGCGTAACGTCCTTGTAAATATTGCGTTGCTTGTTGATAATTGCTCGTATAGCTCTTAAACGCGCCTTGGTAGTAAGGCGTTGCGCCAAACGACGTATTCTTCAAAACGTGCACATAATCTTGCAATGATTGGTAGTATGAGGGGTATTTTCTAAAAGCAGCTTGAATTTGGTACAAGTTTCCATGACCATCATCTTCATTAGTCCACATATAAACGGAACTGCCGTTGTATGACCCTTTAACACCGAATAAGTTATAATTAGGGGCTTTACCTAATGAGCTACTCCCAAAACCAGATTCCAAAGAAGCTTGGGCAATCATGACCGAAGCATATAAATTGTTATCACTAGCTAATTGGCGGGCTGAACTGGCCACTGAATTGATAAAAGCTTGAGCACTCGTACTAGCTGCTGACATAATCACGCGGGCTGAAGCCGCATTAGCACTAGTGCTCTGAACACCAACGATTGGTTGAGCTTTGGTAGGTGTTGGTTGGGCTGAAGCCACTTTATTGGCCTCATTTTCAGTCACTTGTGGCTTAACTGCTGGTTGTTGTGTAGATTGGCTAGTCGCGGTTGATTGGCTGCTTGTTGATTGTGCACTACTCGTAACCGCCGAACTAGTGACACTGGAACTCGTCGTATTATTAACCACTGAACTACTTGTATTGGTCGTAGTTGCTTGATCTTGATTATTTTGAACGGCTTCAGTAGCCGCCTTCGCTTTACCACTTGAAAAACTAGGCGCAATTGCGGAGCCCATTAAAACACTGGCCCCAGCAAACGTCGTGACATTCCGCATTTTTTTGATGCGAATCTCATTTTTTTGTTTATGTAAATTTAATTTCTGGACAGCAATACGCTGTTTTCTGGTTTCTTTCATTTTTAGACCCTCCAATGAAGTCGATTGCACGATTTAATTGAGCTTCAACTAGTGTATAGTATAATATTAATTTCTCGACAAAACAATCTATTTGTTAAACCACTTTAATTATTTGTACTATTACATCAAATTATTGTATGATCGTAGTTAAGCTAATACTAGCTGGAAAGGAACACCTTGCATGTCGAATCAACAAAAACAGATTTCTTTTACGCTGACCTGTTTCAGCGCTTTCGTCCTCTTACTCTTTAGTATTACAACTCGCGCCGCTTGGGTCAAACAATTTGATTATACAATCAATGATTGGCTTCATCAGAGTCTATCGTTAAAGTTCAAACCAATCCTAATCGGCATTACGACTTTGGGCAACCCAACCAGTATCATTGGACTTGTTTTACTGGTTTGCCTAATTTGTTACCATTACAAATTATATTCGGCTGCTGGTTTCGTGCTCTTCAACGTCACCATTTATACCAGTCTCAACCACGTCATTAAAGGCTTAGTTGCCAGACCACGCCCTGCTTATGAACATTTCGTTCACGCGGGTGGCTATAGTTTTCCCAGTGGTCATGCTTCCGGTAGTTTACTTTTTTGGGGTTCATTATGGATTTTGAGTCGTTATTTGATTCAGAATCGAACCTGGCGCCGGGTTTCGACTATTATCTGCGCCTTATTGCCCTTACTAATCGGACTCAGTCGGATTTACGTTCAAGTTCACTATCCGACCGATGTGCTCGGTGGCTTTTTATTAGCGGCCGGTTGCTTAAGCCTAACTTCGTTAGCCTTTAAACAACAACAACTATTCCCCAACCTTCACGATTAACATTCAAAGGAGTTTTCACCTATGATTCTGACAGATCCAGTTCAATTCGCCCACCAACTATTAGCAAAAGCCATTCGTCCCGGCGACATCGTCATTGATGCCACCGTCGGCTATGGTCATGACACCCATTTTCTAGCTGAAAAGGTTGCTGATTTTGGCCACGTTTACGGTTTTGACTTGCAAGAATCGGCGCTTGATATCTGCACCGATCGTTTGACTAAAGCCAATTTACATCAACAAGTGACCCTCTACAATCAAGGTCACGAACGGATTATTACGGCTTTAGCGCCCGACCTCAAAGTCCAAGCAGCTATTTTTAGTTTGGGTATTCTATCGGCCGAGACCGCTACTCAAACGACTTTACCGAACACCACAATTTCAGCCTACCATCAGATCTTATCGCGTTTGAATCGTGGCGGTTTATTGGTTTTTGTCAGTGAAACCCAATTCAACCCCTCAGACGAAGAAATCAATTATTTGGTTGCTGACCTCACCCATTTAAACCCGGACCATTACCAAGTTAGTCGTTATCAAGCATTAATCACTCAAGTGGCCAAGTCCTCGCTATCGAAAAAAAATAAAGAACAACAAAAAATACGATTCGCCAAAATCACTTTGGCGAATCGTATTTTTTGTTGCTACGTTTAGACAATCTTAGTGCCATGGGCTTCGGCCACCCCTAATGCGGTCGTAATTGCTGTGACGTTCACTGCTGTCACGCCACCACCTGGCAAGATGACTAAGCGACCATCGGCAATCGTCACGAGTTCTTTTAAGTGGGCTTGATTTAAAGGTTGATCAAGGGGTCCACCATGCGTCAAAATTCGTTTCACCTCATGTTCGGCTAACCAATCAATTGCTGCAGCTTGTTGGGCTGCTGGAATCTCATCAAACGCCATATGGAAGACAACTTGCATCCCGTTAGCGGCGCCAATCAACATCTCCATCGCTTCATCGTCGATTTGATTATCCGGTGTTAAACAACCCAGAACAATCCCGTCGGCACCCAATTCTTGGGCTGAAAAAATATCGGCTTCCATGATTTTTAATTCTTGATCATTATAGACAAAGTTGCCACCGCGAGGACGAATCATGACCATCACTGGTACATCGTGTTCATGGGCATAGCGCACAGCTTCAGCCATGACGCCCCGACTGACAGTTGTGCCACCGACGGCTAAATTATCGTTTAATTCAATCCGTTTCGCACCTTGGCGAATAGCGGCGGGGATTGCTGTAAAATTCTCAACACAAACTTCTTTGATTAACAATTGAAAAACTCCCTTCAAACTTCAATTAAGCGAATAACATGGCGCCTAGTACTGATAATCCCAAGATAATCCGGTACCAACCAAATACTTTGAAATCATGTTTCTTAATGTAGTCCATCAAGAATTTAATCGACACGATTGAAATAATGAATGACACGACCATCCCGATTAACAGAATGATCGTTTGATCACCCGTAAACGTATTGCCTTCATAGAAGAATTTGCCAACCTTCAAGACACTGACCCCGACCATCGTTGGAATCGCCATGAAAAATGAGAATTCAGCCCCGACAAATCGCGAAGTCCCAATAATGATTGCCCCTAGAATTGTAGCGCCTGAACGTGAAGTCCCTGGAATAATTGATAACGCTTGGAAACAGCCAATCCAAAAGGCGGTTAAATAAGGCAACGTATTTAAATCGGTAAATTTCGGCGTAACGCTTTTATTCCGATTCTCAATCACAATGAACAAAATCCCATAAAGAATCAACATGCTGGCAACCACCCAATTGTTCATTAAATGGGCATCCATCCAATCATTCAACGGAAAACCAATCACGACTGATGGAATCACGGCAATCACGACTTTAGACCATAACGTCCAAGTTTGTTTCTGTTCTAAACCCGTTTTACGGGGTGAAAATGGGTTTAACTTGTGGAAAAACAGGACGACGACCGCTAAAATCGCGCCGAATTGAATCACATAATTAAACATATCCATGAACGCTTTGGTTTCATCCATCTTTAAGACACTACCGACTAACACTAAATGACCAGTCGAACTAATTGGTAACCATTCGGTAAAGCCTTCGACAATCCCTAATATAATCGTTTTAATCACATTCAACGTAAACACAACACTCTTCCCTTCGTAAATCATAATCGCTTATTAGTATACTGATTTTGAAGCCTGATAACAGCCCCTAATGGATAGCTTAAGCTTTTTTTATTATAAGGTATTTTCATCATAGGCTAAATGCCGCGCTTCTAAAACCGCTCTAAAATCAGCCGGCAACGGACTCTTCACCGTAATGATTTTTTCTTCAAACGGATGATAAAATTGTAATTGCCGACAATGTAACGCCTGGCGCGGTAGTAAATCGTCCGCTTCGCCATAGAGATTATCGCCGATTAGCGGATGGCCAATTGATTTAAAATGGACGCGAATCTGATGCGTCCGGCCGGTTAATAATTGTAATTTAACGAGCGTTGCATCATCACCATGCGCCGCTTGCCAATATTCAGTCAACGAACGCTTGCCACCCGGTGCGACCACCCGCCGCATATAGAAATCTTCCGAACGTTTAATCGGTCGATCAATCCAGGCGTGGTTCGGCATATCTTCGCGCATATCACCACTGGCAATCGCGACGTAAGTTTTTTGCAATTCTTTAGATTGCAGCTGCTTATCGACTAAGCTGTGGGCAAAACCGTGTTTGGTGAACATCATCAAACCGCTCGTGTCGCGGTCTAACCGAGTCACCACGTGAACGACTTGGCTTTCAGCGTGTTCGTCAATCAAATATTGTTTGACGTAATTAGCCATTGTGTTGCTTGGGTGTTGCGGTGCTGGTAACGACGCCACAAATGCCGGTTTATCGACCACTAAAAAATGGTCGTCTTCATAAACCACCCGTAAATCCCTTTAACGGGAATCACGTGTTCGACGGCCACTTCTGGTGCGAGATAAATGGTGACTAAATCATTCTGAACCAATTTAGCATTCGTATAGGCTTCTTGTCCATTGACTAAAATCGTCCCGCCTGCAAACTTAATTTTGGCTAACTGACTTCTAGATAAACCATGGTGCCGTAAAAAGTTGCGTAAAACACAACCTTCTGATTCTTGATACTGCCATTCAAATTTCATGTTTTGTCCCAATAAATGCATCTTCGACACGATCCCAGAAATAAGTATGCCGGTATCGTGCAAATTGTATTCTTTCTTTTGCGATTTTAAATTGCATTTCTGCAATTGGTCGATCTTTCGACGTAAATTGATCAATCGTGACCACGTAGTCACTCGTCTTCGACGGTTTTAATAATAACCATTCATTAGATGGCAAGATGACCGGCGAGGATAACGTCCGGTAGACCCGATTGTTAATTGACGCAATTTCAGTCAGCTGCATGGCGTCTAATTGAGGGTGTAAAACGGCCCCACCAATTGATTTACTGTAAGCCGTTGAACCGGTTGGCGTTGAGACACATAAGCCGTCGCCTCTGAAACTTTCAAAAAAGTTTTCTTTGATATAGACGTCAGTTCGCAAAGTCGCCGCATAACGGCGCAACGTGACTTCATTCAACGCTAATTCACGTTTCATTTCACCCGTATCCGCATATTTAATTTTGACTTCCAGTAATGGATAACTGATACTTTGGCCCATATCTTCTTGCAACGCAACAACTAAATCTTCAACTTCAAAGTCGCGCCAATCAGTATAAAAGCCAAGATGGCCCGTATGCACACCGATAAACCGGATATGGTCTAAATCAGCAGCGTATTTGTGAAACGCTGATAACAAAGTCCCATCGCCACCCACCGAAATCACCACATCCGGATGCTCGCGTTCCATAATGAAACCGGTACTCGTTAACTTTTTGGTCAACCGATCGGCAACATGTCGTGATGAGTTGCCATCGTTGCTATAAACCATCACTTTCAATCGGCTCAGTCCCCTTTTAAGTCATTTTTAGGTGTTTCATCAAGCGTTTTTTGCCATTTACCATATGAGAATAATTGTTGAGCTTCTTGAATTTCTTCCCGAATCTCCGACATTTCTTTATCTAACATGAAGGAAGCTTCGGCCGCCCGTTTCAAACGCGCCTTTAAACTGTCCGGAAATTCACCTTGATATTTATAATTTAAGGAATGTTCAATCGTTGCCCAAAAGTTCATCGACATCGTCCGAATTTGAATTTCAGCCAATATTTTTTTCTCACCACTAATCAGTTGAACTGGATACTCAATCACAATGTGGTAAGATCGATAGCCACTGGGTTTAACGTTCGAAACGTAATCACGTTCTTCAATAATGGTCATATCCGTTCTTTGGTGTAACAGACCAACAATTTCATGAATATCTTCCACGAATTGACACATAATCCGTAAACCAGCGATATCTTGCATATCCTTTTCTAATAATTCTTCAGTAATATAACGACGTTGCATCTTTTCTTTAATACTATCAATCGGTTTTACCCGTCCAGTTACAAACTCGATAGGGGCATGTTCGTTGTTTTGTTGATATTGTTTACGCATGCCACGTAATTTAATTTTTAATTCACTAACCGCTTCTTCATACGGCATTAGGAATTTTTTCCAATTTTCAACCATTTAATTAATACCCCGCATTCAATCTGTCACATACAGTGTTATTTTACCATAGATTAGTTTTGTTGCGCCACGAAACACCCAAAATACAAATTCGATTACAATTACCATTTTTTATGCTAGGATAGTCTTAATCTCAATAAGGAGTTGAACTAGTGACTCAAACCACTGAACGGGAATTTAAAACGTTAATTACTAAAGCACAATTTAATCAAATTAAAAACGAGCACCCCACAGCATTAACGGTGCATCAAACAAATTACTATTTTGAACTACCCGACCAGCAATTGCGTCAACAAGGACTGGCCCTTCGGATTCGCCAGTTTGCCGCTGACGCGGAACAAACGTTAAAGGTCCCAACAAATTCGGCCCAGCGAACATTGATTGAAATCACTGAACCACTTTCATTAGATGTCGCTGAGCAGCTAGTTCAACAGCAAACTATCCAACCCGATGGCCCCATCATGACTTATTTTAATGAGCAAGCATTAAATTGGCCTGCACTCACGATTTGGGGCTATAGTACAACTGAACGAACAATCTTTAATGCGCCACAAGGACAGTTAATGCTCGATCAAACCAGCTTTCCAGATCAGTTTGTCGATTATGAGCTCGAATTAGAAGTCACTGATTTTCAAACAGCGCGACCTTATTTTGAGCAACTGGTCCAGCACTATTCAATTAAACTGACGCCTGTCATCAACAAAATCCAGCGGGCGAGTCAGCATCAAGCACATTAATTGCAAAATGGGTGTGTTTTGCTTAAAGTAGTCAAATACGATTATGTCGTTTTAAAAATTAATTAGTTTGGGGGAACAGCTTTGTTAGAAGTGTTTTTATTTATTAACCCGATTGGTCAACTTTGTTTACGTTCTGAAGAAGCACTCATTAAAATTATCGAAGAATCTGGCGAAACGAATATTCATTTTAAATTTATTCCCGTTTTGAATTTAAAAAACGTTGAACATTATATGCATTTTCAACAATTGAATAGTCATGATTTAGATTTACGCAACCAAGTTTTTGGCACGATTTACCAAGCAGTCCTAGCTTATAAGGCCGCTACTTTCCAAGGCAATAAGAAAAGCCGTGCTTTTTTAATGTGCTTGCAAGAATCTTTCCGTCAGTTTGACGCCCCCTTCAACACAACCTTGGTCCTATCGATTGCCGAACAAGTGGGCTTAGATACTGAAATGTTACTCGAAGATTGGCATAGTGAATTGGCTAAGCAGGCTTTCGACAGTGATCAACAACTGGCCTGTGAAATGAACATTCAAACGAGTCCATCTGCGGTTATTTTTAATTATGCTAAAGATCAAAATGATTCCGGCCTATTGATTGAAAATTGCGCTTCTTACGATTTATTGAAAGAATCTGTCAGCAACAAACTGACGCCGAAACAACCTATCAAACACTAACGCAACAACAATCTAAATTCACCAACGTTGCCTTCCGGGTTTTAACTTAAACCGCCTTGTCAAAAAGCCTAACGTTATCTTTGAACTAACCGTCAAAGATAACGTTAGGTTTTTTATTTAATGAGTATTTGTTGGTCTTTTACCAACTGACGAATTGGCCAATCTTTCAAAATATCTGTCGGTAATAATGGCTGCTGTAGTCGTGTTGCGTAGTCACCAAAAAAATCAATTGATTGTCGTTCGAGTAACCAGTGCACCCGACTCATAAACTGACCGGTTTCAAATAATGGTGGTACATAATCAAGACAGTAACACCAGCGTGGTACCGTCTGCAAGGTTAGCCCTTGTTGGTAACAAGCTTGTTGTAAACTAACTAGCTGTGCATCCATTCGAATCAGGCGGTTTTGAATCACTTGCCGCTGTTGTGCAATGCCAATTGGCGACCACTGATGACCAATCGAGATGTTTGCAGGTTGCGCGATTAACTTCAACGCCTGTTGTGCTGTCAAATACCGATTCTGCCAAAAATAGCCTTTGAAATCAATCGTCACGATATGATGATACAATAACCATTTCTGTTGGTGGGGCGCATAACCAAGGAGATAAAAACCCCATTCTGGACGATATTGAATAAACGCTAATTGCTGTTGACTAAACCAACGGTGTTTCGGCCAAAATCGTTCACCAAGCACCCAGATGACCGTTAAACCCGCCACTAAATAATCATTGGTGCGTTGTGCCAGACAGGTTGGTGTTAAAGGACTACACTGATATTCAATCACAACTGATTGCGCATCCCGAGTTGCTAAAACATCTGCTCGTTGGTGCTGACCGATTGGGACCTCATAGTCGACTTGGTAATCACTGGCAACCGCCAAGGCCCCAATGGCTGTTTTACCAAGCCGATGTGTCTGACTTTCACCGGTACCACCGGCTGGTCGAACATGGGCAAAGTACGGCGCCACTCGTTGCCCACCTTTTAACATGACCGGTTGTTGACAGTTTGGACAACACAGTGGTTGATTTTTAGCTAACATAGCTGTTGCAAGCACTAAT
>NZ_BAMJ01000032.1 GCF_000615805.1 Latilactobacillus fuchuensis DSM 14340 = JCM 11249
ATTATTTATAATATAAATGTGCACAAATATATTATATTCAATTTGATTGAGAGGTTGTGATTTTCCAATAAGAATAAAGGTACGTTTTACTTTGATCAAATTTAATTTTAGGAGTGTTAGGTATGAAAAAGAAAAGACAGTTAATTTCAACTAAAATTCTATACTTATGTATGGGATTGATTATGTTGATGGGCTTCAAAATGGGGACCGTCTCAGCTGCGACGGTTGGGAATATGACAGGGTTAGATGCGAATAGCGCCGTCATTACAGATACGAATGATAATGTCATGTCGCACACGGCGACTTTAAGTAAATGGGAAGCTTTCAAAGTGACCTATCAATGGCAAATGGCCGACAACGTCGATTTACACGCTGGTGATACTAGCACCGTTACTTTGCCAAACAACGTTGTAACGAGTGAAAATTATCAATTTGATTTATATGATATTCAAAGTCACGCGGTTATCGGTCAATTTAAGATTGCTGCCGGTTCACAAACCGGAACGATTACCTTTAACGATTATCTTGTAACGCATAACTTGAATCGCCATGGTGCTTTAACGCTTATGACGGTTGGTAAGGATGACGACAAGAATATCATGAATGACTGGTTATTGAATAAAATTGGTTGGATTTCAGATGACACATTAGTCAACGATCATCCCAATTTGATTACTTGGAACGTCGCTTTCAATGCGGCTAGTAAAACGATGGACAAAGTCGTGATCAATGACACATTGGGTGCGAATCAAAAATATGTCGCAGGCTCATTAGTGGCTAAGACGGGTCAATTCGATGCCAATGGCGATTTTATCGCTGACGGTGGTACTGTGACACCAACGACGATTTCTGAAGTTAATGGTCAATTAGTGTTTACGTTTGACCATATTGAAAAAGCGGTTAACGTCACTTATCAATCACAAATTACTGGGTTGAATGCTGACCAAAAATGGACCAACAAAGCTGATATCTCAGCCGATATTAACGGTAGCAATCAAACCGCTAGTGTTGAAGCGGAAGTTGCTTGGGGTGGTTCAGGTAATGGGACTGGTGATCAAAAACCAGCGATTAAAGGCCAAGTCACTTTAATTAAAAAAGATGCTGATTGCGGTCAACTATTAGCCGGCGCTGTTTTCTCACTATACCGGTCAAATGGGCAACTCGTTCAAGCTAACTTAACAACTAACCGGAACGGTGTCGTTACTGTCTGTGATTTAGATGCAGGTGATTACTATTTTGTCGAAACAAAAGCACCAACTGGTTACACTTTGAATCGGAATCATTTTAATTTCTCAATCACGGCTGACCAACAAACACCAACGGTAACAGTCACTGATAAGAAATGTGATACCGACGACCACCACGGCTGTCATCATCACCATGACGATTGCCACCACGGCGAACACCACAATGGTTGTCACCACGGCAGCCACCATGGCGGCCATCACGGTTGTTAATCATTAGATAAATAGTGTTTTAAATGTTGTTAAAACATCTTTATACTATATTTTTATTGTTTTTTCGATATTAAACGCGGTATAATGATTGAGTAGTAATTATTCCTCCAAAGTAATTACTACAATTGATTAGCACAAAGACGCGTTTCCAATTTAATTGGCAACGCGTTTTTTTTTATATTTGGATGAATTAAAGGTCACCTATTAAAAAATAAAAGTGAGGAATCATAATGGCAGCACTGAAAGTGATGACTATTTTTGGCACACGCCCGGAAGCGATTAAAATGGCCCCAATTATTAAGGCGTTAGAAAAGGATCAACGATTTGAATCAATCGTGGTTGTGACCGCGCAACATCGACAAATGTTAGACGCTGTTTTAGAGCTGTTTGCGATTAAGCCGGATGTTGACTTAAACATCATGCGCCCCAAACAAACGTTAACAACGATTACAACGACGGTTTTAAGTCAGTTGGACCAGGTGATTTGCCGAAAAAAGCCAGATATTATTTTAGTTCATGGTGATACGACCACCACATTAGCGGCAAGTTTGGCGGCTTACTATCATCAAATTAAATTGGGGCACGTTGAAGCTGGTTTGCGAACTTGGCAAAAGTATTCGCCGTTTCCAGAAGAAATGAATCGGCAATTGGTCGATGTACTTGCAGATATTTATTTTGTACCGACCAAAACAAGTCAACAGAATTTATTGCAAGAACACCATACCGATGCGCAAATTTACGTGACTGGTAATACGGTAATCGATGCTTTGAAAACAACGGTTGACCAAACAGCAACGTTACCATTTCTTAAAGGGGTGACAGAGCGGCAGCGGCTTATTTTATTGACGATGCATCGCCGGGAAAATCAAGGATTAACAATGCGACGGATTTTTAAAATGATCCGACAAATAATTGATCGTCATCCTGATACGGTGCTCATCTATCCGGTTCATTTGAATCCAGCCATTCAATCAATGGCCCAAGAAGAGTTAGGGAACCATGAGCGGATTCAATTAATTAAGCCATTAGAGGTTGATGAATTCCATAATTTAATGGCGCGTTGTTATTTAATCATGACCGATTCGGGCGGTGTTCAAGAAGAAGCACCCGCTTTAGGTGTGCCAGTATTGGTGCTTAGAGAGACAACTGAAAGACCAGAAGGCGTTGCGGCCGGTACTTTGCGGTTAGTTGGGACGCAACCAGTCGCAATTGAACAAGTAGTCGATGAATTATTAACGAATCAAGTCCGCTATCAAGAAATGGCGCATGCCCAAAATCCGTATGGTGATGGCCGGGCCGCTGAACGGATATTAACGATTATGGCGCGTGAATTCGGCTTGGCCGATATTGGTTAACGGGGAATGATTGATGTAAGTGAGGGGTTTTAAGATGGTGTTACAACAGCTGATTAAATTATTAATACCAATATTGATATTAATTGTGGTAAGTGTTGTCTTGGCAGGCACCATTACGTTATTAATGATTATCATGGATTCTATTAAGCGTGGAAGGAACCACTAAATATGCAGTTAGTAATTGATTTATATTTTGTCATCATGGTGCTATTTTACACGTTTGTTTTAACCACGGTTTTTAGTTCGATGTACGTTGAGCGACGGACAACCAGTGATTATATGGCCATGACAACGCAAGAACCATTGGTTTATTTTTTCTTAATTCCGTGCATTGATGAAGATCAGGTCATTCAAGAAACGGTGACGCGGCTATGTTCTTTTAATTTTGATGGCCAAGTGATCGTCATTGATGATGGTTCTACTGATCGAACGGCTGATTGTGTTCGACAAGTCAAAGATGCGCGGGTTAGTCTGCATCAGAGGCAGTTACCAAATGCGCAACAGGGTAAAGGCGAGGCGTTAAACGATGCGTTGCAATTAGTGTTAGCCACTTGCAAAGAACAGCAGTTGGCACCTGAACGAGTTGTCATCGGGGTGTTGGATGCGGATGCCTATCTGTCGAATAACGCTTTAGACGCGGTCGCTAAATCTTTTTACTTCGAAGGCAGTACTGCGGTTCAATTGCGAGTCAAGATGAAGGCGCCCTTTAAAAATGCGCTCCAAGTGGCCCAAGATGCCGAATTTTTTACGATTAATAATTATGATCAAATCGCCCGTAAATTGTTTCAAAGTGTCGGTTTGAGTGGGAATGGTCAGTTTTTTAGATTGAAACCAATTCTGGATCGCATTGGTAAACGGCCTTGGGGCAGAGCGCTGTTGGATGATTACGAGTTAACGTTAAAATTAATGATTAAACATTTAAAAGTAGATTATGTCGCAGACGCTTACGTTTATCAAGAAGCGCTATTTTCAATCCCACGGCTGATTAAGCAACGTAGTCGTTGGGTGCAGGGTAACTTAGATTGTCTGAAGTATGTCAAACCGTTGTGGAAAGAGGGCCATTTACGGAAGTCACAATGGGTGAGTATTCTCTATTTTTTAACCCAACCGTATTTAAACCTCGTTTCTGATAGTGTCATCATTATTCTTTTTAGCGATATGCTTTATCGGTTTGTCACCGTGCCAAATACCAACTGGCTAAACAGTGGCTTATTATTATTGGGGGTTTTTGGGGCGTCACTCGTTTTGGGCGTCATCTTTACTTTAAATTATCGAAAAACGTTGCGCCATTTCCACGAAGACGTGCCACCCAAGCGCCATTTAATGGTATTACCGCTTTTCGTATCTTATATGTACGTCATTCTTTTCTTCAGTATCATTTTGGCATTCTATCGAAAATTGATGAAACAAAATGATTGGATTAAAACTAAACGCAATTAATTAGTTGCGCAACAAAACATTTGTGTACGTACAAGTACGATATAAAGTTAACGTACATGACAATAAACGCAACGTTTATGTTAAGGTGGTTGTATTTTCCGATTATTATTGATAAAATTCAGTAGCATTAGTTGAGGGTATTTATAAATAAGGAGGTGACTGATATGATTAGTTTATTCCGTTTATGGACTTGGATAATGGACCTTTTTGATTAGGAAGTGAGACTGTTTGATTGATATTGCTGCAGGGCAGAGTTTACTAATTAATGTTACTGCCTATACATTCATGTTAACGGCATACCTTTATTTACTACAAAAATTACGGGTGAATAGTTGGTGGCAGATTCTAAGTGGCGTTGGAATAATTCAAATTTTTGATATCATTGGTTTTATGCGCTATGAAGAGTTAATGCTGATTGTCGTTTTGGCCTTACTGATGACCAAAGAATTATTAGCGAGTACGAATCGGCGTAAGTTAGGGTTGCAAGTGATTGTTGCAGGTGCTTTTGCTTATTTGACAACGATTAGTTCGACCTTGTTAACCGAGCTGATTATTATGAAATTATTCTCGATATCTGGACTCTCTTTTACGTGGGGGCTGGCTTTTGCTTGTTCTGCTATTCAACTACTAATGGGCAGTTTAATTTTACTAATTTCGGTCAAATTAAGAATAATTTTAAACGAAGCAATTGGCCGGTATGGTTATCGTGATTTATCGTTTGTAATCGGTGGGTTATTGGGCAGTACGATTATGGTTATCGTGTTGGTGGATGAGTTTACTTATCTGGAAGTGCCAACCGGCTATCTAACTTTAATGGTTTTGACCATTGTAGCGGCTTTGTTCTTCGTGGTAATTGGCTGTTGGTTGTTTATCCGAATCTTATTGCGACAGGCTAAGATCGAACGGGAACAAACGAACCAGGCCAACTTGGCAATGTATACGGACCAACTCGAAAAAAATTATAATGAGGTCCGTCAATTTCGGCACGATATTAAGAACGCGTTACTTGCCCTTGAAATCCGAATTGACGAAAGTGATGATGCGCTACTGACTGCCGATGTGCAGGCATTAATGCAACAATATCACTTTGATGCGATTTTCAGTAGTGAGATTGGCCGTTTTGCGAATATCAATAATACCTATATTAAGGGGATTATTTTTAGCAAATACGTCGCAGCTCAAAAACAAGGGATTTCATTGACGGTCGAAGTCAGTGATGATTTATTTGATAGTCAGCAACAATATTTTAATGAATTGCGGATATTGGGCATCTTATTAGATAATGCATTAGAGGCCGCCATTGCTGTTAATCAAGCCAAAGTGGTTGTCAGTATTTTCCGAGAATCGGGGCATTTAATCTACCTGGTTAAAAATCGAATTGATGGGTCGGTTAATATTGCTAAGATTTGGCAACGGGGTTATTCAACCAAAGGGGATAACCGCGGATTAGGCTTAACAACGGTTCGCGAAATTGTTAATCAACACGGCAATTTCTATCTATCAGTCAAACAGGTTTCAAATGAATTTATTGCGCAACTAAGTGTTGCAGATTAGAAATAGACAAGCTGTGACAGAACTTGGTTATCAATTGAGTATCAAGTTGAAAATGCTGATTATCCCGAACTAAGGATAACCAGTATTTTTGATTTGAACGGAAATTGATGAGTTCTGGCGCGCGTCAATGAAAACTATTCGGTTAAAATTAGGATACTAAGATTTATGTCCGCCCCATTTTATTGTCTGAAATTGAGCCATTAAAAAAAATCCCCCTAAAAGTTGAAGGGGGATTGGTCGGTTATTAGTTAGCTTTGTAACTGTTCAATTTCGGTACTTAATTGGTCATCTTCTAAGAATTTAGCAAAAACTAAGGCTTGGATTAAGGTTTCAGCGTATTCTGGGGTATTTTTACCAAGCGTTTTAGCTTTAAGCGCAAGGATTTGAGCCAATTGATCAATAAAATGGTGTTTTTGGCTTAATTCGATTCCAGTCTCCAATAGTTTTTTAGCCACTTTATTTTGATTACTGGCTAATAGGTATTGCGCAGTATGATAGATGGTGAATAAAACGCGATGTAAATCAACGTTATTTAAATGGTCCAAGTGTTGAATTAATAGTAAGTTCTTATTGAAGTAGAATTCAGCGAGCGGTTCATCTGCTTGTTGATAGATTAAACCCATCCCGGTGTTGAGCAAGAGTTTCAGGGTGGATGCTTCATCCCCAATCGCTGCCGTAAAGGAATTATAAGCAGAAAAGACTTGTAGTTCAGATTGTTGATTTAAAAAGCTCGTGTAACCTTGGAAGAAATAGAAAATTGGAGGGAACGTATTTGGTTGGCTACTAGCAAAGTCAATGGGTTGAATGCAGTCCAAGGCAAGTTGGGTATGACCGTTTAATAGGGCAATTTCAGCATTGATTGTATTTTGATCGGTTGCCGTGTCAATTGAATTAAACTCTGTAAATAAATCGTTGAGGGTTAAATCTAAACGTAAACAAATTTTGGTTAAGATTGGAATCGTCGGTGGAATCTGTTTTTTTTCAATCTTACTAATCGTATTTTGAGTACAGATACCGGCCGCTAATTCAGATTGTGTGAGTTGTTTTTTTAATCTTCTTTCGTGAATCAAATCACCTAAGAACATAGTAAAACCTCCGATATAGAAATTATATATATATATTTACTATTAATTATAAACGCTTGAAGCAAATATGTATACGTTTATGTTGAAATGATTATTTCTAAGTGAATGATGGTAAAATATGCTTAATAGCTATTTCGTGGGATTTTAAACTGGAGGACTAAGATGATTAACGTTTTTTTATGTGATGATGAACCAACGCTTCTCAAAAATTATAGTGAAATTGTGACTAATTTTGCGCAGTCGCATCCCAATACAACTGAGATTACTTTAAAGACTAAGAATGGTTACGAATTATTAGTTTTTTTAAAAGAAAGTCATTTTCAAGGTGGCCTCTATTTTTTAGATATCGACTTAGCCAACGATCAATTGAATGGGATTGATTTGGCGCTTGAAATTCGGAAACTTGATTCGTATGCTCAAATCGCCTTTATCTCAACGCACGAGGAATTATTGAAGGAAACGATTCAACGTCGGATTAATATTCTTAATTTCATCTACAAAGAAGATGGCCTAGAAAGCGTTCGTGCGATGATTCAGGAAACCTTAATGACGGCGATTGAGCTACATGATAAGCAGTTGCCAGAACAAGAGGGTGCGGCTTATTTTGAATATAATAACGGTTTAATTCTAGAAAAAATCAAATTAGATGAAATTAATTATTTTGAAACGGCCCAGCAAGTCCGCCATATTCTAGTCCACGCTGATAGTAGCGTGATTGAATTTAGTGCTAAAATGATTGATATTGAAAAGCAATTGCCACAATTCTATAAAGCTCATAAAAGTATCTTAATTAATCCTGAAAAAGTGGTTAAGATTGATAAATTGAAACGACGGGTGGCGTTTGATAACGGGGATAGTTGCGATATCTCCTATCGGAAAGTCACGGGTCTGATGAATTTAATTGCCACCGCTCACCAGGATTAAACAAAAACAAGCTGTGACAGAACTCGGTTATCAATTGAGTATCAAGATGAAAAGGCTGGTTATCCTTAGTTCGGGATAACCAGCCTTTTTAATTTGGATTAATCGTTATTTTTTAATCGTGCTAGTGCCGTCAGCGTAGTTTAAGGTAACACCATTCTCAACGTTGAAAATGTAGACGTTGAACTGGATTGCGTCGCTACCAACTGATTGGCCTTCCATTTGAACGCCGCGAGCGAGTAATTCTTCACCTTTAAAAATCGGGGTAACCCGGTAACGAACGTAAGCCTTCGGATTTTGTTTCAAGAAGTAGGCGATGTCGGATTCATGGGCTAACATTTCGGGAGCGTTTAGTTGACGAGTACCGGTCATCAAATTTTTAGGATTATTGTTCTGACCGGTTAATTGATAACCAATTAAATGACTACGATTATAGAGCCAACCGGAACTAATGCGTTTGTTGTGCCAACCAGTTGGGTTCCAAGTCAGGCCTTCGCGTTTAGCAGTGGGCATCAACGATTTATTTAACAGTGCGTTGGCACTTCCAACCCGATTGAGTTGGTCTAAGTCGCTAAAAGTCTGCCAAGCGCCTTTAGTGGTTGCTAAATCAGTGGCATTAAACGTGGGTTGATTATTGTTAACCACGATTTCGTTTTGATCAGTGTATTGTAACGCCGCTAGTTCAGTTGTCGATGATTTTTTTTTGGGCGTTGTGTTTAATTTTTGATCTAATTTCGCGATTTTTTGATTTAACTGGTTGATTTTCTTTTGAAGCTTGGTTAGCTTTTGTGTATTCTTGCGATTCTTAACTTCGATCTGATGCGCTTCTTTTTGTGTTAGGTCGGCTACTTTCGTTTGAGCAAAAGTTGGTTGTGGTTGCGCTAAGGTAACGCAACCGATTAAGGCCAGGCCAATTGTGAGCTGTTTAAGCTGTTTTTTAATCGTCATTAATTTCTCCTCCTAATCTTCCCAGCCACAAAGCGTGTAGCCTTGCGCTTGTGCATCAGCTAGTGACATTGGAATGACGCTGTTGGCTCGGCTGAGGCCCCGGCAGTTAGGATCATTGTGGTATTTCCGACCAGAGTCCGGCGCGATGTAGACCGTGTTTTGCGTTTGTTCCGTAGCCGCGGCCTGTGATTGTTGAGCTGCTGCAGCTTGTTGAGCGGCCACGGCTTGCTGACTTTGAACCCGAGCAGACTCAGCGGCTTGTTGACTAACCTGTGCTGCTGCAGCAATCGATTGGGATTGTGCAGCGCTGCTAGCGGCTGCTTGGGATTCAGAAGCAGCCTGTGCTTGTGCGATTGAAGTTGATTCAGAAGCAATTTTGACTTGCTTTTTGTAGGCTTTTTGTTTCTTGGTTAATTTTTTAGTGAGCTTTTTAGCTTCTGCTTGCTTTTGGGTTAGTTCTTTTTTCAAAGAGCTGGAAGTGGCTAAGACGGCCTTTTTTTCTTTAGTCGATAATTTTTTGACCTTGGTAACGTCACTTTGCTTAGCCGCTTGTGGTTGGTGGCTTGGTTGATTATTCGTCGCCAGACTTAGTCCGATTAAAGCGACAACGGCGACTGTTAAGCTGACTAATAACGGGGTTCTTAAAACGAATGATGAGTGTTTAGCGCTTTTACGCCGGATTAAGTAGTATCCGACGCTAACACTAACGAGTAAAGATAGTAATAAAATATTAATCATGAGATTCCTCCAAAATAATTTAATAGAGCCACTAATCCCCAGAAATAGTGAACAATGTCGGTCAAAATTAACTCGTTTGCGTATATAAAAGTTAATGAATGATCAGACTTGTTAAGTATACCAAGATTATCAATAGAAAAGCATTCTTATTTTAAATAACGAACGATAATATTACTAGAAAGCGGATTATCGTTAAAAAATCATGATAAAACCGACTATTAAGTTGAAAATCCGCTTATTAATAGTATTATTTATTTAAAAGACGTACAATTATATTCATCAATGGAATATTGAACGGATAATGGAGGCAGTCATGATGTATCGGATTAAAATTAATAAAATGCAATTTCATTCACATATCGGCGTCTTTCAAGCAGAAAAAGAATTAGGGCAACGGATCGAAATTGATCTAGCAGTCACGATGACCACACCGTATCAAGGCGATCAGTTAGACGATACCGTTAGTTACGCCGAATTCTACCAGGTTGTAGCGCAACTGGTTAACCGTAGTCGGGTCAACCTAGTTGAAACCTTAGCGCACGATATCATTCAAGCAATCCATCAGTTAGATGCCAAGCGAATCGGACTGGTTCAAGTGAATGTTCGTAAAATCGCGGTGCCAATTGATGGGATTTTTGAAAACGTTGAGATTGAAATGGAGGGTTAGTGGTGCACAATCAAGTTTATATTAGTTATGGCAGTAATCTCGGTGATATTCAGGCCAACATTCAGCACGCGCTAGTATTATTAACCGCTGATTCGCGGATTAGGATTGAACGTCAGTCGGCGTTTTATCAAACGACGCCGGTTGGGCCTGTTAGTCAGGCTGATTTTGTGAATGGCGCTTTAAAGTTGCGAACTGATTACGCGGCTACCGAGTTATTAGCCGTTTTACAAGCAATTGAACAAGCGTGTTTACGGCAACGGACGGTTCACTGGGGACCACGCACGTTAGATTTGGACATTATTTTTTTCAATGAGGAGCAATTTCAGACGCCGGCGTTAACCATTCCCCATCCGGAAGCCTTCAACCGACTGTTTGTCTTAGTCCCGATTCTCGAAATTTGTAAGGCAGACTTCTATCAAAAGACAGCAATTGAACACCAAATTAACGTGTTACAAGCAACGGCAACACAAGCGATTAAACGATTAGAAGAGGTTGATGATGGTCGATAAAACAGTTCAACAAATTGAAAAAGATGTTCGAGATATTTTAAAACAAGTCGGGGATGACCCACAGCGTGCGGGAGTATTTGAAACGCCGCAACGTGTCGCTAAAATGTATCAAGAAGTTTTAGCCTATCAAGGGCAAACTGATTTTAAAGATTATAAACTATTTGAAACCGAAATTGTGGATGACGACCAGCTGGTTTTGATGCAAGCCATTCCGTTTTATTCAATGTGTGAACACCATATGTTACCGTTTTTTGGACAGGTCAATGTGGCGTATCTACCAGCAGAAGGGCGGATTATTGGGTTGAGTAAAATTCCGCGCTTAGTTGATTTTGTGTCGAAACGATTGAGCGTGCAAGAAAATTTAACCCGTGATATTGGGCAGATTTTGAATCAGATTCTAGCCCCACAAGGTGTGGCCGTTCAAGTTACGGCGCGGCATATGTGTGTTGAAATGCGTGGGATTAAGAAAGCCACTAGTCAAACCCTAACGACTTTTTACAGCGGTCAGTTCAAAACGGATCGACAATTAAGAAATGAATTTTTACAATTATTGAAGTAGGTGAAAAGTATGTTGGATACGGAAATGGTGCAAACTTTACCCGGAATGTTATATGGTGATCAAGCTAGGGTCACGCTATTGAGTCGGATTTTACGGCAAATGGGCCAACCCGACCACGCGTTTCAAATTATTCACGTTTGTGGCACGAATGGTAAAGGCTCAACCAGTGCGATGGTGGCCAGCATTTTACAAACAATGGGCTATCAAGTCGGGTTGTTCAGCAGTCCTCAGGTGATGTCAGTCGAAGAAAGTATTCAAATTAATCAAACTGAGATTTCGTCTAAAGATTTTAACCAAACGTTACAAACCGTTCAATGGACGCTGCAAGAGATGGGATTAGCGCCGGATACCGATTTATCGTACTTTGAAACGCTCGTTTTAGTGGCGCTAGTCTATTTCGAACAACAGGCCGTGGACTACGTGGTTTGGGAATGTGGATTAGGCGGTGAGTTAGACGCCACTAACGCGGTTGATCGAGTGGCTTATACTCTTTTTACGAAAATTAGTTTGGACCATACCGCAATCCTCGGTGACAGTTTAACGGCGATTGCCACCACTAAATCCAAAATTATCCGGCCCAAAACGCCCGTCATCGTTGCGCCCAATCAAGCGGCAGCAGCGGTAAAAGTCTTGCAGGCAGAAGGGCAACGTCAACAAGCGTCCATCACGATGGCGACAACCGATTGGCTGCAGCTGACTCGACTGACCCCAAGTGGGCAATCTGTTCGATTAACAATGCCTAATCAACCCGCTATTACGGTTACCTTAGCGTTAGCCGGGACTTATCAGTTGGAAAATTTGGCGACGGCCTTAACGTGGTATCGACAATTCTGTCAGGACCAAAATCACGAGTTAGACGGCACTGTTTTAAAAACGGCCTTGGCGCAGGTTCAGTTACCGGGGCGGTTTGAACGACTGTCAAACCAACCGTTAATCGTGATTGATGGTGCGCATAATCCAGATGGGATGCGCCAATTCGTAGCGAGTGTGCAAGAACGGTTTGCCGATTATGATTTGACGATTATCACGGGCTTTTTAAAAGATAAAGCGGTGTTAGATTGTTTGCGGCTGTTAACGCAATTATCGGCGACTTTTATTTTAACGGAACCACAAAATCCGGATCAACGCCAATTACCGGTAGCGGAATTAGTTATGTTATATGAACAACTGACGCACCAAACGGTAATCAGTAGTTCGTCGATTGAACAGGCATTGATGAAGGCCTATCAACAACCACTAGGCCAACGACCACGTGTTATTTTAGTCGTGGGGTCATTTTATTTGTTAAAAACAGTCCGCCAATTAGTTTTAAATCAAGGAGGTTCCAATGCAAATTAGTGAAGCGCAACCCCACCAGTTTAATCGGACACTTTTGAAATTTAGCGGGACAAGTGCCGAAATTGAGCAACTACAACGATTATGTTTAGAGATTGACGCGACTATTCAACAATTAGAGGACCAATGGTTTGGTCAGTTTACCATTTTTCAATTAAATCGATTACAGCAACGTTGGTCGTTTTATTTTGGCCAAGTCCATCAAACATTACAGAAAATGATGCAGGGCAAACAATTAATTTGGTCGGGTCCCGGTTTTAAATTCGATTTAACCGTCAACCCAATTGTTTACGCGATTATCAATTGTACGCCGGATTCTTTTTATGACGGGCAACCTAGTCAGCAGTTAGGGCCAATTCTGACTAAAATCGAAGCCGATTTAGCCAATGGGGCAGCAGTGATTGAAGTTGGCGGTAAATCAACTCGACCGGGGTATCAAGAATTAACGCCGGATGAAGAATGGCAACGGATCGCGCCGGTTATTCAAGCGGTTCAGCAGGAATGGCCGGCTGCCATCTTGGCGGTTGATACTAATAATGCCGAGGTGATGCGTCGGTCAGTGATGAGTGGTGTACCTATTTTGAACGACGTTGATGGTTTTAATCAAGTTGCGAAGTTAGCCGTGGTTGCGCAACACCGGCCTAGTGTGGTGACGATGTATAACGGTCGCCACTTTACGGATGATACATTTACGACGTTAGACCAATTCTATCAGGAAACGTTGACTGAACTGGAACATGCCGGGCTAACACGGTCGCAAATTGCATTGGATCCGGGGGTTGGTTTTTCGAACGCGCAAAATACGGCGTCATTAGATTTATTTAAGATTAAGAGTATCCAACCGACAACTCAGTATCAAGCGCCGTTAATGGCGGCCATTTCGCGCAAAAGTTTTATGGAGAAACAATTTGATTATCCGATGGTGGAACGGTTGACGGCCACCTTGTTATTCGAACAATTAATGGTTGAACAAGGCGCCCGTATTTTACGGGTCCACGATGTGGCAGCGACAAAAAAGATGCTGCATTTATTTCAAGGTTACCAACAAGCTAATTTATTAATGGCGGCTAAATGAGGACCGCGCTAGTGGCAGAATTGCATACGTTAGCGTTAAAAAACTATGCATTTAATGACCCGTCTAAATACCAAGAAATTGAGCAACGAGTCAATGATCAGCAACCACCATTTTATCGCGGATTAAATGCTGAATTACATTTATCAGCGAGTACCGTAGTTTTTAGGGACGATCAATTATTGATGGTCAAACACCCCTATTTGCACCAATGGTTATTGCCGGCGGGGCATGTTGAATACGAAGAAGCACCGAGCACGACAGCGCTGCGTGAGTTGCTGGAAGAAACGGGATTAACCGGGGTTAATCCGATCTTAGTTGATATCAATCTGATTAATATTCCGGCCAATCCGGTCAAGCATGAGTCAGCGCACCAACATATTGATTGTCGTTATTGGGTTCAACCGACGTTTCAAGTTGCGGAGACGGCGGAACTGTCGACGCGTTGGGTCTCGAGGCTGATGCGCCAGTGGAGTTTCAACATTATTTTGAACTATTGAATACGTAATCGTTTTCATCTATGGTATACTTAGGACACAATTGAATAACACATCTGGGGTGCCTACAAGCTGAGATTATACCCATTGAACCTGATATAGTTAGTACTAGCGCAGGGAAATGCCGTGTCGTTTAACGATTAAACGAGCTTATTTTGGTACCCGTCAATTCATATGAATTGACGGGTCTTTTTAGTGGCGTTGGTTAGCCTCAGACGTGAATCGAATCAATTGAATTGGAGGCACTATGTCATTTATTAAGATTGTGCAACAAGCGACATTACCCTATTGGACTGGGAGTTTGCAACACCCGTTTATTGTTGAACTACAGGCAGGAACGTTATCCGCGGACTGTTTTCGCTACTATTTGATACAAGATCATTATTATTTACAAGCGTTCAGCCGATTACATCAGTTAGTGGCTGATCATTGTCAAGATTCGGCCTTAAAACAGTTAATGCTGACTGGTGCGGCCGATTTAGAAAGTGGCGAAGCACTTGTTCGCCAACAATTTTTTCAAGAATTGCAGATTACGGCTGACGAATTAGCCCAAACGCCGGTCGCCCCCACAACGGATCACTATATTGCACATTTATATCGACAATTGACGATTGATAATACCGCAATTGCGGCGGCGGGTTTGTACCCTTGTTTATGGCTATATGGGGATGTCGGTCAAGCGCTTAGTCAAAGGACGTCACCGAATCCTTATTATCAACGCTGGATTGAGACGTATGCGACTGATGAACTACAGGCTGAAATTCAGACGACTGGTCAGGTGCTCAATCGACTATACGCGGCTAGTAGTCCGCTGGATCAAGAACAGATGGTACACGCTTTTGTGCGCAGCAGCCAATTAGAATATCATTTTTGGGAAATGGCTTACCGTCAAGAACAATGGTTAGCGGGGGCAGTCCAATGAAATCAAAACGAATTAAACGGTTAACGCTTCTGGCGATGATGGTTGCACTGGATGTGATTTTATCACCTTTATTTCGAATTGAAGGGATGGCGCCGATGTCGAGTGTCTTAAACGTTACGGCCGCAGTTTTGATGGGGCCATTATACGCCACGATTATGGCGTTGATGACCGCAATATTACGAATGGTGCTACTAGGGATTCCGCCATTAGCCTTAACCGGGGCATTATTTGGGGCACTATTTGCCGGATTGGGTTATAAGATTAGCGGTCAGGTTGGTAGCGCGATTGGTGGTGAAATTTTTGGCACTGGCATCATCGGTTCCTTATTATCGTATCCCGTTATGGTCTGGTTTACAGGAAGTTCAAACGGTTTATTTTGGTTGGTTTATACCCCACGATTCTTAGGGGGTGCGATTTCCGGGAGTGTTGTTGCGTGGTTAGTCTTGTATAAATTAAAAGAAACGTCGATTTTCCAAAAAAGTCGCACAGTATTCCAATCGAAATGATAAGTTATTCATGAGCATAATCAGCGCGTTTTTGCTGGCACTTTGCTATCCTTGAATTATAGAGGAGGTTATATGATGCAAAACTATCGTGCTTATTGGCAAAAAATGTTTGTCTTTGATGCAACTGCAACGCGTGTACAGTATTGGTGGGCCGTTATTATTAATTATATTATCGTCGGTCTATACGCATTTGGAACGAATCAGTCTCAATATATTAATGCCAGTGGTGATTATCAAATGGCATGGAACGCGAATTCAATGATTTTTGCACTCATCTTAGGACTCGTCTGGCTCGCTAACTTCACCATTCGAGCGCGGCGTTTACATGATACTAACCGTAGTAACTGGTGGATCCTAATCAGTATCATTCCAATTATTGGTCAGATTTGGCTCTTTATCTTACTGGTGTTACCATCGAAAGCCAATGATCGTTGGCCAGCAAATCAATCAGAAGTTCATTAATAATACGTTAGAAGCGCTTAACCCGGGTCACTGGATTAAGCGCTTTTTAGGTTGATATGACTGGTTATTTAACTGAATTGTTGCTAAGATAAAAGAGTACTATTAATGAATCAAAAAGGGATGAATAATCGTGAAATTATATACGAAAACCGGCGATAAAGGGTTAACCAGAATTATCGGCGGCGGTAAGGTTCGCAAAAATGCACTACGAGTGGCTGCTTACGGCGATGTCGATGAATTGACGTCATACGTTGGTTTAATTATTAGTGAGATTGCGGACTATCCAGATTTAAAAACGCAACTAATTGAGGTGCAACAAATTCTTTTCGATTGTGGCACTGATTTAGCGACACCGGATGATTCGCGTGGTTATCGCACGAAACCGGAATATACGGCTTGGTTGGAAGTTCAGATTGACCGCTATGCTGACGTGCCACCAGCTTTGACTGAGTTTATTTTACCGGGTGGCGCTCCAATTGCCGCTAAGTTGCACTATGGACGGACAATCGCCCGGCGAGTTGAACGCCAAGTCGTGGCGTTACAGGAAGTTGAAGCCATTAATCAAGATGTTTTGATTTTCTTGAATCGGTTATCGGACTATTTGTACGCAATTGCGCGCTACGTTAATTTTAAAGCCGGCGTCACTGAAACGAATTATCGGCGCAACAAGCGAATTTTTCATTAATAACAAACTGTGTCAGCATTCAGTTATCAATTGAGTGATGGCACGCGTCAAAAAAGACCCGCAACTTTAAACGGTTGCGGGTCTTTTAATGGTCATTGGAACTGTTCGATATTTTGTGCAATGACCGTTAAGGCTTGTTCCAACAAATCGATGTGGTTCGAGGATAGCGCAATTCGGATAAACGGATCGGGTTGTTTCTTAGTCGTGAAACGGTTGGAATGATAAATCCGAACACCTTGTTCTAAGAAATAATTTTCAATGGTTGTTTGATCAATTTTAGAACTAACCGGTAGAATCCGATAGAAGGGTACCGGATTAGTCGGTCGGGGTTGATCGAATAGTTGGTCGAAAAATTGGTTGGCTTCTTCAGTCAGGGCTAATTTACGAGCTAGAATTGTTTGGGCGGTGGGACTTTGCAAAATCTGGGTAACGACTTCAGCGTTGAAGGCTGAAGTTTTAACGTTAATGTTAAAAATACTACGTTCAATTCGGCTCCGATAGTTGTTGGGATAAACAAGATAAGCGACTCGTAATCCGGAACTAATGAATTTCGCCATGCTGGCTAAATAGATTGTTTGTTGCGGTAATAAGCTTTGGAAAGTGGGGAGCTGGTGGTCGATTGCGAAATTAGTTAAGAAGGCGTGAATATCATCTTCAATCACTAGTAGGGATTCTGTCGCAAAAATCGTTGCCAATGCAAGCCGGCGTTCGGTGGTTATTTGAAAACCAATCGGATTATTGCAAGCTGGCATCAAAAAGACACCGTGAATTTTCTTCTTATGACATTCAGTCGCTAATAACTCTGGTAACATGCCATCTTGATCACCATCAATCAAAACGACTTCGATTTGGAGTAAATTAGCAAGTTCAATAAAATTTGAATAGGTGTAGCGATCAACTGCGACGCGATCACCGGGGTTAAATAAACCAGCCAAGGTAATGGTGAGTCCGTTTTGGACACCGGCGACAATCGCGACGTTATCGCGATCGATGGCGGATACGCCTTGTGTTTGTAACCATTCGGCCGCTATTTGGCGTTGCTGTGGTGTGCCTAAAGGATCTTGGTAGGTTAGCAGCGCTTGAACGTTGGGCTGTTGACTCACCCGTGCTAAATAAGGGGTGACCAAGTCATTGCATTCTTCAAAAGAACTAACCAAGCCCAAATCAATTAGATGGTGATCGACGTTATGATTTGAAATCGTGATGGAGTTAAACGCGTTTTGTGAAACAAACGTTCCGCTGCCAATATTGGTGTACAACAAACCTTTTTCGAGGCCGTATTTATAGGCGCGACCGACTGTTGTAAAATTAATATCTAAAAAATCAGCGAGTTCACGCTGAGACGGTAAGCGAGTATTTTTTTGAAGTCGGTGGGATAAAATATCGGCTTCTAATTGTTGGACTAGCGACCGGTAATAGGGCCGCGTCAGTTGGGTGCGGTCGGGCTGCCAGGACAAGGGGTATTGTTCGTATGAATTAATTGACAAGTTAAGGACCTCACGTTTTTTTGTATTGCATACAATTATACTATTGAATGTACCACTTGTCAGCGGTAATTTAGTATTATGGAGGCGAATAATATGAAAATTGTCAATTTTGAAGAAACGTTAGCGATTTTACCGATTGAAAAAACAATTGCGGTGATGAAGGCTTGTTTTGCCGATTTCGAGCAGGGGAAGATTAGTCAAACACCACGGGTGGTCCAAGTATTGCCAGATGGTGATCAACAGAATTTGTTTGCGATGATGCCCGCCTATTTAGGTCCAGATCGAGTTTTTGGTAGTAAGGTGATTACCGCTTTTCCAAAGAATGCTGGCACTGAATATCAATCCCATATGGGTCAAGTGATGCTCTTTGATAGCCAGCACGGTCAACCGGTGGCGTTAATTGATGCGAATGCGATAACGTATATTCGCACGGCTGCGGTGACTGGATTAGGGACTGACTTTTTAGCGAAAAAAGAGGCGCAAGATTTAGCGCTGATTGGTGCCGGTCAACAATCACATTCCCATTTAGCCGCGATGTTAGCGGTTCGTCCAATTAAAACGGTGCACGTGTTTGATTTAAACGCGGAGCAAGTTGCACGTTCAATTCAACGGATGCAAGTCGCTTATCCAGCAGTCACGTTTATTGCGGCGAATTCGGTCCAAGAGGCTGTTGCTGATGCCGATATTATTTGTACGTTAACCCCTAGTAAGCAAGCATTCTTAGAAAAAGGCTGGGTTAAACCAGGGGCGCATATTAATGCGATTGGGACTTTCACACCAACCACTCGCGAAATCACGAGCGATTTAATGGTTGCGAGTCGATTATTCGTTGACGATTATCAAGCGGCTAACAATGAAAGTGGCGATTATTTAATCCCACTTGCTGAACAGGTCATTACCAAAGACCATCTGCAAGGCTCACTAGGTGAATTAGTGACTAAGCAAGTCCAAGGTCGCCAAAATGAAACAGAAATCACGATTTTTGATGCGGTCGGTTTAGCAGTCGAAGATTTATGTTGCGCTGAATACGTCTATCAACTCGTTAAAGAGGGCTAACAGATGAAATATTATATTGTTGATGCGTTTACTGAAACGATTTTTCACGGTAATCCCGCTGCTGTTTTTGTAATGGATCAGTGGCTAGATGATCAAATGATGCAAAAAATTGCCATTGAAAATAACCTATCTGAAACGGCTTTTACCGTTAAAAACGGTGACCATTATGATTTGCGGTGGTTTACACCCGATCGAGAAATTGATTTGTGTGGTCACGCAACGTTAGCAACGGCTTACGTCTTATTCAACGAATATCACGAAACGGTTGATCGATTGGTTTTTAGTAGTCAAAGTGGCCCGTTATACGTCACGCGTAAGGCTGAGACGTATTATATGGATTTTCCAACGATTATGCCGAAATCAACGCCAATTTTACCTGAATATGAAGCGGTGATTGGGGCTAAGATTCAGGCTGCCTATTTAGGACGAGATTTATTCTTCGTTTGTGATGATGAGGCAACGATTGCTAAGATGACGCCTGATTACACGGAAATGCTGAATTTTGAATTAGGGGTTGGTGTCATTGTGACGGCCCCTGGCGACCAAGTCGACTTTGTGTCGCGAACCTTTTTCCCGAAATTAACGATTAATGAAGATCCGGTTTGTGGTTCGGCCCATTCGAACTTGATTCCTTACTGGTCGCAAGTCTTGGGTAAAGCTCAAATGACTGCCCATCAGATTTCACCACGCGGTGGCGTTTTAGACTGCCAACTGCAGGGCGAACGGGTGATTATCGGTGGGCAGGCGACCTTATACGCGCAATGTGAAGCCAACTTTTAAGGTTTTGATCGAGCACGTCGTTTAATGACGTGTTTTTTTAGTGGTACTTTTCCCATAAACAGTGAATTCGTTTACATCTTAAAAGGGGCATGCTAAGCTATTCTAGTAAAACGAAATAGGAGATGAGTGCACATGACGATTAAATTAATTGCAATTGATATTGATGATACCTTATTGAGTTCGCAACACCAGATTTTAGACAGTACCAAAAGCCAAATTAAAAAGGCCCTTGATCAGGGCGTTAAAATTGTACTCTGTTCTGGTCGACCATTAGCGGGTGTCGCGCCATATTTAGCGCAGTTAGGGATTGCTGGTGATCAACAGTACGTCGTGACGTTTAATGGTAGTGTGATTGAAACGGCTGCTGGTGAAATCATTCAACAAGTTGGCATTACGCATGAAACTTATCGCGCTGTTGATCAGTATTCTAAGACTAACCAACTCGCCTATAATGTATTGGATAGTAATAGTACGATTTATACGAGTAATTTGGACGTCGACCCGATTACGGTCGTTCAAGCTTGGGAGAATGAAGCTGGTTTGTTAATTCGACAACCAGATCAAGTGAAACTGGACGTTAAAATGATTAAAGCCGTTTTTACAGGGCCTTCAGCAGTACTCGATCAGCATGAAGCAGCGGTTAAAGCGCAATTTGGACAGGAAAATTATGTCGTGCGTGCGGGGAGTCGCTTTTTAGAAGTCATGCACCGAGCAGTTAATAAAGGGGCCGCTTTAAAACAGTTAGCGAGACATCTACAAATCCAACCAACCGAAATTATGGCGATTGGCGACGAACAAAATGATATTCCAATGTTTAATTTTGCCGGAACGGCCGTTGCGATGGCCAATGGTTCGGCTGCCGCTAAGCAACATGCCGATTTTATCACAACCGATAATGATCATGACGGTATTGCTCAGGCACTGGATCAATATATTTTTTAATGCATCGTAAAAGGTCAGAGCCCCAGTGGTTGTGATCTTTTTGATTGTTGACAAATAGACCGAATCTTGATATTATAATAAACGTTGAAACGCAGTATTGCGGACAATATGGAGAATTACCCAAGTCTGGCTGAAGGGAACGGTCTTGAAAACCGTCAGGTGGGTCAAACCACGCGAGAGTTCGAATCTCTCATTCTCCTTAATCGAAATAAGTGTGTTGAGTTGCGGGTAGCAACTGAGCATTAACGAAAATCCCCCAGTTATCTTGATTTTAAGATAACTGGGGGATTTTTGGTTAAGCGGAGGTTGTTGCAACTCAAAAGCATGTTATCAATTGCCTATTAAGTTAAAAATTTATATAATAACCAATTAAAAAAGCGAATCTTAGCGATTCGCTTTTTAATTGGTTATTTGTCGTAAGTTGTAAAACGGTCAGTATCGTTATTATAGTCTTTAGCGTCTGCTGGGTTTTCAATTGAACCAAATGGCATTTGGCTCCGAAGTTTCCAGTTAGCGGGGATGTTCCATTTTGCAGTCACAGCATCATCAATCACTGGATTGTAATGTTGTAAGTTGGCACCAATGCCGGCTTCAGCTAACGCCATCCAAGTGGCGTATTGCGCCATCCCGTTTGATTGTTCAGCCCAAACTGGGAAGTTATCCGCATATAATGGCACGTTTGCTTGGAGGCCCTTAATAACAGCTTGGTCTTCAAAGAATAGAATGGTGCCGACCCCGTTTGCGAATGATGCGAGTTTTGCTTGCGTAGCAGGGAAGTTTTCAGCGGGTGTCAATGATTTTAAAGCATTGGCAGTGATATCATTCCACAATGTTTTGCTAGCATCGCCGAATAAAATGATGGCCCGTGAACCTTGTGAGTTAAAAGCAGAAGGACTTTCTTTAATGGTTTTAAAAATTAAATCAGAAACGGCTTCTTCTGAAAGATTGATATGGTTGCCAAGTGCGTAGATTGAACGACGCGTTTGTTGTAAATCGAATAGATTAGTCATCAGTAATTCTCCCTTAAATAAATGAGTTTGTGTTTCAACACCTTAAATATAGAACACTTACAAAATGTAAGCAAAGTCTTTTGTGTTAAATTTTAAAATTTAATCGAGGATTACTTGGGATTCGATTGTTAAGAGTGCGCTAACGTAGGTGGAACAGCCAGTGAATGGACACAAAAATAGCGTTATTGTAATTTACAATAACGCTATTTTTGTCTTTTGTATTTTACAACTATTCAATAATTGAGTTTACTTTATGCGGTAAATCTGCTTGATTAACCGCAGCCCAGCCACTAATGAAACGGCCTTTTGCCTCTAATTTTAAATAATGATTAGTTTTAAGCTTTTGTGGGGCTTGAAAAGTAATTTGATAATGAGTGCCGTTTGCTCGGTAAGCTTCTTGCGTGTAAAGATAATCGCCATGACTTTGAATTTGACCATAACGATCAGCTGTTTTTAGATAAACCGCTTCTTTCGGAATTAATAAATTAAAACGATCCCACTGTTGAGCTAACCCACCATTGCTGGTACTCGGTGTTAACGCGGAGCCGACAACGGGAAGACCTCCGATAAATAGAATAAATGTTGCAACTAACAGTATTGCTTTTTTCATTACTTTTAACCGCCTTTTCATTTGAATAGATTTAGTTTAGCAGGCGTGAACACTGGATTGAGTCGGTCTGAAGTTGTAAAAAATCGTAGGCGGTCGAACAACTTTGTAAGGTTGTTTCATAACTAGCGGTTTATGTTCAGTGAATAATCCTTTATAATGGTTTGATAGAAGAGACATTGAAAAGTGGGTGAGTATCTTTTGAAAGAAGTTCAAACAGTCGTGACACAATTAATCGACGTCAGAATGGCGCTTCGACAAGGCACGATCTATCAATCTGTGCCAGAAAAAATATTGACGATTATGGACAACGTCGCTTATAAAAGTCGCCGGACCCACGTGATTGTTCCAGATGATGAATCTCAAATCATGACGTTACTCGAAACAATTAATCAGCGCTTGAATCAGGATGACAAGAAAGCAACGGTGACTGATCTCGAATTAGATCAACTGTTACAACACATCGTTAGTCCGAATACGAAAATTAGAGACAAAGGCATTTTTAATTTGTTTAACCGCCTATTGCGTAAATACGTGCTAACGGCGGAACAAGTCGTGTGGGTTAAGGATCGCTTGATTAGTGATGACTACTTATTCGCGCACATCTTAGAACCTGAGAATGATGGCATCTTTTTACGCTCCTTTAGCGTCATGTTTCTAGCGGGCATATTGTATGCCAATCGGACGCACTATCACGTCTTAACCGAAGCTGAGTTAGTGGCGATTGAACTGCGGGTGATGGCGTACGCAATCATTGAACTAGATTCTCGGGGCTATGTTGCGGACAAAGGTTGGGCGCATGCATTAACCCACATTATCAACGTCTGGTCGGAATTGAATGAGACGCAAGAATTACAACGAGCCGACAAATTATTGATGATGGCGGTTCTAATCCAGGCCTATCGTTTTTCAGATAACGCTTTGGCATATGGCGAAGACAGCCATTTAGCGAATGTTTTAATGGTGTTGCTTAAAAAGAACCAGTTATATACCGATTATTTCTTAGCCGTACTACAAGATTGGCAAAAGAGTTTGTTAAACATCGTTCCAGAAGATTCCATCGCTTTTTGGAATCGTTGGTACAATCGGAATCGCTTTTTACAATCACTGATGCTCCAACCAGAACTACCCACTGAAATTGACGATTATTTACGTAAAATATCGGATTTATTTTAACG
>NZ_BAMJ01000031.1 GCF_000615805.1 Latilactobacillus fuchuensis DSM 14340 = JCM 11249
AAAGAGCAATAGATGAAGTATTGACTTTTTGTGACTATCAGGCTAATGATCGTCTTGGACATGCATTAGCACTCGGTATTGATATTGCAGATTACTATGAAACCAAAAGAAAGAACCTTATGTGTTCTATTGGAGATTATTTAGATGATTTAGTATGGATGTACTCAGTCTTGATAGATAGTAGTCAAAGTCTTGGAGGTAATGATTTATTATTTTTAAAGGAAGAATATTCCAAATATGCACATCGTCTTTTTCGGAGTAATGACATTCCTCAATTTGATGATTATTTTAAGTTCTATTTCTTGAAAGGGGATTGTCCGAATGTTTATCTGGAGTATAAATCAGAAATGACATATCAGGATGTTTGTCAGCAATTTTCATATAAAATTAATTGGACTAATCATTGGCATGAATCATCTTTTATGAATGAAAAAGCAAGAAATTTATTTTTCCTATATTCGTTCTCTAATGATTTTAGAAAGCAATATGAGCAACCTTTGGGGATCGTTGTTAGTTCTTCATTTATTAGTTGCCTTGAAAAAGTTCAACAAATTATTAGAGAAAAAGTACTGAGAATGAGAGTCTATATTGAATCAAATCCCTCTTCGAACAAAAAAATTTCTTATGTTGATAAATACATTAAGTTACCTTCTCTAAATCTTAACCGATACCATTTAGAGAAAGGTGATACTTTCCCAATGGTTAATATTCCTATTTCTATTAATACAGACGATAGTAGTATTTTTCAAACAAATTTAACTAATGAATATTCAATGGTAGCTGCTGCTTTATTTAGAGAAGGATATAAAAAAGAGTCAGTGTATGAGTATATTGAAGGATTAGCCATTGCCTCCAATGTCCATTCATTTATTAAATAATAATCTATTATTTAATACTGCGGCTAATTATAGAAGGAATTTTAGTGCATAAATTGTGCTCAGACTATTCATGAATATAGTAGTATCAATGTATTGCGGGGATGCATATATTGCTCATCGATATTAACAACATAGTTATGGAATTCAGCACAGAATCTAAAAAGAGTTTTAAACCTTGGTAAACCAAAATTCGCTGAGGTTTTTTATTTGCTGGAAATAATCTATTTGGATATGTGTCTCAAAAATAGATGCACCAATATGTATAAACCAACTGGATTCATTCGTTAACGTCTTTAGTGAAGTTAAAATTATATCAATTTTTGAGATGTGAGAGCGCAGTAAACAGAGAATGTCATGAATCCGTTATATCCGTTTTTTACTCACTGTACGTTATGATGTGAGGATAATACGGATTTATATAGTGAGGTGTAAAAATAAGTCAATAGGATGAAATTATCGATTACTTAAATAAAAGCGGTGGTCAAATAACAGCTAAGATAGCTAATTCAATGGGAATATCACCTAAGGGACTGCGAAATATGTACGCTCACGAAAAACTTGAGAGGTTGGCTACAGGTGTTTATATTGATCCGCTTGAATTTGGCGATGATATTGCCGCACTGCAATACAGTTTAGCGAAAGGCGTTTTCCCTAAAGATACAGCTTTATTCTTATATGGCATGAATGACCGTACGCCTAGTACTTATGATATGAGGTTTCCGTTACCGTATGCGTACAGTACGAAAAAGGATGCACCAATCAAAATTTATCGACAGAAAAAAGAATTTTATGAAATTGGCATAACGACAACTAAAACGCCGGGTGGCCATATGGTTAAAGCTTATAACGTTGAGCGTACTTTATGTGACATTCTATGAACGCGAGATAGGTTTGATTCTGAAACTATTAAATAAGCGACGAACAGTTACGCACAGCAAAAAGGCAAGAATCTCCATCAATTAATGGAGTGCGCAATAACGTTCAACGTTGAGTTTGAAATTAGAAGATACATGGAGATTTTGATATGAAGATTGAATCTTCTGATAAAAAGCAATTCTTAGCAAGTATTAGAAAAATGGCAGAGGAAAGAAATGTCACGCCATAGATTACGCTACAAGAGAATAGATTGTTTTGGATGATCTAATCGAGAAAATCTCTTGTTCTTTTTACAAATATAAGCTTGTATTAATCATAGTAGAAAATAAAAAAGTGTTCCTAATTTCAGGAACACTTTGCAGTGCACAAATTGTGCGCAGACCACCTATGAATGTAGTGATACCAATGTATCTCAGTGCTATATATGTTGATCACCGGTATTAATTATGATAACGGTAACTCAGTAATCCTTGTGATTGCTGAGTTTTTTTGTGCAGTTAAAATATGGATAAAATTGAATATTAATGCGAATTATTGGAGATTTAACGGATATATCGACTATTTATTGCAAAAATATTCAAAATTCAGCATAACAAATATGAGATAACGTGTTAGAATGGTTTTAAGATAATCGATAACTTTTTAGAGGTAAGGAGTGGCATAATGAAGAAAAAAATGAGTTCTTGCACGACGGTATTGGTCGGGAAAGCAGCGTCATACGATGGCTCGACGATGATTGCGCGTAATGAGGATGGTTACGGCCGACCTAATCCACAGAAGTTTGTGGTGGTCCAACCGGCAGAGCAACCGACAATCTTTAAGTCAGAAGCCAATGGCGTTGAAGTACCGTTGCCAACTGCGCCGTTAAGATGCACTTTAACACCGGATGTGGATCCCGCCTATGGTGTTTGGGGTGGTTCTGGGATTAACAGTCAGAATGTCGCCATGACGGCTTGTGAGACGATTACGACTAATCCGGAAATCCTAGCAATCGATCCTTTTGTGGATGAGGGGATTGGTGAAGCTGACTTTTTGAGTATTACATTACCCTATTGTCAGACTGCGCGTGAAGGGGTTAGTCGGTTAGGACAGTTACTAGAAACTTATGGCACTTATGAACCAAATGGCATTGCCTTTGCCGATTACGACGAAGTGTGGTATCTCGAAACGATTGGGGGCCATCATTGGGCCGCCATTCGGATTCCTGATGACGCGTATGTGATTGCACCAAACCGGTTTAACATTGATCAGTTTGATTTTGAATCAGTGGATACGTTATTTTCCGCTGATTTACCCGCGATGATTGAACAGTTCCATTTAAATCCCGATACCGATCAAGTTAATTTACGGCATATTTTTGGGAGCGCAACTGAAAAGGATCGTTCTTATAATAATCCGCGAGCATGGTACATTCAACAACGCTTCAGTCTTAAGCCTAGTGGGCAACCGACGGATCATGATTTGCCGTTTATCTGTCGGCCGAATAAGCAATTAACGATTGCCGACGTTAAATGGATGTTGAGTGCCCATTATCAAAACACGCCGTTTGATCCGTACGGTCAGGGGACGGCAGAGGAGCAGCAACGTTATCGACCAATTGGGTTGAATCGGAATGAAGAAGTTCACATTCTACAGATTCGAAACGATGTGCCAGCCGAATTAGCGGGTATTCATTGGTTAGCGTACGGACCGAATCCGTTTAATGGTTTGGTGCCATTTTATGCGGCGGTTGATCAGACACCGGTCGTTTATCGACAAACGACAGTCGATTTTGACCCGAATAATATTTATTGGTTAAGCCGGTTAGTCGCCGTGTTGGCGGATACTAACTACAATCATTATTCTGAATTGACGACTAATTTTGAAGCTAATTTATTGGCACAATGTCGACAACAGCAAATTAATTTTGAACAAAAGCAGGTTCTTGCTTCCGCCGACTTAGCCCTTTATAATGAAACAGTAGCACAATTAGCCTTTAAGTTGACCAATCAATTATTAGGACAGATGGTGGCTTTGGGGCGTTAAATACTGGAGACTCATATGAAACCACGCTTTTTAAACACCTATCGCATGAGTATACTAGCGGTATTAACAGCGTTATTATTAATTCAAGGTTTTGTCCCGATGGTCGGGAATTTGACGTTGATTCCCGGACTGCCAGCCATTACGACGATCCATTTAACGGTGATCATTGGTGCAATTATCCTTGGGCCACGAGATGGGGCAATTTTAGGCACGATTTGGGGGATTACCTCGTTAATTCGGGCCTATGTGATGCCGACTGATCCGTTAGCAATTCTGATTTTTCGTAATCCAATCATTGCGATTCTACCGCGGTTATTGGTCGGACTGATTGCGGGCAGCTTAGCGGTTAAATTACCTAAGGCGCCGACTAAAAAGACGTTGATGGTGGGTCTGATCGCCATCATCAGTACGATGGTCAATACCGGCTTAGTGATTGGCTTGACGTGGTTGTTTTATCAACACCAAGCAGCCGGATTGTACCACACATCGGCCAATCAGTTAATCTGGGTGATGTTATCAGCCTTTACGGTCAACGCGACGTTGGAAATTATCGCTGCGGCGATTCTAGTGTCCGCCATTGCAACCCCGTTATTAAGATTTAAACGAACGACTTCAAAAAAAAACTAGCCTAAGGCGGACAATTGTCTGCCTTTAGGCTAGTTTTTTAGTGGGTTGAATCGAGGCGGTAGTCCCGCGCGATTTGAATGAAACTGTCTAATAAAGCTTGTTGGGTTTCAGAGAAACGCTGGCTTTTCCGGTAGGCCAATGAGATGTAAAAGGTTGGCTGTGGTTCGTCAGTTAAATCGAGGCTAACAAGGTCATCGGCGGTGGTGACCCCGGTTTCCGTTAGAAAGCCAATCCCAGCACCGGCATGGACCATACTTTTAAGAATACTGGCATCAGACGTTCGATAAACGACCTTGGGGTGAATCCGATTGACTTTGGAAAGGGCTTTGAAGACGTGTGGATGGACAAAACCTTCAGCGAGCATGATGAATTGTTGATCCTTGAGTTCGGCAAATCCGATTTGTCGGCGGTCAGCCAACGGTGAATCTGGCTGACGATGATTTTAAAGCGGTGTTGTTCGATGACGTCCGCTTGAATGGTCTCGGTACTGAGTGGGCTCGCCGATCCAAGCAAAGCCGCATCAATCCGACCGGCTTCCAAATCCGCCAATAATTCTGAAGAACCGGCTTCAATCGTTTCGAATTGATTGATGACCCCCGTTTGAATAAGTTTGGGGGCCAATTTTGAGAAATAGTAGGTGCCAATAATCGGGGGTAAGCCGAATTTAAGTTTAGTCGCCGCAATTCGAGCCATATCTTTATCAGTTAAGGCGATTTCCTTGAGAATCGTTTGGGCGTGTCGATAGAGCTGTTCACCACTAGGGGTGATGATAATCCCTTGGTGTGATTGATCGCGGACAATCAGCTCAGTCTCAAATTCCGCCTCAAGTCGTTTAACGGCATAAGTAATCGTTGGTTGACTCACCGAAAAATAATTGGCGACCGCTGTAAAATTTTTTAAATTAATTAATTGCGTAAAATAGTCTAAATCTTTAATTTTCATGAAAAGCTCCTAGTATCATTGACTTTTAACCGGTCATATAAATCTATTTTATCATAGATCGAGGTTTTGACTATCAAATATGGGCTGCTCTATACTAAGCAATATTAACGAAGATAAAGGGGATTTTTGATATGAAGGAAACCGCACAACAAATTTTAAATGACCCATTTTTAAACAAAGGCACGGCTTTTACTAAGGCGGAACGCGCCCAATTTGGTTTAACGGGGATGTTACCACCCCACGTTCAAACATTGGCTGATCAGGTTAAACAAGCTTACGCCCAATATCAAACTGAAACGACTATGTTAGAACAACGCATTTTCTTGATGACTTTATTCAACGAAAATCGGGTTTTATTCTACAAACTATTCAGTCAACACGTCGCTGAATTTATGCCAGTCGTTTATGATCCAACGATTGCCGATACAATTGAAAACTACAGTGCGTTATACGTGAACCCACAAAATGCGGTTTTCTTATCCATTGACGATCTAGATTCAATGAAGACGACTTTAACAAACGCTGCTGATGGGCGTGAAATTAAATTAATCGTTGTGACGGATGGTGAAGGAATCTTGGGCATTGGCGACTGGGGGACACAAGGTGTGGATATCTCAGTTGGTAAATTGATGGTTTATACGGCCGCTGCAGGGATTGATCCTAGCCAAGTTTTACCCGTTGTTTTAGATGCTGGGACCAACCGTGACAGTTTACTGAATGATGATCTTTACTTAGGCAATCGTCATGAACGGGTTCGCGGCGATCGTTACTATGATTTCGTAGATCAATTCGTCCAAACTGCTGAAGCATTGTTCCCTAATCTATATTTACATTTCGAAGATTTTGGTCGGAGTAATGCGGCTAATCTCTTAAACAAATATAAGGATCAAATCGTGACTTTCAACGATGACATTCAAGGGACTGGGATTATCACATTAGCCGGGATTATGGGCGCACTAAATATTTCAGGGGCTAAGATGACAGATCAAGTTTATATGAGTTTTGGTGCTGGGACCGCTGGGGCCGGAATTACCCACCGGATTTTTGAAGAAATGCAACAAGCTGGTTTGTCAGAACAAGAAGCACGTAGCCGTTTTTACATGGTTGATAAACAAGGGTTATTGTTTGATGACGATCCAGAATTAACACCTGAACAAAAACCATTTGCCCGTAAACGCAGTGAATTCGCGAATGCTGCTGAATTAACGACATTAGAAGCGGCTGTTAAAGCAATCCACCCAACTATTTTAGTGGGGACTTCAACGCAACCAGGGACTTTCACTGAAAGTATTGTTAAGGAAATGGCCGCCCATACTGAACGGCCGATTATCTTCCCATTATCTAATCCCACTAAGTTAGCTGAAGCAACTGCGGAAGATTTGATTAAATGGACTGACGGTCAAGCATTAGTAGCGACTGGGATTCCGGCTGCACCAGTTGACTATCACGGTGTCACTTATGAAATTGGTCAAGCGAACAACGCTTTAGTATACCCAGGCTTAGGCTTAGGGACGATCGCATCAACTGCGAAAGTTCTAAATGATGCAATGATTAGTGCAGCTGCTCATTCATTAGGGGGGATTGTTGATCCAACTGAAGTGGGTGCGGCGGTGTTACCACCGGTCACACAATTAGAGGTCTTCTCACAAACGGTTGCGAATGCTGTTGCTGAAAGTGCCGTCAAACAAGGTATTAACAAAGAACCAATTACGGATATTAAACAGGCCGTTGCTCATTTAAAATGGGTACCAGAATACAAAACGGTTCAGTAAATTTTGGCATAAACAATCAATAGGAGTGTGAAAGAGTTGGACGCATTTTTAACATCTTTATCAAGCGTGATCGAAATTGTGGTCGTGATTGCATTGGGGTTCTGGTTACGGAGTTCGAAGAAATTTGATGACAATTTTAAGGGCAGCATTTCATTTTTAATTATGAACGTCGCGTTACCGTTATCGATTTTCGTTTCAGTTTTGGATAATTTAACCCGTGAAAAGTTAGTCGGTTTATCCGGCGGTTTAATCTATGTCTTAATCAGTTTTGCTTTAGGTTATTTAGTCGCTTGGCTTTTAACCAAAATCTTCCGGATTCGTCCGGGTCGCCGGGGAACGTTCATCAATATGTTTGTTAATGCCAATACAATCTTTATTGGATTACCATTGAACCTCGCTTTGTTTGGCGATAAGAGTTTGCCTTACTTCTTGATTTATTACGTGGCCAATACGGTTTCAACTTGGGCGATTGGGGTCTTCTTCATTTCAAACGATGATCCTACTAAAGAAAAGGGCGCTGCTAAAGGCAAGTTTAATTGGCGTAAATTATTACCCGCACCCCTCATTGGCTTCCTAGCAGCCTTAATCTATCTATTAACCGGTCTGCCATTACCAAACTTGGTTGATAAAACATTCTCAATGGTGGGTGGCATAGTGACACCCATGTCATTAATCTATATTGGGATTATCTTGGCTGACGCTGGGTTGAAGTCGATTCACTTCGACCGCGATACAGTGCTCGCTTTATTGGGACGCTTTGTCGTGGCGCCAGCCATTATGATGGCCATCATGCTCTTTTTCAAGAATACGGCGACAATCCCGACGGTTGAACAAAGTACATTAATCATTCAAGCCGCAACACCAGGATTAGCCGTCTTACCAATTCTTGTCGGTCAAGCGCATGGCGATGTTGAATACGCGACTAATGTGGTGACGACCAGTACAGTTCTATTCGTAGTCGTCGTGCCAATCTTGATGCAAATTATTCAACACATCTAATTAGTAGTTGGGTTGTCATAAAAAGGCGCTGTCCAAGGGGCAACGTCTTTTTTGTGCTATAAAAGAATAGTGGATACAGAAATTTTGCGGATGAATATTTCCCGGGTTACTTTAACGTTTAATCAGTTTGAATGAGCAGAATCATTGTAATTTTCGGTAAGCGCAGTAGAATTAGGTTGTACAAAATCTTTTTTTGGGAAGTGGCGACGATGACGGAACACTTAACAACGAATGAAGGCCAACCTTGGTCGGACAACCAACATTCACAAACAGCCGGCCAACGCGGTCCGGTTTTAATTCAGGACTATCAATTATTGGAAAAATTAGCGCATTTTAACCGGGAACGAATTCCTGAACGGGTGGTGCACGCTAAAGGCGCTGGCGCCAAGGGTTATTTTAAAGTGACGCGCGATATGAGTGCTTATACTAAAGCCGCGGTCTTTAGTGGTGTTGGTAAACAAACGCCGCTAATCACCCGGTTTTCACAAGTAGCGGGTGAAGCTGGTTATCCGGATACTTATCGGGATGTGCGTGGTTTTGCGGTTAAGTTTTATACTGAAGCAGGTAACTACGATATTGTTGGGAATAATACGCCCGTCTTTTTGTGAATGATCCGTTGAAGTTTCCCGATTTCATTCATTCCCAAAAAAGAGATCCACGGACCCACGCTCGCAGTCAGGATATGCAATGGGATTTCTGGTCATTATCACCAGAATCAGTCCATCAAGTGACGATTTTGATGAGCGACCGGGGAATCCCAGCCAGTTATCGGATGATGCACGGCTATGGGAGTCACACCTTTAAATGGGTCAATGCCGCCGGCGAACAATTTTGGGTCAAGTATCATTTTAAGACGAATCAGGGTGTGCATAATTTAAGTAATGAATTGGCCGCTAAACTGGCCGGTCAAGACACCGATTATTTACAAAATGATTTGTTCAACGCCATCGAGCAAAAGGATAATCCTAGTTGGACGGTGGCCGTTCAAATCGTGCCATACGAAGAAGGCCTTAATTATAAGTACGATATTTTTGACGTGACGAAGGTCATCTCACAAAAAGATTATCCGTTGATTGAGATTGGTCAGATGGTGCTCGATGAAAATCCAACGAATAATTTTGAAGACATTGAAGAATTGGCGTTTTCACCCGCTAATCTAGTGCCCGGGATTGAAGCCTCACCCGATAAATTGTTGCAAGGCCGGTTATTCGGGTATAAAGATGCAGAACGTTATCGGTTAGGCGCCAACTATGAACAGCTACCCGTTAATCGTCCGCAGGTGGCGGTGCACAACTACGCACGCGACGGCGCGATGGCGCAAAATCAAGCAAGTGGGGTCAATTATGAACCCAATAGTAGTGACGGTTCAACTGAAGTACCGACCGCTCAAGTCCATGGCGATCAATTAACGGGTAAAACGGGTCATTATGCGGTTAATGATGATTACTACGCGGCAGCGGGACGCCTTTATCGGTTGTTGTCGGCGGCGGAACAAACGCGGTTGATTGACAATATTGTCATGAATTTAGGCCAAGTGACTAAACCGGCCATTCAAATCCGAGAAGTTCGTCAGTTCTATCAAGCAGATCCAGAATATGGGCAACGGGTTGCAAGTGGCCTTGGATTGGCTTTAGAGCAGATTAAAATTTAATGAGTTGATTGGGTTAGGATGACGCGATAGACGAGTCATTAACCGATTAGTTTTCTGAAAATGAAAAAGCTTGGGCAACCAAGCTTTTTTTGTGCTTTCAAGCAATTAAAGTTCGTGTTTTTTGCTTTTAATTAATAATTAACTGGAAATTACAAAGCAAATCACGTATAATTATTTGAAATAAGTGAGAAAAGGGGCGAATAAATTGATTTCAACTAAAACAACGTTAGCAGGTTTTGAATTTGATAACTGTTTGATGAATGCAGCCGGTGTTTATTGTTATGACGCAGCTGAATTAGATCAAATGCAAGCATCGAAAGCGGGCACGTTTGTCACCAAAAGTGCGACATTACAAGCACGAACGGGGAATCCAGAACCGCGCTATTTGGCAACACCATTGGGCAGCATCAATTCGATGGGGTTACCTAATCACGGTTTACCTTATTATTTAGATTATGTCAGTCAGCAACAAATTGCAGTTCCGAACAAAATATATTTTCAATCGATTACTGGTTTTAATATTGATGAAGATGAACAGCTATTAGCGCAGATTACCGCTTCCGATTTTAAAGGCATTGTTGAATTAAATTTATCGTGTCCCAACGTACCAGGTAAACCACAAACCGGTTATGATTTTGAAACGGTTGAACGGATTTTAACGCGCGTATTTGAAGTCTATCAAGGCCCATTAGGCATTAAATTGCCACCTTATTTTGACATTGTGCATTTCGATCAAATGGCCGCTATTTTAAACCAATTCCCATTGGCGTTTGTCAATTGTGTCAACAGTATTGGTAACGGGTTGTTCATTGATGCGGCGACTGAGACGGTTACGATTAAACCTAAGAATGGTTTTGGCGGAATTGGTGGCGATTATCTAAAACCAACGGCACTAGCCAATGTGCACGCTTTTTACCAACGCTTGAAACCTGAAATTCAAATTATCGGTACCGGTGGGGTCAAATCCGGCCAAGACGTCTTTGAACACCTATTATGCGGGGCCAGCATGGTCCAGGTCGGAACGGCACTTCAAAAAGAAGGCCCACTGATTTTCGACCGGTTAACGGCAGAATTAAAAACAATTATGCAACAAAAAGGTTATACACAAATAGCCGATTTCCAAGGACAATTAAAACATTTAGATTAGGATGGCGTTTTAACATGAAATACCGGTATTTATTTTTTGATATGGATAATACATTATTTGATTTTGATGCCGATGAAGATCAGGCATTAACGCAATTATTTGAAAAGCAACAAGTAGCTTTGACACCCACGCTCAAAGCTGATTACCAAGCGTTTAACCAGGCGTTGTGGGTGCAATACGAACAAGGTACGCTTAAACGGGAAGCATTATTGAATACCCGCTTCGCGACTTTTTTTAAACAAGCTTTGAATTTAACCGTGGATGGGCCTACTTTATCGCACCAGTATTTAGCGAGTCTGGCACTCGGTCACGATTTAATGCCACAATCGCAACAGTTGATGACGGCTTTGGCGCAAACGGATGCTGAATTGTACGTGACGACTAATGGTGTGGCGCATACGCAATATCAACGGTTAATTGATTCGCAATTTAAATCTTATTTTAAAGGTATTTTCATCTCAGAGGAATTAGGTTATCAGAAACCCGATCCCGCCTATTTTGAGAAGGTCTTCCAACAAATTGAGGACATTGATTTAACCCAAGCATTAATTGTCGGAGATTCGTTGACTTCCGATGTTCAAGGGGGGCAAAACGTGGGCGTGGACACAGCTTGGTACAATCCGAACGGTGCCGTTAACACGAGCTCGACGATTAAACCCACGCATGAAATTAAGGAACTACTCGCACTATTGGCAATGTAAGCTTAAAAATTGGAGTGATAGACTGTGCAACATTATCGGTATTTTAGAATTAGTTTAGGTTGGCGGATTTTATTTGGGATTGCCTTGGGGTTAGTGGTAGGTGGCATTTTCTATCAGAATAAGGTCGCCATTGCAACGCTACAATCAATTGGCACGATTTTTATTAACTTAATCAAGATGATTGTCTTACCGATTGTTGTTTCGTGTTTGGTTGTCGGTATTGCGAAGATGGGGGACATTAAGAAGTTAGGCCGAATCGGTGGTAAAACGTTATTGTATTTTGAAATGATGACGACCATTGCGATTGCCCTAGGCCTATTAGTCGGTAATTTGACCAAACCGGGTCGGTTGATTGATATCCATAGTTTGAGTAAAGGTTCAATCGGTCAATATACAGAGGCCGCTAAGAGCGTTGGTAATCACGGCCTCGGGGATGTGGTGATGGGGATTGTGCCCACCAACATCTTCAAAGCGTTGACGGATGGCGAAATGATTCCGATTATCTTTTTCGTTGTTTTGTTCGGTCTGGGTTTAGCAACCTTTGGTAAACGCGCGGAACCGCTAATTAATGCGTTCGAAATGATTTCACAAGTCATGTTTAAACTGACCAACTGGATCATGCAACTGGCACCGATTGGGGTTTTCGCTTTAATTGGGGTCACGATTGCGCAATTTGGCTTCAGCGCATTAAAGCCACTCGTTTTCTTCTTGGTGGTCTGTTATGCAACGATGATTTTCTTCGTCGTAGTGGTCGCGGGGCTAGTTGCCCGGATCTGGCACGTTAATATTCTCGAACTATTGAAGGTCTTTAAGGAAGAATTAGTTTTGGCCTTTTCAACGGCTAGTTCTGAAGCCGCGTTACCAAAAGTAATGGAAAAAATTCAAGATTACGGTGTTAGCCAAGGGATTGCCTCGTTTGTGATTCCAACCGGTTATTCGTTTAACCTAGATGGTTCGGCGATTTACCAATCACTAGCTGCACTATTTCTGGCGCAGGCTTACCACATTCATTTAAGCTTGGCGCAACAGTTAACCTTATTGGTGGTCTTGATGATTACTTCTAAAGGGATGGCAGGCGTTCCCGGCGCATCATTCATTGTGTTACTCGCAACGATTACGACGATTGGGGTGCCCGCATCAGGGGTTGCCTTTATTGCCGGAATTGACCGGTTAGTCGACATGGGGCGGACCGCTGTTAATGTTATGGGCAATTCTTTGGCGGCAGTGATCATTGCCAAATCAGAAAAAGAATTTGATGAAGCTAAACGTGATCAATATTTAGCCCAAATGAAATCATAAGCGTGACGACGATTAAATAAAAGCTAGGTTAGCCAATTATTTGGAGCTAACCTAGCTTTTTTGATTGGTTTAAAACGGGGGTGATAGTGTATACCGTTAAGCGTTAGCAACGGGGATATTTAGACTAATTCAGTTTAATTGTTCAGTTACTTTTAGACCGTATTTCATGTGAAAAAAGCAACAAAATGTGATGACCGCTGCTATCAAGGCAATCTAGACCAATTTCAACAATAATGTAAAAATGATTAGACAGATTAGAAATTTGTGGTAAAATATATTCAGTAAAGCGTTTTAAGTGAAACGCTTTTAGCGTCAAGTTGATGATTAAAACGGCTAATGCATTATATTTTTATTTTAAGTTGATAGCGTTTTATTATTAGCTCAACGCAACTATTTCTTATAAGGAGGTTTTGTTAATGGTTGGAATCGTTATTGCGAGCCATGGTGAATTTGCCAAGGGCATCATGCAATCTGGTTCAATGATTTTTGGCGAACAAGAAAAGGTCCAAGCAGTTACTTTTATGCCGAGCGAAGGTCCCGATGATCTGAAAGCGCATTTAGAAGCAGCTGTTGCCAGTTTTGGTGAAGATGATGAAGTCTTGTTCTTAGTTGATTTATGGGGTGGGTCACCATTCAATCAAGCCAATGGTTTGTTTGAAGCTCATCAAGATAAGTGGGCAATTGTCACTGGTTTGAATTTACCAATGTTAATCGAAGCTTATGCCTCACGTTTATCAATGACTTCTGCTCATGAAATTGCTGCTCATATTCTTGGGGAAGCAAAAGCAGGCGTTCGGGTTAGACCTGAAGCATTGGAACCAGAAGAAGCACCAAAAGCAGCGGCTAAACCAGCCGTTTCAAATGCTGGGACACCTGGCAAAATGGAATACGCTTTAGCACGGATTGATTCACGTTTATTACATGGTCAAGTGGCAACCGCTTGGTCTAAATCAGTTAATCCTAGTCGGATCATCGTTGTTTCTGACGCCGTTGCTAAAGATGATTTACGGAAAAAATTAATCGAACAAGCGGCACCCGTTGGGATTAAAGCTCACGTTGTGCCAATCGATCAAATGATTAAATTGGCTAAAGACGATCAACATTTTGGTGGTCAAAAAGCATTGTTATTGTTTGAATCACCACAAGATGCGTTACGCGCAATCAAGGGTGGCGTGCCATTGAAGAGCTTGAACGTTGGTTCAATGGCTCATTCAACTGGTAAGGTTCAACCGAATAAAGTGCTTGCTTTTGATCAAGATGATATTGATACGTTCGAAGCTTTGAAAGAAGCTGGCGTTGAATTTGACGTTCGTAAAGTACCAACGGATTCAAAAGGCAACATGGCAGATATTCTTAAAAAAGCACAAAATGAATTAAACGGTAAATAAGACGTTTACTAAACGTCACTATCAGAAGAAAATGGAGGATTAATCATCATGGAATTGAATTTTATTCAAGTGATATTGGTCATGTTAATTGCATTTTTAGCTGGTGTTGAAGGTATTTTGGATCAATTCCATTTCCATCAACCCGTTATTGCATGTACATTAATCGGCCTTGTAACAGGTAACCTAATCCCATGCCTAATTTTAGGTGGGACACTTCAAATGATTGCTTTAGGTTGGGCAAATATTGGTGCCGCTGTTGCACCCGATGCCGCTTTAGCATCAATCGCATCTGCAATTATTTTAGTATTAGGTGGTCAAGGTAAAGCCGGCGTTTCTTCAGCAATCGCCATTGCCGTACCTTTGGCTGTCGCTGGTTTATTATTAACAATCATCGTTCGGACATTGGCAACAGGGATCGTTCATATTATGGATGCTGCTGCTAAAGAAGGTAACTTCCGCAAGATTGAATTGTGGCAATGGATTGCAATCGGTATGCAAGGTTTACGGATTGCCATTCCTGCAGGTTTAATCTTAGCTGTTGGTGCTGGCCCCGTTAAAGATATGTTGACAGCAATGCCAGCATGGTTAACAGACGGTTTAGCAATCGGTGGTGGTATGGTTGTTGCCGTTGGTTATGCAATGGTTATCAACATGATGGCGACTAAAGAAGTATGGCCTTTCTTCGCGATTGGTTTTGTTTTAGCAACTATCACTCAAATCACATTAATCGGACTTGGTGCAATTGGTTTAGCGCTTGCTCTTATCTATCTTGCTTTATCAAAACAAGGCAATTCAGGTAACGGTAACGGCGGCGGTGGTAACACTGGCGATCCAGTTGGCGACATCATAGACAACTACTAAGAAGGAGGTTCACAAAAATGGCAGAACAAATTAAATTAACTAAAAAAGATCGTATTTCTGTTTGGTGGCGTTCAACTTTCCTTCAAGGTTCTTGGAATTATGAACGTATGCAAAATGGTGGCTGGGCTTATTCAATGATTCCAGCAATTAAGAAATTATACAAAACTAAAGAAGACCGTTCGGCAGCACTTGTTCGTCACATGGAATTCTTTAATACTCATCCTTACGTGGCTTCACCAATCATCGGGGTTACTTTAGCACTTGAAGAAGAACGTGCTAATGGCGCACCCGTTGATGATGTGACCATCCAAGGGGTTAAAGTTGGGATGATGGGACCTTTAGCTGGTATCGGCGATCCCGTCTTCTGGTTTACTGTTAAACCAATTATCGGGGCATTGGCTGCTTCATTAGCCATGACTGGTAATATTCTTGGACCAATCATTTACTTCCTTGCATGGAACATCATTCGGATGTTATTCATGTGGTATACACAAGAACTTGGTTACAAAGCCGGTTCTAAGATTACTGAAGATTTATCTGGTGGGATCTTACAAGATATCACTAAGGGTGCTTCAATCCTTGGGATGTTCATCTTAGGGTCATTAGTTAACCGTTGGGTATCTGTTAAATTTACACCAACCGTTTCATCAGTTAAGTTAGACAAAGGTGCTTTCATTGACTGGGCTAAATTACCTGGTGGTGCTAAAGGCATCCAATCTGCTTTACAACAACAAGCTCAAGGTTTGTCTTTGACACCTGAAAAAGTAACGACTTTACAAGATAACTTAGATAGCTTAATTCCTGGTTTAGCAGGTTTGGCTTTAACATTATTCTGTATGTGGTTATTGAAGAAAAAGGTATCACCAATCGTTATTATTCTTGGCTTATTCGTAGTCGGAATTGTCTTCCATTTATTACAATTAATGTAAGCGAGTTTCGCTTTGACGACGCAGGAGACTGCGTCGTTTTTAATTAGGTAGAAATGCGAATTCGGCGTATAATAATGGCTGATACAGTATGGGAGAGGTGATCAAGTGGTAGAATCAATCAATAAAAAAGTGGAACTCGTTATTAAAGCCACGGCCTTTACGGGGTTAACCGATTATGGTCAAATTATGATCGGGGATCAAGGCTTTGAATTTTACAACGAACGGGATGCACGTAAGTTTATTCAGATTCCGTGGAAAGATGTCGATTACGTGATTGCTTCAATCATGTTTAAAGGTAAGTGGATTCCGCGCTATGCGCTTAAAACAAAACAGAATGGCACGTTTACCTTTGCTTCTAAAGAACCTAAAAAGGTGCTACGGGCGGTTCGTGAACACGTTCCAGCGGACCACATTGTCCAATCGTTGAGTTTTATGGACGTGGTTAAACGGGCGTTACATTTTAAACGAAAAATAAATAAATAAGTAAGTGCGTTGAGTTGCGGTTAGCAACTGAGCATTAACAGAAAATACTGATTATCTTTGTTTTTAAGATAATTGGTATTTTTAGGTTAAGCGGAAGTTGTTGCGACTCAAAAGCACGTTAAGATCGAAGTGCGTTGAGTTGCGGTTAGCAACTGAGCATTAACAGAAAATACTGATTATCTTTGTTTTTAAGATAATTGGTATTTTTAGGTTAAGCGGAAGTTGTTGCAACTCAAAAGCATATTTGTGACCGATAGTCTGACATGCTACAATAAAGCCAATATACGGGTTAGTTGATTGTAGACTGATTTGAGCTTGAATCAAAGTTAGAGGGGATTTGGATAGAATGCAACAAATTATATTATTATTGGCAGTGGGCGTGATTGCCGGGATTTTAGGGGCCATCTTAGGGATTGGTGGCGGGATTATTCTGACACCGGTTTTAACGTTGGCGATTGGGTTAGACATTAAATACGCGATTGGCGCCAGTATCATTTCGGTGATTGCGACGAGTTCGGGTGCCACGATTGCCTATTTGAAAGACGATATGTTAAATTTGCGGGTCGCGATGTTTCTCGAAATTGCGACCACGGTCGGGGCGATTATCGGGGCTTTGTTGACCGGGGTCGTACCGACTGGTTTCTTATTTATTTTATTTGGGGCCTTCCTACTTTTTTCAACGTACAATATGGTTCAAAAATTACGGGGTAAAGCGGCGGAGAGTCAAAAAGGGACCACCGATCAATGGGCTAAAAAGCTGAATTTAAATGGCACTTATTACGATAAAGCCAATCAAGCACAAGTCGATTACGAAGTTGAAAAAGTCCCTGCCGGTTTTGCGATGATGTTTGGCGCCGGTATTGCTTCTGGTTTGTTAGGCATTGGGAGTGGCGTGTTTAAAGTCACTGCGATGGATACGATTATGAAGATGCCACTCAAACCATCGAGTGCCACGAGTAATTTAATGATGGGCGTTACGGCCGCCGCCTCAGCAACGGTTTATTTCTTTAGTGGGGCGATTTTACCGAATATTGCGGCACCGCTCGCGTTGGGGATTTTAGTCGGCGCAACGGTTGGTTCACGAATTATGCAATACTTACAACCGAAGTGGATTCGACTCATCTTTATTCCAATTCTCTTCTACATGGGCTTACAAATGGTCTTAAAAGGATTCGGGGTGCAAATCTAATGACGGATAGAAAAGCCGAAATGGCTGAAATTGAATTAGTGATTGGGAAAATTCTACGAATTGGCGTGATTGTTTCAGCGACGATCTTAATCATTGGGTTGGGTTTAATGATGGTCCACGGTGGGACGGGTTACGGTGAATATCAATTTCCAACAACCTTTACCGCGATTTTTCAAGGAATCGGGGCGTTAAAAGCCGGGGCCGTCATCATGCTAGGGTTATTTTGTTTAATCTTAACGCCGGTGTTACGGGTCGTCGTATCAATTTACGCCTTCGCCAAGGAACAAGATTATCTGTACGTTTGGATTACGGTCGCCGTCTTGGTGATTCTATTAATCGGGATGGTCATTGGGTTCATTAAACGCTAAATAGGTCAAAAAAGACGAATCAACCTTATTTTTTAGGCTGACTCGTCTTTTTTAATCTTCTAGTTTTAAAATGCGTCGTTTTTTTTCTTCGAATTCTTCTTCGGTCATTAGCCTTCATCGCGCATCTTGAGGTAGGCCATAATCAGTTCACCGGTTTTAACGTAACTTAAATCTTCTTCCGCTGGGCGTTCAAGGTAGTCGGCTAAAATCGTATAAATCCGGCGTAATTCGAGATTATCGTCAGTGTCAAAATCAATCACCACTTTTTCGAGGGCGTGATTCGGTTTTTGATAGAGGACTTGTAGATGACCGTGGCGATAGGTCGCTTCGAAAAAACGGACCGATTTAATTTTGCTAAACGGAATTTCACGGTCTTCATTCTGCTTTTTCTTAAAAAGACTCGGGTAATGTAGGGCTAATATTTGTTCATCGTAAGTAATTTCTAGTTTTTGTGGTTTTTTAATCAGATAGGTCTGCATCAGCAAGCTCCTTTTAATAAAACTTAAGTAAAAGCAAGTCAGTTCTTAACAATCATCGACTAAACTTGTCTCTATCATAGTAGAGAAGGTCAGTAAATGGCAAGCGTTTAAGCTAATTTACTGAAATTGGTGAGCAAATGAAATTTTTTACGGGCGTCCGTAACGGCCTATTATTGGCGTTACCACTGTGGAGTCTATTAGGATTATTGGTATATTACGGATTACATTAAGTGGTTTAAGGTCAGAAAAGGTGATTTGCAATCGCCTTTTCTGATTTTTGTGGTGTTTATCGGTCTAAAGTCGGTTTTTTATGCTAGTATGAATAGACTACAATAAAGGACGATAATTGCATCTATCCGGTTAAATTATTATAATATAAACAACTGTCCAAAGATAAGGAGGAGGAACATTTGAATATTGGGATATTCACGGACACCTACTTTCCACAAGTGAGCGGTGTCGCAACCTCCATTAAAACGTTGAAAATGGCACTGGAAGAAAAGGGTCATTCAGTTTACATATTTACAACAACCGATCCACATGTCGATAAAGACGCGGTGGAACCAAATATTTTCCGCTTTGCGAGTGTGCCGTTTGTGTCATTTACTGATCGGCGAATTGCCGTGCGGGGTTTATTTCACGCGTACCAAGTTGCTAAGGAATTAGATTTAGATATCGTCCACACGCAGACTGAATTTTCGATGGGCTATATTGGTAAATTCGTGGCGAAGAATCTAAAAATTCCGTGTCTCCACACTTACCACACAATGTATGAAGATTATTTGCATTACGTGCTAAACGGTAAATTATTACGGCCTTACCACGTTAAACAGATGAGCAAAGCTTTTCTATACCACATGTCTGGGATTGTGGCGCCTTCAGAACGGGTATCGGGGACGCTGAATCGTTATGGGGTTAAAGCGCCGATTCGGATCATTCCGACGGGGGTTGATATTAGCCGTTATGAACAACAGGTGACCGTCGATGTTCGGGCGGCGCTCGGGATTAGACCGGAACAACCCGTCTTATTATCACTCAGTCGGGTCGCTTACGAAAAACGGATTGATATTTTAATCGATGCCTTACCAAAATTAGTCGCACAAAAGCCAAACTTGATGTTGGTCATTGTCGGTGAAGGGCCAGCGCGTGAAGATTTAGAAGCGCAAGTCGCTAGACTGCAGATGACCGATCACGTGATTTTTACTGGGATGGTTGATAATGATGACGTCACGAATTATTACCACATGGCTGATTTATTTGTGTCGGCGAGTGATTCTGAATCACAAGGTCTTACGTATATCGAAGCGATGGCGGCGCAACGTAAGATTGTGGTCATGACGAGTCCGTATGCCGGTGATTTATTAACGGATCCATCGATTGGGACGACGTTTACGACGGAAACGGAAATGATTCATCAAGTGCTTAATTATTTGAACCATCCAACGGCTTTTGATGATCCAGCACCGCGCCAGCAGAAACTTTATACAATTTCTGCGGATTATTTTGCCCAACAGATGATTGCTTTTTATAAGCAATCCCAAGTGATGTATGATGAATTTCATTTGGACCAGGATGATTTGATGGAATTAGAAGATTTAGATTCTAAGAAATAAAGCCGGTTGTGGCTAAACTGTTGATTGTGGAATCAGCAGTTTTTTATTGAGTTAATCTGGCCAACAATCAGAAAAAAGGGTCGTTTATGAGTAGAGTAAATAAAATTGTGTTTGTCGTGATGTTAGCAATTGGCTGTGGGATCTTTGCTTACGAAAGTCGTAGTCTCAATTTCAACCAGTTGGTGGGGGATGTCAGCCGCTTAAAATGGGGTTGGTTATTGGTGGCGTTAGCCTGCATGTTAATTTCGTGGGGCTTTGAAGCGGTTGTTCTGCGGGTCTTCTTAAAGGGGCGGACGGAACAGTTTAACGTCCATAACGCGGTACGGATTCCGTTGATTGAACAGTTATTTAACGCGATTACGCCGTTTTCAACCGGTGGCCAACCCGCACAATTAGTGGCGTTGATGCAATCGAAGGTCGAAGCCGGTCAAGCCAGCTCGGTATTATTGATGAAATTTATCGTGTACCAATTCATGGTGCTCGTCAATTTTCTATTGAGTATGATTGTCGGTTTTTCGCAAGTCTCGAAACATTTTGGGACGTTGTCGATTCTAATCAGTTTCGGCCTAATCATCCACGTGGTGGTATTAGTCGCGTTGTTGTTGATTATGTATTACAACCGGTTCACGAAACAATTGGTGCGACTATTATTAATTCCAGTCGGCTGGTTCGTCTCGCAAAAACGGGTGGCGACTTGGCACGCGTTGTTATTGGTCAAAATCGATACTTTTTACGCCGAGAGTCTCCATTTGAAACGAGAACCGGTTAAATTATTGAAGGGTTGTTTATTAACTCGGGCAATTGGGATTCTATTACAGTGTGCCATATTTTGTATTGTTAGCGCTCGGTGCACAAAATGTGAATTACTTACAAGTTATGGTTTTACACATCATGATTGTCATGATTGTCTCGTTATTTCCAATTCCAGGTGGTTCGGGCGGTGCGGAATACAGTTTCAAGACCTTATTTGCCACTTTTTCACTCAGTTCCAGTAAACTAGTGTTAGCGATGTTACTTTGGCGATTATTCACCTACTATCTCGGGATGTTCATGGGGATTTTAGCGTTAGCGGTGAAGCCGAAGTTAACCACCAAAAAATAGGAGGTTTTTCAAGATGCAACCAACAATTGGTTTTATTGGTACCGGTGTGATGGGCAGTAGTATGGTTAAGAATTTACTGAAGGCGGATTATGCGGTGACGGTCTACAATCGGACGAAGCATAAAACGGATGCGTTGGTCGCACTGGGGGCGAAATGGGCGGATAGTCCAGCCGCAGTCGCCCAACAAAGCGACGTCATTTTATCAATTGTTGGTTATCCACAGGATGTGGAAGCCATCTATTATGGTGAACAAGGCCTATTCAGTGTCGTCCAACCGGGTCAAATCTTAGTTGACATGACGACCAGTACACCGACGCTTGCTCAGAAAATTGCGGCTAGCGCAACTAAAAAAGGCATTCAAACGCTGGATGCGCCAGTTTCCGGTGGCGACATCGGCGCGCAAAAAGGGACTTTAACGATTATGGTCGGCGGCGATCAAGCGGCTTATGACCAAGTTTTGCCAATTTTTGAAGCGATGGGGCAAAGCGTTCATTATTTCGGTGCGGCCGGTAGCGGTCAACACACGAAGATGGCCAACCAAATTATGATTGCGGGCACGATGACCGGTATGACCGAAATGTTGGTTTATGCTAAAGCGGCCGGTTTGGATTTAGAAGCGGTGTTAAAGACCGTCAACGGTGGCAGTGCGCAAAATTGGAGTTTAGCGAATTATGGTCCGCGGATTCTAGCGAACGATTACACACCCGGCTTTTTTGCCAAGCATTTTCTGAAAGATTTAAAGATTGCTTTAACGGAATCTGAAAAGATGGGATTGACCTTGCCAGCGACCCACCAAGCTAAGAAACTATACGCACGGCTAGTCAATGAAGAACAACTCGGTGACGATGGCACGCAAGCTTTAATTAAGTTATGGTGGACATCTGTAAAATAATTGCATATAAACGGTGCAGACGAGCCTGTTTTCTGATAAACTGTAAGTTAGTTATTAAAGGAGGCTTCGCCATGCAATCATCACAGTTAGTTGCGATTATCAAACGTCTGGTAGCAATGCAAGAAGATCAAAGCGCTGAGGTTCAAGAAAGACGTTTTGAAAAGGCCGGCGATTTAAAGGCTACCGTTAGCTATGATCCACAAACGCTAGCATTTGAATTTGAAGATAGCAACACACATCAGAAATTTCAATTCGACAATATTGATTTAGTTGCAATGGAACTTTACGATTTATTAGCAGACTAAGTAATTAACCATTGAGTAAGCCAATACTTGGTGGTTTTTTTTTGATTTAAAGGTAATAACGGTCGGTTGTATTTCTTAAAAATGGTTAAACATTTCTGGCTAAACACGGTTATACATTGATTTTTAAGTGGGAGATGTGTAAACTAACTGTCAGATTGTCAACGGCTTTTATAAGCTTAAACGACCTTTAACGGAGGCTATTGTATCGATGAAACAAGTTAGTCAAAAAATTCAAGCTGGACTGAGTACACGTTGGGGCTTTTTCCTCTTCGCGGTCGGATTGTTCTGGCTCAAAACAATTTATGCGTATCAAACGAAGTTTAATTTAGGCGTCAAAGGTGGTATGCAAGCCTTTCTCATGACGATTAATCCAATCCCAACAACACTATTATTGTTTGGGATTGCGTTGTTCATGAACGGCCGTAAATCGTATATCACTTTGATCGTCGTGGATTTGATCACGTCGGCGTGGTTATTTGCCAATATTTTATACTATCGTGAATTCTCAGATTTCTTAACCTTCACGTTGATGAAGGGTTCTAGTTCAGTTTCCAATAACCTGGGTAAGAGTATTGCTGGGATTATTGAATATTCAGATTTCTTAGTTTTTGCGGATGTCGTGATTCTGATCATCCTGTTAGCGACGAAACTGATTAAGATTGACCGCAGTATTTTCATGAAACGGAACGCTTTTGCAATTACCGGTTTATCTGTCGTTTTATTCGGCGCAAACCTCGGAATGGCCGAAGCGGATCGTTCAGGATTATTGACGCGGACGTTTGATAATAACTACATCGTTAAGTATCTAGGGATGAACGCCTATACGGTATACGATGGGGTTAAAACGACCAAGAATAACGCGATTAAAGCCAATGCGGATAGTAGCAGCATGAGTAGCGTTTTGAAATACTTAAAAGAAAACCGTGTGTCACCGAACGTGGAATACACCGGTGTCGCTAAAGGCAAAAACGTCTTTGTGATTCATCTTGAAAGTTCCCAACAATTTTTAATTGATTATAAGTGGGATGGCCAAGAAGTCACGCCGAATATCAACAAGTTGTACCATGAATCGGATACGTTGAGTTTTGATAACTTCTTTAATCAAGTGGGGCAAGGTAAAACGGCCGATGCTGAATTAATGCTTGAAAACTCATTGTTTGGACTCCAAGAAGGGGCTGCCATGGTGACGCAAGGGACGACCAACACGTTCCAAGCCGCACCAGCGATTCTAGATCAACAAGGCTATACAACCGCCTCATTCCATGGGGATGTGCCAAGTTTCTGGAACCGGGATAACACTTATAAGTCATGGGGCTATGATTATTTCTTTAGTTCTCAATACTTTAAAGAAGGTAAAGGCTACAACGTCGGTTATGGTTTGAAGGATAAGATCTTCATGCAGGATTCAGCGCAATACGTCGAACAGTTACCGCAACCGTTCTATGCGAAGTTGATTACCGTTACCAACCATTATCCATACCTATTGGATAAACAGAATCAATCGATTGCTAAGACGGATACCGGCGACGATACCGTTGATGGCTATGTTCAAACCGCAAAATATTTGGATCAAGCTTTAGGTGAATTCATGACTTGGATGGAAAAGACCGGTCTTGATAAGAATAGTATGGTTGTCCTTTATGGCGATCATTACGGTATCTCGGGGAATCATAAGAAGGCTGTTGCGAAGTTATTGGGTCAGGATAAGTTTACCGATTTTGATAACGCGCAGTTCCAACGCGTGCCATTCATGATTCATAAGCCAGGGCTTAAAGGGGGCGTCAACCACACTTATGGTGGTGAAATTGACGTCTTACCAACCTTATTAAACCTCTTAGGGGTTAAGAACGACGATACGATTCAGTTTGGTTCGGATTTGTTAGCGGCCAATCGGAATCAAACCGTCGCCTTTCGAAATGGGGACTTTGTCGCACCGGATTATACGAAGGTCGGCAGTACCTACTATGATACGAAGACGGGTAAAGCCCTCACGAAATTAACCACGAAACAAAAACAACGGGTCTTAGTGTTGAGTGAACACGTCACGGAGGAACTCTCATTATCCGATAAGGTTATCTCCGGTGATTTATTACGTTTCTACACGCCAGTTGGGTTTGAAGATCCAGATAAATCGCAGATTAGTTATAAGGTAACGGACGCTAAAGCACAATTGAAAGCGGCCAATAAGAAGAGCAAGACTAGTGTCATTCAACAAAATGGTGGCAAATCGACGATGAACCTTTATCAGACGGATGCACCAGAATTGAAATAAGATTGAGAACTCACTGAGAAGTGGGTTCTTTTTTTATTGTTCTTTTTACTTGTCAGAACGGCTAAAAAAAGGTACGATAACAACATAAATACGCACATGAGAATGATTATCATTAAAAGGAGGGGTTTTAGATGAGTCAAGAAATTGTGCAACGGACACTACGCAAGTTAAAAGAAAATAACGTCCGGATTACATCCCAACGTCAAGCCGTCTTGGAATTCATGATTGGCACTCACGCACACCCAACAGCCGATGATGTCTATCAAGCTTTAGCGGGTCGCTTTCCGAATATGAGTGTGGCGACGATTTACAATAATTTACGCTTGTTCACCGAGCTAGGGCTAATCGAAGAGATGGCTTACGGGGATGCGTCTAGTCATTTTGATTTTGCACAGACGAAACATTACCATGCAATCTGTGATCGTTGTGGCAAGGTCGTTGATATCTTTTATCCGGGATTAGACGATGTCGAAGTGGTTGCGCACCATTTAACGGGTTTTAACGTCACTGGTCACCGGATGGAAGTCCATGGCATCTGTCCAGAATGTCAATTGAAACAAACGTCGCTAATTGATTAAATGTATATTTAAAAAAAATCAAAAAAATTAGCAATATTTACTTGACGATGTCGTTAGATGTTGGTATAGTATTATTTGTTGTCAGCAAGACAAACGTTAAACACTGATGGAAATGCATAAGTAATCTCGATAATGAATATTTATTCAAAAAATATTTAAAAAAGGATTGACAAGCATTTCGAGAG
>NZ_BAMJ01000030.1 GCF_000615805.1 Latilactobacillus fuchuensis DSM 14340 = JCM 11249
AAAGCAAAAAGGTTGAACCGAAAGGTTTGACCTTTTTTTGTATTCATTTATTTAATAAGCACATCTGTATGATACCCAAAAGTACGGGACCGAGGAGCATATAGAATAATCGGTGTTTTTGTAAGCATTACTTGTCACAAAATGCTATAAAAGAGCTGTTTTTTAGGGGGATAGATTCGATCAAGGTTTCAAATTTGATTTGTATCATACCCAAAAGTACGGGTGGTCGATTGATCCTAGTAGTCGACAATCGAAACTGACTAGTTTAGAATATAAAACAGATTCCAAGGAGGTAGCGGGATGATTGAATGCACACAGTGCCATATTAAATATGGTTCTAAATTACGCCAGTGTCCTGGTTGTGGACATCAACGTGATTTAATCACGGACACACCTAAAAAAAAAATAACACGTTCAGCTTATTATCAATATATAAAAAGCAGTTGGCAACACCCCTTTAAAACGAATTGGCAGTGGGCTAGCGGGCGATTCGGGTGGATTACGATTGGAACCCTATTACTAATCAATATGGCGACAATCAGCCTATTAGTGGCAGATTGGGCACAACAGACTGAAGCAATTGCCGGTGTTTCAACATCGTACATTGTTTTACGGCAGCCAACCGCTTTATTACCACTCAACTTACGTTTTTGGCTTTACCAATTAGTCGTCGTTGCGGGCTTGTTAGGGATTGGCTATTTATTAAAACGGTTTGGTGGCCGACAGAAGACGACCATTAACCGCTATGTCGCGGAAGTTGCAACCTATAGCGGCATCAGTTTGCCGGTAGCGTTGATTGCGTTAATCATCGCGTGGTTTGCCGGGTTAAACGCACTGATTTTAATCGGGGTCTTGTGGTTCATCAATTACCTGATTTTAAACATGGCAATCATCGCGAGCTTATTGCGCACCCGTACGCGGATTGATGCGTTTTATCTCGTGATTATTGATCAGTTGTGTGTGCATCTAGCCATCGTTTTGGTGATCGGCCAGTTTGTTTTAAAGCTCATTAATTAATTCCTTTAAAAATAATAAGGCGTTATTTAGGCCACTTTTGTGAAAGAGGACTAAAATAGAACTTGTAATATAAAAAAGGGAGGCCTTTAAAATGGCAGTAGACGTAGAAAAGACATTAGTTTTAGATATGAAAATGTCTGAGGTATTTGATTGGAGTGACGACAAGACAATCGTAAGAGATGCTTTGTGGGATCACTATATGGAATCAAATGGCCGCAATACTGACCAGACGGCAGCAATTATGAAACCATACTTAGATATGAGCGACGCTGACGTTCGTGCGAAAGCAGAAGCTGAATTAAAATAATAGTGATTAATCAAAAAGAGCCCGCTGATAATCAGCGGGCTCTTTTTATAAGCATTAAACGTTGTAGATATAATCACGGGTCATTGGTAAATCACGGGCACTAGCGCCTTTTGAAACGAGGAATTGAATGACATCAATGTTCCCAGATTCAAAAGAAGCGGCACAAGCCTGTAAGTAGAGATCCCACATACGGACGAACTCAAGACTGGTCTGTGCTTGGATTTCAGTGCGGTGTGCATTAAAATTCGCATCCCAGATTTCAAGTGTCTTTTGGTAATGGCGTCGTAAAGGTTCCATATCAGCGATTTGGAGACCGGCGTTGATCATGTGTTGCGTATTCTCAACTAGACCGGGCACGTAACCACCGGGGAAGATGTACTTATTGATCCAGGCGTTTTTAGCGCCACCTTGTTGGCGGGTAATGCCGTGGATTAAAGCGACACCGTCGTCAGTTAGGTAATCAGCGACGTCTTGGAAATATTCGCCGAGATTTTCTTGGCCGACGTGTTCGAACATCCCAACACTGGTAATGTAATCGAATGGGGCGTGTTTTAATTCCCGATAATCGATCAATTGGACTTCAGCGACATCGCTAAGGCCTTCATCAACAATGCGTTTAGCGACAAAATCGTATTGTTCTTGGCTCAACGTAATGCCAACGACTCTTAGATGGTATTCCTTAGCCGCCGTTAACATCAGCGTGCCCCAACCGCAACCGATATCTAAAAATGTCCGGCCGGGTTGTGGATTGAGTTTACGTAAAATGTGGTGGACCTTATTCAGTTGCGCAGTTTCCAAACTATCATTCTTAGTTTCAAAATAGGCACATGAATAAGTCATGCTTTGATCGAGCCATAGTTGGTAAAAATCATTGCCTAAATCATAATGACTTTGGATATCTTTCTTGCTGGCTTTTTCTGAATGGGATTGTTTAGGTAAGAAGTGAATATAGTTGCGATTACGCATAAAGCTGTCAGCGCTATTGTAAGCCGCTGTCATCAATTCTTGTAAAGGTGCAGCATTCTTCCCAGTAACCTCCAGTTCACCAGCCATATAGGCCTCACCGAGTGCGAGTGAAGCGTTACTTGATAATTGTTTGATGGGAATTGCTTTTTTAAAAGTAATTGCTATTTCAGGCTCCCCAGAACCATACGTTTCAGTTGTACCGTCCCAATAGTTAACGATAATTGGGAAAGTAAAGGAGTGTTGTAGTAGTTTCTTATAAAAAGTTTTTTCTAACATGCCGAAAATCCTTTCTAGTTTAAAAATTTAAAATACCAAACAAGTATACGACTATTTAATAAATAATGTAAGTAAAAGTCGTTAGGTACCGTAGCTTTAAATACTCAAAACCACAAAAGTGTTGTAGAATAGATGGATTGAGTATGTAATTGGGCATAGGAGGAAAGTGTGTGACTTTATATCAAAAATTTATCGCGAATCAACAGTTGCGAAAAACCACAGTCTTATTAATTCTGATTGGGTTAATCTACGTGGCGCGACCAATGATGAATATTATTTTATTAACCTTTATCTTTACGTTTTTAGTGACGCAATTAGTGCGTAAAATTCAAACTTATATCAAAATACCATCGGCAGCGGTGGTCGTACCGCTCTACATCTTAATTATTTTTTTAGTCTATTTGGCCGTCACGATTTATGTGCCCCAAATTGCGAAACAAACGATTAAACTGGGTGAGAGTGTCTATAAGTTCTACCAAAGTCCGTCGTTTGATGCGAATAAGTTCATGCAAATCATCAGTGATTACATGAAACAATTCAATTTAACCGAACAGTTGAAAAATGGTGTGACGACGATCGTCAATTACATCACCGGCATTGGGACGATGGGTGTGACGATTGTCCTATCATTCATCTTAAGTTTCTTCTACACGATTGAATTGAACCAACTCAGTCAATTCGGGCAACTCTTTTTGAAGAGTACTTACGGGTGGTTCTTCCAGGACATTTATTATTTCGCTAAAAAATTCGTCAACACGTTTGGCGTTGTGATTGAAGCGCAACTCTTCATCGCGGTGGTTAATACGGTTCTGACGACGATTACGTTAACGATTATGAAAATGCCGAATGTGCCAAGTTTGGCGATTATGATCTTCTTATTGTCGATGATTCCGGTTGCCGGTGTGATTATCTCGTGTGTACCGTTGTGTATTATCGCCTTTTCAGTGGGCGGGATTCAATTTGTCGCGTATATCTTAATGATGATTGTCGCGATTCACACGTTGGAAACTTACGTCTTGAATCCACGATTTATGTCGAGTAAGACTCAATTACCAATCTTCTTCACGTTTGTGATCTTGTTTGCGGCTGAACGGTTCTTAGGGACGTGGGGCTTAATCGTCGGAATTCCAATATTTACGTTCTTCTTAGATATTCTAGGGGTTAAAACGATTGGCAAGCAAAACCAACCGACTGACATTAAAGTTGAATAGTAACAATTAAAAATCGGTTAAACGCTGCTTATGCTTGCGTTTAACCGATTTTTTTGGGTGCTGATTGGCGATGGCTATCCGCGACGGTGGTTGCCAGTTGATTCAAGTCGATGTGTAGTTCGGTCGCCACGATAAAGAGTGTTTTTAATGCTGGAGCGGCGCCTTTTTCCCAGCGATAAATCATCGAGCTGCTGACTTTAATCTGATAGTTTGCGGTTAAATGGTCGGCGAGTTGTTGCATCGTTAAGTTTAGCGCAAGCCGTTTGTCGTGTAATAATTGGCCAAACATTAAATTCACCTTCTTCTAGAATTAAAAATAATTAGATAACATTAATTATATGACAAAATACGTCAAAAAGTTATCATTTTCCTATAAAAAGTCGAATTGACAAGTTTATGGAGATGACGTAACATTCCTAATGTGGAACAAAATGCATTAGTATTCTTTTGGGGGTGCCAACTTTGGCAGAGAAGTTATTTGTTTTATCAGGTTATTTGAAGAGTCATGATTTAAAACAACAAGTCGTCGCCGATGTGCTAGGGAAGACGTTAACGACGGCTAATCGGAAGATTCGTGGTAAGATTCCGTTTACGGTGAAAGAAATTCAGTCGTTACATGATGAACTTGATATTCCAATCTCAGTTTTTTTTGATAAATAAGCTAAAAGGTCAATTCGCAATTCGGATTGGCCTTTTGTGTTGTATAATGATTATCCAATCTAAATTGAAATGAGGTCGTTAAGATGCCCCAAATTTATTTTTTATGTACGGGTAATTCCTGTCGAAGTCAGATGGCGGAAGGGTTTGGTAAAACTTTGCTGGGCCTGATTGGCAAGTGGCGAGTGCCGGAATTGAAACGCACGGCTTAAACCCGATTGCCGTTCAGGTGATGGCTGAAAAAGACATTGATATTTCAAAGCAGCAATCGCAGTTAATCGACAACGATTATTTACAAAGTTGTGATTTAGTCGTGACGTTATGTGGTGATGCGCGGGATAAGTGTCCGATGACGCCCCCTCATGTCCAACGGATTCATTGGCCGTTGCCGGATCCAGCCGCTTTTGACGGGGATGATGAGGCTAAATTAAACCAATTTAGAAGTGTGCGCGACCAAATTGAAACAGCAATCAGTCATTTAAGCAAACAAAAAGACGGCCAATAAGGTCGCCTTTTTGTTTGCTAACGTGCTTTTGAGTGATAGCAACTCAAAAGCACTTATTTATTTTTCAATAATTCTAATTTACCGTTAACGATCATTTCGCAGAGGTCGGGGTAACTAATCCCAACAACTTCGGCTTCTTGCGGAATTAATGATAAGGGGGTCATACCAGGTAACGTGTTACCTTCGATGACGAACAACCCATTTTCAGGACTCCAGAAGAAATCAATCCGTGCGTAATTTGTGAGGCCAAGTGCTTGCATCGCATCTAGCGCCATTTGTTTCATCGCATCGTGGACATCATCCGGTAAATCGTTCGGTGGTGTGATGAATTGTGTTGTGTTACCTGTCACGAATTTATGTTCAAAGTCGTACCAACCGTCGTTAACGACGATTTCGATGGCGGGTAATGGTTGGCCATTAATGACGCCCAATGAGAATTCGCGACCTTTAATGAATTCTTCAATTAAAGCAGTCGTGTCAAAACGGAGTGCATCTTCAACGGCTGGTTTTAATTCGCCTTCATTGTGGACGATGTGGGTGCCGACACTTGACCCACCGTTACTAGGTTTGACGACAACGGGGTATTCAAATGGGACCGCTGGAATCACTTGGTTCCGGTAAGCGGCTACGAAACGGGCCGTTGGAATTTGATTATAAAGTAAAATTTCTTTTGAAACTTTTTTGTCCATTGTGACACCAGCGGCTAATGTATCGCTACCGGTATAAGGAATACCAAAGAGATTGAGGACCGCTTGAACCTTACCATCTTCACCATCGCCACCATGCAATGCGAGAAAAACGATATCAGCAGTTTTACAAATTTCTAAGACATTGGGGCCGAACAATTGCGTCGTGCCATCCGTGCGTAACTTGTTGATGTCGTCGTCCGTTAAAACGGCATCGCTGATGTCATAGTCCTTTTCGATGGGATCTGATGAATACAAATCGTCGATTGAATCAACGGCTTGCAAATCGTCACCTAAGAAAAGATCGACAAAAGCAACATCGTGGCCTTTCGTTTGTAATGCGTGCGTAATTTTATGGCCTGACGTTAGTGAAACGTTGCGTTCAGTACTGCGACCGCCCGCTAAAACAACAATTTTCATATGAGTCTACCTCCGAATATTTTTGGAACCTTAAGTATAGCATACATGCGATTAGTGGGGTATCAAAATGAGTTGGATGGGCACAAAAAAACGCAAAATTAGCACTCGAATATCAAGAGTGCTAATTTCTTGAATTTTCAGAAATACGCCTTATAATAGACTTGTAATCAAATAAAGAAAGGAAGTTTTAGAGATGGCAAACGAATTAATGGATCGTCGTCAAGATTGGCTAGATAGTTTAGTTGGGGATGACTTTTTCAAGAACTTTGGTAAACAATTCTTTGCAATGTCGCCTGAAACTGACAACATGATGCAGACCGACGTCAAAGAAACAGATCAAGCTTACCAATTGACTGTTGATTTACCGGGGTTAGAGAAGAAAGATATTCACGTCGATTATCAAAATGAGACGTTGAAGATTAGTGCGAAACGGGATAGTTTTGATGATCATAGTGATGCGGATGGCAATGTCGTCCAAAGTGAACGGCATTACGGCCGTTTCAGTCGGCAGTTCTATTTTACCAGCAGTTGATCGCACCAAGATTAGTGCGAAATACGACAATGGTGTTTTAAACTTAGAATTGCCAAAGCAAGCTGAACAAGCAACCGCGGCTAATCGAATTGAAATTCAATAGTTAATCAAATAAAAGACGAGTTTATGCCAGTAATTTGGCATAAACTCGTCTTTTTTAATGTTGTTCTTCGGTATCTTGAGCGCGAAACATTTAGTTGTAGTGTTCCTCATCTTCTTAAATGTTACTCATCAAATCCGCCAAGTTAAATGTAAATCATACTCAGTCAATTAGCAAAGCAACTCGTTGCTGTCAATCGACATTAAATGATGTATAAGGTCTTTGGCAACAACGATTAACGATTGATAAGGGTGTGATTTTCCCGGGAAATATTGTATAGTTAATGTGATTAAGATATTAGGGGGTAGGGACAGTGCTGACACTTTCACATTTATCAAAAAGTTTTGGGGCAATGAAGGCGGTCGATGATGTTTCATTTACGGTTCAACCGGGTGAAATTTTAGGGTTAATCGGTCAAAATGGGGCCGGCAAAACGACGACTTTCAGGATGATTTTGAATTTTATGACACCCGATCAAGGGACAATTTTGTGGAAAGGCCACGCGTTCACTAGTCGCGATTACGATCAATTGGGTTATTTACCCGAAGAACGGAGCTTATATCCTAAGATGACGGTTGAACAACAAATTTTATATTTTGCGCAATTGCGGGGCTGCAAGGCGGCCGACGTTAAACCGCGGATTGATGACTGGTTGGCGCGGTTTGCCGTTAAGGGCAAACGGACCGATAAAATTAAAGATTTATCAAAAGGCAATCAACAAAAAGTGCAGTTGATTGCGACTTTAATTCATGAACCGGACTTGATCATTTTAGACGAACCATTTAGTGGGCTCGATCCGGTCAACGCCGGTTTATTGGAAGACGGCATTGAATGGTTGAAAGCAAAAGGCGCTGCGATTATTTTTTCGAGTCATGATATGACTAACGTCGCTAAAATTAGTGATCGGATTGTGATGCTCCGTCAAGGCCAGATTGCGCTCGCCGGAACGGTCGATGAGATTCGGCAACAATTTGGCCGGACGAAGTTGTTTTTGGAATCGCCACTGACGCAGACGACGCTCGAAGCATTACCCGGCGTTTCACGTGTAACACCGCATGGCCAACAACTTGAAATCACACTAACCGATGAAGCGGTCGGCCCACAAATCTTTGAACTAGCGACTAAGGCCGGTTATATTCCAGAATTTAGTCAACAGGCCCCTAGTTTAGATGAAATCTTCAGAATAAAGGTGGCGGAAACCAATGACTAAATTTAAGGTGATCTTCAAACAGGTTTTTATGAAGAATATTAAAAGTCCGGCCTATTTAACGATGATTTTAATGCCCGTTTTGTTGTTAGGCGTGGTGTTTGGGATTGGGAAAATCATTGATCAGTCACAAACTGCGGCTAAAATTGCGATAGTCGGCCAAGCGCCTGAAAGTGCGGCGATTCGGCAACTTAAAGGGACCGACTATACAGTTAAACCAGCGATTACGACGGTTAAACAAGCTAAACAGGCGTTAGAAAAAGAACAAATCGATGGCTACTTAACGGTCGATCAACAGGCCCAAATAACTTATTATCAACAACAAGCGAGTCATGATTTTGATCCCAGTACGTTGCAGAATCAAATCAATCAATTACAGTTAGTCACATTGGCAGAAGCGGCCAATGTACCCACTGCCCAAATCAAGCAGTTGATGACGCCGACTACGGTGAAAACGGTCACTGTTTCGGTTGAGGACGGTCAACAAAAAATAGCTCAGAGTCAGAATCAAGATGTCACTCAAATGATTTCATTAGGGATCACAGTCTTAATGTTTGTCTTCATCGTCAATTATGCGGGGATAATTGCCCAGGAAATAGCGACCGAAAAAGGCTCGCGCATTATGGAAATCATTCTATCAAGTGTTTCGGCGACAACCCAATTTTTTGCAAAGGTTGGCGCGATTTTGGCGCTGGTTTTAACCCAAATCGGTGTCTATCTGGTGATTGGCTGGTCGGTTATCAATTTTTAAAACAGCAAGTCGCGTTGAGGAGTATCTTAAAACAAGTGACGGCCGTCATTTGGACGCCACCGATTTGGTATGCGATTGCCTTTTTAGTGGTCGGGGTCTTACTCTATACCATCATCGCAGCGATGCTCGGTTCGGTAGTTTCACGAATGGATCAAGTTCAACAAGCAATTTCGCCGTTGATTATTATGGGCACCCTCAGCTATATGGGCGGCTTTGTGTTGATGTCGCACGCGGATATTCCAATCCTAAGAATTCTAAGTTATGTGCCGTTATTCTCACAAATCATGTTACCGGTTCGTTTCGCGAATGGCGATATCAGCGCAATGGCCGCTGGTCTGGGTTTAGGGTTAGCGATTGTCGCCTTAGTCGGGCTGACCTACCTAGCGCTGATTATCTACCGGATGAATGTATTGGTTTATTCGGATAGCGGGGTGCTGAAGTCGTTTATGCGCTCATTTACGTTATTGAAAGCGGAAAAGAAATAAGGACCGTTCCGGTGGCTTAGAAGACAAACTTAATGGTAGACTAAGGATAGATTCTGTTTGAGGAGGTTCTTTTATGACGAAGATACGGATGCAAGATGATTTCTATGGTGCCGTGAATGCTGATTGGCTGGCGCAAGCTAAGATTCCGGCCGATAAACCAGCGACGGGTGGTTTTGTCGCGTTAGTGGATGAAATCGACGATCAGTTAATGCAAGATTTTGAAACGTTGAAACCAGTCGATCAACCTTTATTACAAGCCTTTATGGATTATTACGCCTTAGCGGCCGATTTTAAAACCCGTGATCAACTAGGCGTCAACCCGATTTTACCGTTAGTCGCTCGCGTGCAATCGTTGAGCAATTTAGCCGATTATAATCAAGGCTTGGCGGACTGGGTCTTATCGGGGTTACCAACACCGTTTAATTTATCGGTTGATCCAGATATGAAACAAACCCAACAAAATGCGTTATACATTGAAGCCGCGGATTTAATTTTACCGGATAAAACGTATTATGAAGCAGGCAATGAGAGTGCTGACCAACTATTAGCCGTCTTTACGGATATGATGGTCCAACTCCTGCAGAAAATTGGTTTAGCGCCAATTGATGCGACTAAGACCGTTAAACAGGCTTTAGTCTTCGATCGCTCACTAGCGCCTTACGTCAAAAGTGCCGAAGAAGCAGCCGATTATACGAAACTTTACAATCCGCGTGATTTAGCACCGTTTTTGACGCAACAAACAACACTTGATTTTAAAACACTATTCCAAAAAGTATTGCCTAAACAACCGACGCAAATTATCGTGACGGAACCCGCCTATTTTGACCAATTAACTCAATTGGTGACAACGGCGAACTTTGCCGATTTTAAAGCCTGGTTATTAGTGATGACGGTTCGCGGTTGGAGTGGCTATTTGAATGAAGAAATGCGTCAGATTAGTTCGATTTATAGCCGCGCTTTGTCTGGGAGTAAAGAAGCCCGTCCGCAAGCCAAGAGTGCGTATTATTTGGCACTAGGGATGTTTAACCAAGTGGTCGGCGACTATTATGGTCGGCGTTATTTTGGTGAATCGGCCAAAAAAGATGTCGAACAAATGGTTAAAAAGATGATTGGTGTGTATCAGAAACGTCTCGAAAATAACGATTGGTTAAGCGCAGAAACGCGCGAAAAAGCGATTGTTAAACTCAATCATTTAGGGATTCATGTGGGCTATCCTGAGAAAATCGCTCCAATTTTTGCAAAATTAAGAACGGTACCGGCTGTTGATGGTGGGACGTTATTTGAAAATACGGCCGACTTTATTCGGACCGTTGAAACTGAGAATTTTGCCCAATTGACGCAACCCGTCGATCGCGCTAAATGGGAAATGGGTGCGGCCACGGTCAACGCCTATTATTCACCTTCTAAAAATGTGATTGTTTTCCCTGCAGCAATTCTACAAGCGCCATTTTATAGTTTGGCACAAAGTAGTAGTGCGAATTACGGTGGGATTGGGGCCGTGATTGCCCATGAAATTTCACACGCGTTTGATAATAACGGTGCGCAATTTGATGAATATGGTAATTTAAATAATTGGTGGCAAACCAGTGATTTAGACCATTTTAAGGCGTTGGCGCAGACTATGATTGACCAATTTGACGGTCGCCAATTGGCTGGCAACGCGGTCAACGGCAAGTTAACGGTTTCGGAAAACATCGCCGATGCCGGTGGCTTGAGTTGTGCGCTAGAGGCGGCGAAATCCGCAGACGATGTCGATTTAGCAGCCTTCTTTACTAATTGGGCGACGATTTGGCGGATGAAAGCGACGGTTCAATATCAACAATTGTTGTTGAATGTTGACGTCCATGCGCCAAACGCTTTGCGTGCCAATGTCCAAGTCCAAAACTTGGCTGATTTTTATACGACCTTTGAAATTCAACCGACTGATGGGATGTATTTAGCACCAGAACAACGTGTTGCGATTTGGTAAGATAAAAAGGGTGCCACGTCAAATTAAATTGATGTGGCACCCTTTTTTAGGAGACTGGAGGAAATAAGATGACTGAAAAAGAACGCATGATTAACGGCCAACTGTATCGGGCCAACGATGACCAACTTCGCGCCGATATGAAGCACGCCCGGGTGTTAACCCGCCTGTTTAATCAAACGACTGAAGAACAACAAGCTTATCGGCGTGAACTCACGCAAGAATTGTTCGCCAAAAGTGGCGCAGATTTATACATCGAACCGCCTTTTCGGACGGATTATGGCTGTCAAACAACGATTGGCGAGCATGTTTATATGAACTATGATTGCATCATTATCGATGTGGCACCGGTCACAATCGGCAATCATGTTTTCTTCGGCCCGCGGGTTAGTTTGTATACGGCCGGTCATCCGATTACGGCGCAAGAACGGCGCGATGATTTAGAATACGGCCACGAAATTACGATTGGGGATGACGTCTGGATTGGTGGCAACACAGTGGTTAATCCGGGGGTCACGATCGGCAGTAACGTGGTCATTGGTTCCGGTTCAATCGTCACGAAAGACATTCCGGATAATGTGATTGCGGTTGGTAATCCGTGCCGGGTGCTCCGCCCGATTACATCAGACGATCACGCTTACTGGGCCCAAGAAAAGGCAGCGTATTTCGCTGCTACGGCTGAGCCGACTGATGAATCGTCCGAGTAACATAACTGCTTACAAAAAGCGCACCGATGATACAGAGCATCAATAGTGTCGTGGTGCCCAACGGAAAATCAAAGCGTTGTAACCCGTAGTAGCCAACGGTCCCCATTAGCCAACAGCTGAAATTAAGCCATTTTGGCAATCGACGATAAAGTAGATTGAAGAAAACGACTGTGTACAGTGGCGTGAAAGTGGCGCTGATTAAACTGAGAAATAGCTCATATTTAAATAACTGGGTACTACTTGCTAAGCCTAGTCCAAGTAATGTGACGCCAATCCCGAGTGTGTTGGGGGCGAGTCGCCAATTTGGAAATATATTTTTAAGATTGATACCGGCGGAATAAGCGTCCAAAAAGGTGGTTGTAATGGTGGAAAAAAGAATGATGAACAGCACGATTACACCGTAATGGGTGGCCGCTAGAAATTGATTGAAATCGGTATAGCCGGTTAAAATTACAGTTAAAAAACCTAAGAAAAACATGCCTAGACTGCCGAAAAAGTAGCCGCTAGTACTCCATAAAGAGAGTGTTAGGGGCTTTTTTGAATGTTGCGTATAATCGGCAATCAACGGTAACCACGATAGTGCCATCGCAATACTGAGTTCAACGGCGGCGCCAAAGCTAATGTGTTGCGTAACAAGTTGTTGTGGGTTGTGGGGGAGGACACCTAGTTGCCAAAAAAGTCCGGCGCAAGCGACCACTAATAGAAGAACGATTAGGTTATTTAATCGGAAAAATACCTGGGTTTTGAGGGCTAACCAACCAATGATCAGGCCGGCAACAATTAAGAGATCAACCAAATAACTCGTTTTTAGTAGTTTTAATTGTTGCAACGATTGGGCGGCGTTAGCAATCATTACACCGGTCCAGCCAATCAATTGAACGACGTTTAGAATGGAAAATAATAAAACGCCAGTAGCGCCATAGACGGGCCGGGTTAGTTCAATCGCATTTTGTTGACGTTGGCCCCCGATGAAGCTTGCTGGCAGTAACAATAAAAAGGCGCCAATTAAATGGCCGATAATAATCGCTAAACTACCTTTAAACAAGCCTAACGGTGCGATTAAGGTGCCGGTGATGATTTCGGCAATCGAAATCGCGGCACCAAACCATAGTAAAAATTGATTACGATTGATTTTCATAATGAAGCCTCGCCAGTGTGCCACGGTTGTTTTAACGCTTGAACGGTTTGAGCAATATCTGAACTCTGGGTAATCACCGAAATGACGGCGGCTCCAGCAACGCCGGTTTGGGCGACATTGGCAATATTTTGTAGTGAAATGCCACCGATTGCAACGACGGGTCGTTCGCTGAGGGAGACAAAATCGCCTAATTGTTGTAAGCCAAGTGGTGATTGCGCGTCAGATTTAGAATGGGTGGGGAAAATGGGCCAATGCCTAAATAATCTAAAATCGGTTGTTGATGACAGACTATGATTTCGGCGGCGCTATGACAAGATAAACCGGTGATTAAACCGTGGCGTTTGGCGGTTTCGATTTTAGCCCACGGTTGATCGGATTGACCTACATGCAAGCCGTCAGCTTGGAGTGTTAAGGCCAGTTCTAATCGATCATCAATGAAAAAAGGGACTTGGTAAGTCCGACAAAGTTGCTGAGCTTGGCGGGCATAATGTTCAATCTCAGCTGCTGATTGCAGACTATTCGGACCTTTTTCGCGGAATTGAAAACAAGTAATGCCAGCGTTAAGTGCCGCTTCTAATGTCGGTAAGAATTGGGCGACGCCGGTATCCTGGGTGCCAGTCACTAAATAGGTTTGGAGTATTTCCGGGGAAATATTAGTCATGTTCAACCTCCCGATACGCCCAGTGATTGGTCGGACCATGGCCGTGACCGACGGCAATCGGATTGGCAATTGCCGCTTGAATATAGGCTTTACTAATCCGAATCGCTTGTTTTAAGGGCGTGCCTTTGGCAAGTTCCGCCGTGATGCAAGCTGAAATCGTATCACCGGTCCCGTGCGTTCGGACCGTTTCAATCCGGGGTGTCGACAGCCATTCATCACTGCCATCCGCGTATAAAATATAATCGTTGGCTTGTTGTTCCGCCGTTTGGTGGCCACCTTTGATGATGATGTTTTGCGCGCCCATTTTTTGTAAGATTTGAGCGGCTAACTTGAACTCAGCTGGCGTTTTAACGGATTGACCAATCAAGACTTCGGCTTCGGGTAAGTTGGGCGTCAGGACGGTTGCGAGGGGCAATAATTCGTTGCGTAAAGTCGTGATTGCATCCTCGGTTAAAAGTGCGGCCCCACCCTTAGCAATCATGACGGGGTCTAACGTCAGCGGGCCAAAGTCAAAGCGCCGTAAATTTTCGGCTACAGCCGCCACGTGTGCGGCATCGGCTAACATACCGGTTTTACAGGCTTTAATGTGGAAGTCGGCTGCCAACGATTCAAATTGTTTAGTAATCAATTCAAGGGGTAACGGGAAACTGTCTTGCACCCCGAGTGTATTTTGAGCGGTAATCGCGACGACCACGTTGGTGGCAAAAACGTGGCGTTCCTGCATCGTTTTAATGTCAGCTTGCATGCCAGCACCGCCACCACTATCGGAACCAGCAATCGTTAAGGCTTGTGGGAAGTCGTTCATCTTAATTGGACTCCTTTAATTGGGCTTTTTGACTGATTTCTTCGGTCGTCACCGTGAACAAACGGTCTAATAATTGCGGATAAAAGCTACCAGGTAACGGTTGTGGCATCGCTTCAGCGACTAATTGACCCGTGACGGCAAAAGTGGTGGCTGCGGCAACGGCTGCTTGATAAGGATCGTCAGGTAGCATGCCGACGAACGCACCGCAAACGCCGGTTAACATATCACCAGAGCGACGTGGGTTTGGAAGAGCGGGGTCCCGTTGAAGATTTGGGTCGTCCGTTGACCATCGGTGACCACGTCTGTTGGACCCGTTAATAGAATCGTAGTGTTCAGTTTACGAGCGGCTTGTTGTGCTAAATCAACGATGTCGGCTTGACCACTTCCGGCATCAATCCCGTTAGCTTGCCAGTTAATTCCAGCAAAATAGGCAATCTCACCGGCATTTCCGCGAATAATATCGGGGGTGCCTAAAGCGAGTAGTTGATCGATCACCCCTTGACGATACGTTAAGGAACCGACGGCGACCGGGTCTAAGACAACCGGTTTGTGCATTTGATACGCGGCTTGCAGCAACGTGACCATCTGATCAATCTGGGGTTGGGCGAGCGTACCGATGTTAACGGTAATCGCTTGGGCAATTGCAACGATATCGGCCGCTTCTTCAGGTGCACTGGACATAATGGGCGACGCGCCAATCACATTTTGGACGTTGGCGACTTGGTCGACGGTCACGTGGTTCGAGATGTTGGCCACAATTGGATTCGTGTGCCGCAGTTGGTTCAATAAGGTCTGATTCATGGTAGAGCCTCCTTAGAATATCAAAAAAGCCACTTTTGGCTGCACGACGGCATAGAAAAGTGGCTTAACAAATAAGCAAGGGAGCACTTTCCTACGCAAGTCTGAACTTACAGGTTCGAAGGGATTAGATTGAATCAATCTATCTCAGTTCTTCTAAAGAACACCCCTAGTGCAAAGCGATTTAATTGTACCCTTAGTATACGGGATGCCGTCGTTTTTGCAACCGTTTTATAATTATTGAAAACAATTTATTTAAAGAACCTTTTTTTCATTAGGTATAGACCGATATTTTTTTAAATTAAGAAACCGCTTTAAACGCCGTCTGTAAAGGTCCATACCAAAATATAAGCGCTTGCTTATGGCTAAATTTAATGGTTTAATGAAAACATTGAAAAATAAAGGAGTATTCGCAATGAAAAATTACTTACAACGAATGGGTCGCTCATTGATGTTACCAGTTGCCGTATTACCAGCAGCTGCCATCTTAATGGGGATTGCTAACTGGGTTGGCAATGGCGATTCAAATGCTAACATCTTCACGATTTTCTTAGCCGGTGGTAGTGGCGCGATTTTAAATAATTTACCATTACTATTTGCCGTCGGTTTAGCTTTAGGGATGTCGAAGGATCAAGATGGGGCCGCAGCCTTAGCTGGTTTGGTGGCTTTCTTAGTACCGAAGACCATCTTAGCACCTGCTTCAGTTCAAGCGATGCAAGGGTTATCAGACATCGCTAAAGTCAATCCTGCTTTTGGTAAGATTGAAGGGAACGTCTTAATTGGGATTTTGGCCGGTTTAATTGCTGCTGCCATGTACAATAAATTCCATAACGTGAAGTTACCGATGGCGCTGTCCTTCTTTAGTGGGAAACGGTTGGTACCGATTATGGCCGCCGCTGCCATGGTCGTTGTTTCAGCCATCCTATACTTCGTTTGGCCAGCAGTCTTCACCGTATTAGTGGCCTTTGGTAAAGCAATTTCTAATCTTGGTTGGGCCGGGGCTGGGATTTACGGGTTCTTCAACCGTTTATTGATTCCAACCGGGTTACACCATGCGTTGAATTCAGTGTTCTGGTTTGACGTTGCGAATATTAATGATATCGGGAATTTTTTAGGCGGTGCTAAATCGATCGCTAACGGGACGGCCATTGTTGGTAAGACCGGTATGTATCAAGCTGGTTTCTTCCCAGTTATGATGTTTGGGTTACCAGCTGGGGCGTATGCGATTTATAAAAATGCGCGTCCTGAACGTAAAAAAGCAACAGCTTCATTAATGTTAGCTGCTGGTTTTGCCTCATTCTTTACAGGGGTAACTGAACCCCTTGAATTCTCATTCATGTTTGTGGCATGGCCACTCTACGTTTTACACGCTGCCTTTACTGGTATTTCATTGGCAATCGCCGCATTCTTCCACTGGACAGCCGGCTTTGCCTTTAGTGCTGGTTTAGTCGATTATGTTTTAAGTTTAAAGAATCCAGTTGCAAACCAACCATTGATGTTATTGGTTGAAGGGCTCGCAATGGCCGCTATTTATTACTTCGGCTTTAACTTTGCCATTAAGAAATTTAACTTAATGACACCAGGGCGCGAAGTTGAAGAAGTTGTTGACGATGCACCATCCGTTGCAACTGATGAAAATGATGATAAATTCATGATTCAAGCTAAAAAGATTTACGCTGCCATCGGTGGTAAAGCCAATATCAAAGTGATTGATAATTGTACCACGCGTCTCCGCCTTCAATTAGAAGATACGGGTAAAGCGAACCAAGCGGCCATTAAAGCGGCTGGTGTTGCTGGGATTAACGTCTTAGATCAGACAAATATTCAAATTATTATCGGGACTGAAGTGCAATTCGTCGCGGATGCTTTGAAAGAACTTTTCAACAGTAATGCACCAATTGGCACTGTTACTGGTGACGCACCCGTTGCCGAAGCAGCAGTCGTTAATAGTGATATTAATGCTGGGATGACGGATGAATTCTACACAGTTGCTGATGGTCAATTAATTGATATTGAAGCGGTTGATGATGCAACTTTTGCTCAAAAAATGTTGGGTGACGGTTACGCCGTTATCCCAACTGACGGTAAAATCGTGTCACCTGTTTCTGGGACAATCATGACGGTCTTCCCAACGAAACACGCAATCGGCATCAAGACTGAAGACGGTTTAGAAGTCCTAGTACACATGGGGATTGATACTGTTGAATTAAAGGGTGCTCCTTTTGAAGTAGCCGTTGAAGAAGGTCAAACAGTGCAACACGGTGATTTATTAGCCAACGTTGATTTGGCACAAATTGTGCAAGCGGGCAAACAAACCGCGATGATGGTGATCATCACTAACATGGCAGACGTGGCTTATTTCAAATCAACCGCAACCGGCCGCACAGTCCAATCAAACGAAATCGCATTAAAAGCAACAACGAAATAAAGAGTGCTGACTGAGCCGGGTAACTTCTGAGTATAGCCTAGAATAGTGGATTATGACGGTTTTAGTCATGATTCACTATTCGTCGCTAGACGGAAGAAGTTGGCTCAGAAGCACGTTTAAAATCGGAGTGCTGACTCAAGTCGGTCAGGCTTTGAGGAATAACCTAAAAACAGGAATTATGAGTATTTTTCAACTCATGATTCCTGTTTTGTCGCTAAGCACAAGAAACTGTGAGTGGAAGCACGTTTCAAATCCAAAAAAAGTGGTTATCCTCAGTTCGGGATAACCACTTTTTTAAACTTGATACTCAATTGATAACCGAGTTCTTTCACAGCTTATTATTTTAAATTGTCGCGTACATGTCTTTAATCTTCTTGATGGAGGTGGTCATCAATTCAGTTTCACTAGCTGTTAATTGAAGTTGATAATCCTTGAGAATCCCATCTGAACCGACCATTGCGGGATGGCCTAAATAACAACCCGCTTGTTGATCGTAGTTGCTGACGGGTAGAATCTCATGTGTATTTTGTAAAATCGCATTGGCACAGATGGCCGCTTGGTTGGCAATGCCGTAAGAGGTGTAACCTTTGCCACTAATCACGGCCCAGGCCCCTTGACGCGCATCAGTTTCGAATTGCGCCAGTTGTTCAGGGGTGAATTGCTTAGTGAGTGCTTGGCTAGCGACTTGAACACTTGACCAGGCAACGAATTGCGAATTACCATGTTCGCCCAGCACGTAGCCTGTGACGGCGTTTGGTGCAATTTGTAAAGCATCGGCGACGGCGTTTTGCATCCGGGCAGTGTCTAAGGTTGTCCCAGTGCCTAAAACGCGTGCTTGTGGTAAGCCGGTTAATTTTTGGAGATATTGGGTAATCACGTCGCAAGGTTGGTAATGCTTAATAAAATTCCCTTAAAATTCGCGGCTTTAATCTTGGGCCCCCATTGTGCGGCGACCTGTTTGGTATAAGCTAATTCGGCGAAGCGATCCGAACTATGTTGGAGAATTGAGATATCACCAGCCGAGAAGATGATTAAATCACAATCACTCAGTTGGCTTTCATCGTTAGCTGTGATGGTGACATCACCACCATGCCCGACTTGTCCGGTTTTTAAATCGTGCATTTCAGCGATTGCCAAAGCTTCGTTTTCATCGAGTAAGACGAGTTCATCACAAACTCGGCGAGAAACTAAGGTATAAGCGACGGTGCTCCCGACATGTCCAATTCCGATAACGGCTACTTTTTTCATAAAAAACACTCCTTATTAACTAGTTGTTGACGCTTTCATTTTAGTGGATTTAAGCCGGTTAAACAACCTTTGATGAGAAATACGTGTGAATTCAATGGGTTGCTGGCCACCGATTGATCCAAAGCATTAAAAAAGTCATTAACCGACCGAGTTAATGACTTTTTGAAATTTAGTTAAAGAGACCTTTGAAGAAGCTAGCGATACTATCGAATAGTTTTTGAATAAAATTGCGATTACTTTCGGTGTTGAGCTTATTAAAGATATTTTTAGCACCACTTTGAATATTATTCATCAATTTACCGGCCTGATTTTTAAAATCATCCGACTTTAGAGCACCGGAATCCTGAACTTTAACGAGTAGATTGATAATTTGTGTTTTCTGATTATTATTGATGATCGTCGTTAGGTTATTTGTCTCTAACTGATTATTGACGATTGTGGTGATTTGGTTGACGGTTAAATTGTCCCCTTTTTCAGCCATATCCTGTTTAGCACCGGTGACGGCGTTGTTCAATTGCGCATCACTGTAACCCGATGTGTCTTTGTTGGCTTGGGTAATGTCACTCAACGTGCTCATTTCCTCTTGAGCGGCAGTCACCTGGGCTTGATTTAACGTTTCACCATTCTCAGCAAAAGCCGCGTAGACGCCAGCCAATGCGCCAGAACCGTCAATTGGGACTGCGGAAGTCACGTAGATTGTGGCGTTGGTCACGCCGGCAGTCAATGCGGCATTTTTATATTGATCAGCGGTAATCGTGGTGATGTTGTTGCTGCCGTTAAAATCAACGATTTTGACGTTAATTCCGGTGGCCGTGTCATTTTTTTGAATCAGGGCGCTAGAATAGACACTCGAATTAGCGTTAAAGGTCTGTTGGTTTTGATCTAAATATTTAACGAGGGTCGAACCAGTGACGGTTAATTCATTGTAGTCGGTCACGTTAGCGGCGTTTTTTAGGACGGTTAATGTTGCGTCTTTTTGAGTGCTGGAAAGGCTAGTCCCGAGCGTGGCAACGGTTTATCCCAGCTGGTCGTATCAGCGGCAAAAGCCGATTGTACCGAGAAGCCAATAATAGTTGCGAGAATCAGTGGAATGGCCACTTTAAGTTTAGTGAGCATAGTGAGTAATCCTTTCTGGATGCGTTTAATACCTTTAGTATAACTAATTGATGGCTTAAAGTATTGGCTGAGTGTTAATTTTAAGCAATTTATGATGGATTTAATTCTTTTTTAAAGAACTGATTTCACGGGTGTGGGTTAATTTTTCATAAAATAGTTGCGGCCGGCGTATCAGCCAACTCAATAGGAAGTTGCCAAGTGCCAATACCGGTAAAATCAACGTCAGCCCGAGTAAAACGAGGTTACGGTCTAGATGGGTGGGGCCGTTGGCAACGACGGCGTCTAAAGCGATGCGCCACAGTGAAAAACTGGGGAATATGATGAAAAATAAACTGAATTGGCGGGCAAAGAGCCCCATTTTGATTGGTGGTCGCTGATTAATTGGAGGTTTAATAATTTCTTGGCAGGTGTTTGGCCCGACCAGAGTAAGGGCAATAAAACGAAATAGAGGCCGACCGATACACTATAGGCCACGGGACTAGGGATGGTGATGTTTTTGAGTGGTGAAATACGCCAACCAAAACTGATTAAACCGCTGATGAAGGCTAAGAGGCTGTAATCTAACCACAAGGCTAGTAACCGGCGCAGATAACCGACTTTTTGGCCGTGAGCATAGGCTGACTCGTCGAGACTCGTGCGGGTCGGTAATAAAAAGGTTAACAGTGGTTCAACGGCGAAACCAATCAAACCACCGGTTGTATTCAATAGGAGGTCGTCGACATCGAATAATCGGTATGGCCGCGGATAGATGCCGTAGAGGCCTGATAGCTGGGTTAATTCGAAGAATAGGGATAACCCGAAACTGAGTAAGATGGTTTTCTTGAAATCCATTTTGAAGAAATAACGCAGATAGACGCCAAACGGAATCGTTAAGACGATGTTAAAAAGCGGTTGAATCACTGCGGCCTGTTTCAAGGTGGCCAGATAAGTATGTGGATTAGTCAGGACCAAGGGTGTCGTGTTGATGAATTCACGGACAAAGGTTAAGGGCATCAGATTATATTTAGGCGTCGTGAGGTGCGCGACGACGGATTGTGGCGGTAACGGTAAAATAATCAAGCAATAAGCCGCTAATAGATAGAAGATAAAACTATAAATGACTAAACTGCGAAAGAGCGTCAGCGCGCCGTAGCGGTGATAATGATAAATCAGGACCGGCACGGTTAAGGCTAACGCGAGTATTGGAAAAATAATCAAGGCGGTGCGTAAATTATCGAGATATAACATATTAAGCTCCTCAGTGGTTAATGTGGTTTAATTGTAGGCGGTCAGCATAGCGCTGTCAAACCGGAATAAAGTTCGCTTTTTATCCGGTTACATAATCAATTTTAAATAAAGTGCGCTTTTAGGCCTTTTATTAACTGGTTTATGAAAATAAAGTTCGGCTTTTGAGTTGATTTTAAGCTGTCGAGTTGGTACAATGGCCTTTGTGAGTTAAGTACTTAAATATCAAGTTAGCGACTAACTTGAATAAAGGGGTTTTATTCATATGACATCTGCAGTAGTAGTTGGAACACAATGGGGCGACGAAGGTAAAGGCAAAATTACCGATTTCTTAGGTCAAAAAGCGGACGCTATCGCACGTTACCAAGGTGGCGATAATGCTGGTCATACCATTAAATTAGGTTCAGAAACTTATCATTTACAATTAATTCCATCCGGTATTTTTAATAGTGACAAAATCAGCGTTATCGGCAACGGTGTGGTGGTCAATCCTAAATCACTCGTGGGTGAATTACGCGGGTTAGCTGAAAAAAATATTGATACTAAACAATTAAAATTATCCGATCGCGCGCACGTCATCTTGCCCTACCATATTCAATTGGATAGTTTGCAAGAAGCAGCTAAAGGCGATCAAAAAATCGGCACGACTAATCGTGGGATTGGCCCCGCTTATATGGACAAAGCAGCTCGTAGCGGGATTCGCGTCGCTGACTTATTAGATAAAGATTTATTTGCCACAAAACTCAAACAAAACTTAGCTGAAAAAAATGCGTTGTTCACAAAGATTTATGGTAGTGACGCGTTAAAATTCGATGACATTTTTGAAGAATATTATCAATATGGTCAAGAATTGAAACAATACGTTTGCGATACATCCGTTATTTTGAACGACGTCTTGGATCAAAAGGGCAACGTCTTATTCGAAGGGGCCCAAGGAATTCTATTAGATATCGACCAAGGGACATACCCATTCGTGACGTCTTCTAATCCAGCCGGCGGGGTTTCAACCGGTTCTGGCGTTGGTGCTTCACGGATTGATGAAGTCGTTGGTGTGGCCAAGGCTTATACATCACGGGTTGGTGACGGCCCATTTCCAACTGAATTATTTGACGCAACTGGCGATTTTATTCGCCAAGCAGGCCATGAATATGGCACAGTCACTGGTCGTCCCCGTCGGATTGGTTGGTTTGATACCGTTGTTTTACGCCATTCAAAACGGGTTGCTGGTTTAACCCAATTATGTTTAAACTGTGTCGATGTCTTGACTGGTTTGAAAACCCTCAAAATCTGTGTGGCTTATGAATTAGACGGCCAACAGATTGATCGTTATCCTGCTAGTTTAAGTGAATTAGCGCGTTGTACACCGATTTATGAAGAAATGCCTGGTTGGGACGAAGATATTACGGGTGTCAAGACCTTAGAAGAACTCCCAGAAAATGCCCGCAACTATGTTGAACGGTTGCAAGAATTAGTTGATTTACCGTTGGCGACTTTTGCAGTCGGTCCTGATCGTGATCAAACCAACATTTTGAAAGCCATCTGGTAAATCAGAGCACAAAAAAAGAGAATGCAAAGTCCGTTTTCTAAATGCGTCGTTAAACGCACCAACAGTCTTTCATTCTCGTGGGTTTGGCACCAATCAGTATTATACACAGTTTGTTATTAAAAAGATAGTCATAAATTTAGTTATTTTTAGAGGAGTCAGTTAAGTTATTATGCAAAAAATGAATCGTTTCTTTGCCATTGATGAACACCATTCAACCGTCAAACGGGAAGTGCTCGCCGGTTTTACGACGTTTATCTCGATGGTCTATATATTATTTGTTAACCCAAGCGTTCTAGGTGCTTCTGGGATGGATACCGGTGCGGTCTTCACCGCGACGGCGTTGGCCAGTGCCATCGGTTGTTTCTTAATGGGGATGTACGCTAAATATCCGATTGCGACCGCACCAGCCCTTGGGATTAACGCCTTTTTCAGTTATTCCGTTGTTATCGGGATGGGCGTTTCATGGCAAACCGCTTTAGCCGGCGTGTTCGTTGCCTCATTAATTTTCATGTTAATCACGGTTTTCAAACTCCGTGAATTGATTATCGACGCGATTCCACGTGATCTTAAACTCGCGATTTCAGCCGGAATTGGGATGTTTGTCGCCTTCATCGGCTTGCACGGTGGTGGTTTGATCGTCGCCAATAAATCAACAGTCGTTGGTTTAGGGGACTTTACACAGGGCACGACTTGGTTAACCGTTTTTGGGTTAATTATCACGGTGATTTTAATGGTTAAAAAAGTTCCCGGTGGGATTTTTATCGGGATGGTGCTGACATCAATCTTAGGGGTTGTGACCGGCTTAATTCACTTACCAAGTCACTTAGTCGCTGCTGCGCCTAGTTTGAAACCCACTTTCTTAGCGGGGTTACACCACGTCGGTGATATCAATACCGTGCAAATGTGGGTCGTGGTCTTAACCTTCTTATTGGTGACGTTCTTCGATACGGCCGGTACGTTAGTTGGTTTAGCGGAACAAGCCGGTTTTATGAAGGACAATAAAATGCCGCGGGTGGGTAAGGCCTTGATGTCTGATTCATCAGCGATGCTAGCGGGTTCGTTATTAGGGACGTCGCCAGTCGGGGCCTTCGTTGAATCATCAGCGGGGATTGCCGTCGGTGGCCGGACTGGTTTAACCGCCGTTGTCACTGGGATTTTATTCATCTTTAGTTTATTTTTCTCACCATTATTGACAGTGGTGACGAGCCAAGTGACCGCGCCAGCCTTAGTGATTGTCGGCGTTCTAATGGCGCAATCATTGAAGAAAATTGATTGGGAAAAATTAGAAATTGCGATTCCAGCTTTCTTAATTGTCTTGGGGATGCCGTTAACTTACAGTATCTCAGACGGGATTGCATTGGGCTTTATTCTTTATCCAATTACAATGATCACTGCTGGTCGGCGTAAAGAAATTCATCCGATTATGTACGTCTTATTCGTGGTCTTCATCGTCTTTATGGCGATTCTCAACGTTAAATAAAATGTGAAAAAGCAATTGCGACTAGCGATTTTAATTTAGCCTTTTTTTACGCTGAACATCGTAGGGCACAAAAAAATAGCCATTCCCCTCGTCGGGAATGGCTATTTGTATTAAACGCTACAACTTATTTAAAACCTGATCAACCACTGCACAAGTAACTATAAGTGAAATCACCATAATAATTTTATAATAAATACCAGTTACTCCAGAATTCATAACAAGCAACATCACTACAAATATGCTTATGCCAAAAGCTAAACCTCTTATCATTCTATCTTTCATAGTAATTACCCCTTACTGATTAGAACTACCTGCATATACAAATGATCTGATTTTAAAGATTTTACCACTGGTAAAGTTTCCTCCGTTAATGACAGAAGATATTGCAGCAATAGCTACTGCTGCTGATGGAACCATTGCAACCATTGCGGCATAAATCGCAGCATAGGATACATGGCTTATATTATTTAACCATGTTTTACTTAAATAAAGATCAACATTTCCATAACGTGCTTGCCCGTGCCAAACAATTTTAGTAACGCCTGTCCCTCTTGTAAGAACACTACTTGAAAGTGCAATTCCTTGTTGTTGCAAATAGGCATACATATCACTATCTTGAATCGTAATAATAGTATCCATACCCTTGACTTCTAACGTATGTTTCATCGGTATATTAAAATCAGAATTAATATTGGTATTAATCGATGTCGGTACTGTTTCATTAATTGAACTTGCATTTACAATTGTTGGTACAATTGGTCCGCCAAGTAACAGTGCAGTTGCTGCTGCAGTCATTAATTTTACAGATTTTTTCATGATAAACCCTCTAATAATATTCAATTTCAAATCTTATCAATGTATAAAGAAAGCGTTTTCTATAACTTGATAATAGCACTATTGAAAATAAAATCAAAGTGTTTTTTACTTATATACCAATTATTTTTAAAAGACGATACTACTTAATTTAATTGTGTTTTTATTAACATATACCAATTCATAATTCATACGCTTTTCATCGACTTGAAACCTTAGTTAGTTAAATTTATATTTTGAGTATAAATTTTTATTTATCATCACACCATCTAAAAAGCATCTAGAAATAAATCTAGATGCTTAGTTTAATAATTTAATATATTAGATTGCTACCGATAGAAATATTATCTTTTTACTTTTACAATTGTTACTTGGTATCCATATTTCGCTGCATGTGCATTTGCCTTATCAACTGCAGTATCTGAACATTACTTTTGAGAATGATCACCATCTAAACATTTCCATTGATAACCAAAAGAATCCTTATTTCTAAAGCATAAAAATAAAAACACTAATCCCGCCAAAATACTAAACATTATTTTTCGATTTAATAATGTTCTGAAATTAAATTGATTTATTTTGATAGTAGAATCTAATAAATTATCAACTAGATGTATATCATTAAATAGTTTTATATTCTCAATATCAGGAGAACTTTTCCCGGTCTCCCACTGCGAGATTGCCTGTCTTGAAATATGCAACCGTTCAGCTACCTCGTCTTGTGTAAGCCCACTATTTCGACGTGCAACTTTTAAACGTTCAGCTAAGTCCATAAGACCCCTCCTTAAATACCCCAAATATAGTACCATAGTTGACAGAGACAGCGCAAAGCTCTCTTGAGATACTTTCACTATCAGTGAGTGATAGCACTCAGGCGATAACGTGCTTTTGAGTTGCAACAACTTCCGCTTAATCTAAAATAACCGATAATCTTAAGACCAAGATTACTGGTTATTTATAATTAATGCTCAGTTGCTACCCGCAACTCAACGTACTCATTCGATGACGTGCTTCTCAAGTAGCCTTTTCCGGTTAACTACAAAATCAACGGTATGCTTCAGAATACAAATCATACCGTTGATTTTTAGGTTAATCCTCAAAGCCTGATCAACTTGAGTTAGCACTCA
>NZ_BAMJ01000029.1 GCF_000615805.1 Latilactobacillus fuchuensis DSM 14340 = JCM 11249
ATTTTAGGTTAAGCGAACATTCTGCATTCATAACGTGCCAACACCCACTGATTCCTGTGCTTAGCGACGTTTCGTAAACAAGCCCATAAACCGGACTTATTCACGGAACTAGGCTAATGCTCAGAATCAAACCGTGGGTGTGAGCACTCAATTGGTTCTATTTGATAAGTCCGCGTCGCAACCGCCGTGACGAAATCGACATCGTGGTCAATTAACAATAGGGTTGGTCGCTGGGTTTCAATCAAGGTTTGAACTTGTTGGCGGGTGATAACGTCTAAATAATTAAGCGGTTCGTCCCAAAGATAAAGATGCGCCTCTTCACAGAGTGAACGCGCAAGTGCGACTTTACGTTTTTGGCCCATGCTCATCGTTTCTAACCGGTGCGAAAATAATTGCCGATCGAAACCGAGTTTACGCAGCATGCCAAGTAGTGGTTCAAGTTCAACATGTTTTTCAAGGGCAAAATTGGCTAAAGAGCCCGCTAATTGGTCAAAATTCTGCGGTAAATAAGAGATTTTCAATTGTTGATTAAGTTCGAGTTGCCCATGATGAATCAATGTTGTGGCGGGAAGAGCCAACAAGGCTTTAATGAAAGTCGATTTCCCCGCACCATTGGGACCGGCCACCACGATTTGTTCACCGGGTTTGACGACCAAGGATAAGGGTTGGTTGAGTGGGACATTTGGTGTGGCCTGCAAGGTGAGCTCTGTCGCTTGTAACACGAATTGTTGTGCGCGCAGCGGTAATGGCTTTAAGGTCAGTGGTTCAGCGATTTCGACGTTCTTGAGTAACTGTTGTTTGGCGTCAACGGCTTGTTCAGCACGATTAGTAATTGCAGTCGCCCGTTTCATAACTTTCGCTGCGCGGTGACCGATAAAGCCTTTATCCAGATTGGCACTTTCATTTTTGACACTAGCGGCATTTTTACCGCGTTCGGCTTGTTGCGACCATTGTGCCTTTTGTTGTGCGGTTTGGGTCAAGCGTTTGATGTCGTGATTCAGTTGGTGGTTAGCTTGAATTTCGGTTTGTTCTTGTTGAGTATAAGCGGTTTGCCACGTCTCATAATTGCCTTGGTGCACGGTAATGTCGGCCCGATTAATCGCTAAAACGTGATCGATGACTTGGTTTAAAAAATGGCGGTCATGGCTGATGACGATAAAGCCACTTTTGCGTTTTAAATATTGCGCCACAACTGCGCGACCTTCTTGGTCTAAATGATTGGTCGGTTCGTCGATTAATTGAAAATGCTGATCGTCAATGAATAATAAGGCGAGCAAGGTTTTCGTTTGTTCGCCGGGACTGAGTGTATTGAACGGTTGCCAAACAATCTCGGGGGCCACTTGTAAGCCTTGTAATTCACGTTCGATTTGCCAAAACGTGGACTCATCGAGATGACCGAGCTGCATTAAAATATCGCGTGTTAGCCAAGTGGGGTCCTTGATTGTTTGGGGGAAATATTGGCAATCTAAATCGGTGGTTAACTGCCCTTCAAAAGGGAGTTGGCGTTGTAATAATTTGAGCAATGTTGTCTTACCACGACCGTTCCGGCCGATTAAACCGAGTCGCCAGCTGGCATCGAATTTGAGCGTCACGTGGTTGAAAAGGGGTTCGACTTGATCTGGATAGTTAAATGTTAAATTGGTTAGTTGGATAGTGCCCATTGAAATCACCTCATCAATTAATTCAGGCGATTGGCTGATTGGGATTAAGGCCGCAAAAAAAGACGCGCTGATGGGCGTCTTTTTAACAAGTCGAATAAGCGTGGGCGACTTGAAAATAAACGCAGGCTACCTTAACACCCATCAGAAATAAACGGTCCACAAAATGGTGAACAGTCGGTTCCAATCGAGTTATCAGATAAATTAGCCTGCTATTTTCAATGTACGTCACTTCTTTCGGTATCAATTGGGTTAAAGTCTAGCAGAATTGCGTTTAAAAAACAACTGATTAGAAAATGATTAAAAATAATGCTTTACAATTAGAAAACAGATGCCTATAATTAGAAATTAATTAATAACAAGGAGGTTTTATCATGATGACAATGCAACGGACAGTCTTTAGCTTTTTCTTTAAGAAACCCAGTTCTCAACTGGCTTATTAAGGAAAAACGTTGCAGTTAAAACGATGAACCTTAATAAACGAGAAGAAGACTGGGTAACCAAGTCTTCTTCTCTAGTGGCGCACACTAGTGAAGACTAGTGTGCGTCTTTTTTTGGTCATCGTTGCAAAATTGGTTTAAAAAGGGAGAATTCATATGGGCTTACGAGCGCGTTTATTGAGAAAAGAATCATTGGATCGGTATTTACAACAGGATCAGCGACTCGCCAAAACACTAACAGCGAAGGATTTAATTGCGTTAGGCGTGGGCGCGGTGATTGGGACCGGAATTTTCATTTTACCTGGAACGATTGCGGCGTTACATAGTGGCCCGGCCATTACGGTGTCGTTCATGATTGCGGCCGTCGTCTGTGCCGTGGCGGCGATGTGTTATGCGGAATTTTCATCAGCCTTACCCGTAGCCGGCAGTGCTTATTCATACGGTAATATTATTTTTGGCGAACTGATTGGTTGGCTGTTAGGTTGGGCCTTATTCTTAGAATACATGTTATCGGTGGCCGCCGTTTCAACCGGATGGGCGGCCTACTTTATCTCGTTTATTGAAGGTTTTGGTGTCCGGATTCCCAAAGCGATTACCGGCGCGTTTGATCCGGCGCATGGCACGTATATTAATTTATTCGCGGTACTGATTGTGCTCTGTATTGCGTTACTCTTAACGACCGGGACGCGATCATCGACCCGCATTAATAATATAATGGTCCTGATCAAAATTGGTGTGGTGCTATTATTCTTAGTGATTGGCGTTTTCTATGTTAAACCGGCGAATTGGCAACCATTCATGCCGTTTGGTGTGAGTGGGGTCTTCAAAGGTGCGTCGTTAGTTTTCTTCGCCTATCTTGGGTTTGATTGTGTTTCAGCATCCGCGGCCGAGGTTAAAAATCCGCAAAAGAATTTACCGATTGGGATTATCGGCACCTTAGTGATTTGTACGTTGCTTTATATTTTAGTCGCGTTCGTTTTAACCGGTATGGTTTCTTATCAGGAATTGAATGTTGCCGATCCCGTGACCTTTGCGTTAAAAGTCGTTCATCAAAATTGGTTTGCCGGGATTATCTCGTTAGGCGCTTTGGCGGGGATGTTTACCATGATGCTGACGATGACCTACAGTAGTTCGCGGTTAATCTATTCGATTGGTCGGGATGGCTTGTTACCCAAAGCCTTAGGCAAAATTGAAACGAAACACCAAACACCGATTAACAGTGTCAAAATTGTGACGGTCGTGATTGCCACGTTAGGCGGGTTTGTTTCATTAAATCAATTGACCAATCTAGTCAATATCGGGACACTGGTCGCCTTTTTCTTCATGTCGATCGGGGTCATTCCGTTGCGGAAACGTAAAGATATTCCGAACAAGGATGGGTTCAAGGTGCCCTTTTACCCCGTCTTACCGTTAATATCGGGGGCACTGTGTTTGTTCATGTTGTTCGAATTACCGATTGAAACGTGGATTGCGGCCGGAATTTGGTTTGTTTTAGGCTTAATCGTGTATTTCAGTTATGGCATCAAACATAGTCGGTTAAATGATTGATAAGATTTAAAAAGGGATTTGGTCTTCATCCGCTAAAAGGCTACAATAGGATAGCGAGGTGAGCGTGTGACAACCAAAAAACGACTATGGATCGGTTTAATCGGCTTGTTGATTTGTATTTTAGGCCTACTAGGCACGAGAAATGATGCATCACTATATCAACAACCGATTATTCAGATTACCCAAGTTAAAACGACCGACAAAACGAAGTCAATCGATGATTATCAAAATCAAGATACCGATGTGACCCAACAAGTCACCGGGACCTTTTTAAATACGACGGCTAAGGGCCGTTCGATTCAATTGCAAAATCGCTACACCGTTTCTCAAGCGTCGAGTTTTCGGTATTATCGCGGTCAGCAAGTTTATTTACATCAAGATACAACGAGCCACCGTTATACGCTGAGTGAGCCTAAGCGGGATACCGTGGTGGTTGGGGTGGTTTTAGGGACCTTAACCTTATTATTAGTCGTCATGTTTAACCGGGGGCTTAAAACGATTCTGAGCATCGGGTTAAACCTACTCTTATTTATCGTCGCGATTCGGTTGGACGTTGCTTTAGGTGGCCGCTGGTTATTACCGTTAATGGGTAGCTTGGCGATTCTATTGACCGCTTTGACATTAGTCTTGATTCTAGGCCCGAACCGGCAATTTTTAGTGTCGTTTTTAGCGACGATTAGTGCCACTTTTCTGGCCTTATTGATCAGCGTTGTGATTTTAAAAATCACCAACGATCAAGGCATTCATTATGAAACGATGGCTTATGAATTACAGCCGTATAAAACCGTCTTTTTGGCGGAAGTCTTATTAGGCATTTTGGGTGCGGTGATGGACGAGACAACCGATATTTCATCGTCACTGCAACAATTAGTGTTGGAACAACCGACGGTCACCCCGAATCAATTATTTAAATCGGGATTGGCAATCGGTCGTGAAATTATCGGCCCACTCGTCAATGTGTTGTTTTTCATCGTGATGGCCGAGGCGTTTCCGATTATGTTATTGTATTTGCGTAACGGGAATACGATTGCCTACACGTTATCGCGCACGATGACGATCGGGTTTACCCAAACGGTGATTAGTGCGATTGGCATTACCCTGGCCGTACCAGTCACAAGCTTTTTAGCGAGTCGTTTAGTGGGGGTGAAAACCGCATGATGGTGTTAACATTCGTCCTATTAGGCTTACTAGTCCTCGTTTGTGGTCCGCAAGGCTTGACGATTTTCTTCAGTTTAGGGTTAAACTTCGTCGTGATTGTTCTGGCGTTAGTGTTGGTGGCCGGCGGGTTTAATCCGCTGGTCATTCTAGGGCTATTGAGTCTAACGTTGTTGGCGACGTCGATTTTCATGAATACGAAACAACCGTTAACGGCTAAAACCGCCTTCTGGACGGCGTTAATCGTGGTGGCGGGCTTGTTACTGATTATTGGGCCGTTAAGCACGCTAGCGGCCACGTACGGCTTTGGTGCGGAAGATGCTGAAGAGATTGAAGGTTTTAGTTTGGCCATCGGTCTCTCTTTCCCACAGATTAGTTTGTTGATGATGACGATTGGGAGTCTAGGCGCGATTGCCGAGACGAGCATTGCAGTTGCCAGTGGCTTGGTCGAGATTTTAGAATATGATCAAACGATTGCACCGGCCAAACTGTTCCATGCGGGGTTCGAAATTGGTGAAAAAATTATTGCGACCGCGTTTAATACGTTGTTCTTCAGTTTTTTCGGCAGTTTCTTATCGTTAACGATTTGGTTTATCCAACTCGGGTATCCGTTAGCCAAAATTTTAAATCATCAAATTTTAATGGGCGAAGTGATTTCGTTATTAGTCGGCGTCATTGGGGTCGTCTTAACGGTTCCGATGACCGGCTGGCTCTTGAATCGGTTTAGAAAAATTAAATCTAATGAAGATTTATTAAAGAAACCTTGAAAAAAAAGTAATTTCAGCTTAAAATGAAGTAATATATGCACGAAAGGAGGAAACGCGTAATGTCACAAAACTTACATGTTAGTGTTTCTGGCAACCGTCGTCCTATTAACGTAAAAAATACTAAAAAACGGATGGACGAAACAGCCGCTGTCTTAAACTTCTTAAAGGAACGTAAAACAGCCAAATAATTATATGACTAATATAATAATGTTAAAAGCACACTCACTGCCGACGATTAATCGTTAAGCAAGGGGTGTGCTTTTTTACGGTTTAATTTTAGGTAACAAAAAAACCATGATTGATTTGAAATAATCAATCATGGTTTTTTAACGCATGTTTTTTAATTAAAAGACACGTACGGCGAATGATGGCATGAAGTAGCTTGAAATCGTACCAATTTTAACTGATTCGCCAGGTTGTGGTGCGTGGACGTATTGACCACCACCGATATAAATTGCATCGTGATATGAAGCGCCTGAACCACCCCAGAATAAAATGTCACCAGGTTGAAGGCTGTTTAATGAAACACGTTGGCCAGCACCTTCTTGAGCAGTTGTGACACGGCCCAATGATTTTCCAGCTTGACCGTAAGCGTATTGAACTAAACCAGAACAATCAAGACCAGTTCCGGGTGTTGTCCCACCCGAAACATAAGGTGTGCCGATTTGTGATAAGGCAGCATTGACAACGGTTGATGTGCTACCAGTTGCTTGTGTATTCGTGTTCGTTGTTGTTTGGGTTTGTGTTGAACTTTGAGAAGCAGCAGGTGTTGAAGTTGCTTGTGATTGACTTGTTGCGGGTGTTGAAGCAACTGAACTGCTTTGTGCAGGTGTGCTAGTAGCAGCGGCTGTTGAAGTTGAAGTTGCTGGTGTTTGTTGTGTTTCAGTTGAGGCCGTTTCTGCAGCTGATGATGAGCTGACAGTGGCTGTACTACTTTCAGTAGCAGCCGGCGTTGTAGTAGTTGTTGTTGGTGCCGTTGCAGCGATGGTCTTAACAGCAGGGGCTGTTGTGATTGGTGTCACGTTTGTTAAGCTTGGGTTGTTTAAAACAACGTAGCTAGCAGGCACCCAACCATTACTTTCTAATTGATACCAAGTTGTGCCATTAGCAACCTTAGTGTTGATGACGTTTTTAGTTGCGCCATAAGCTAAGTATTGGCCAGTTGGTTGGCTAGCTGATGTGTCAGACCAAACAGTCGTTGCGCCAGATTGGAAGTTAGCTGTAACAGTATCTTTAACAGCTGTTGTAGTCGCTGTCGTTGTAGCAGCGGCTTTAACTGTGCCACCAGCCGTGATGAATTGGCTTGAAACCCATTCGTTATTGCCTAAGTTGTACCAAGTTTGGCCGTAAACTTGTTTTGTTGATTCGATGTTAACTTGTTGATCTTTAGCTAAATAGCGACTTGGTTTTTGACCAACTTCAGGGCTAGTCCAAACGGTTGTTGCGCCGTCAGTGTAGTTAACAGTGCCGGTAGTTGCGGCTTGTGCTTGGTTAGCTTGAACACCCATTAGAACAAGTCCTGCTAAACCAACGATACTTGATGATAAATAAGTCATTTTTTGCTTTTTCATTATATTTGTAAATCTCCTTCAAGATTAGATTAATTTTAGTTTAATTTTAGTTTACTTGCAACGGTTATAAGCATAGCATCTCAACGTGACAAAACTGTTACATAAAAGTTAGTGCGGTGTTACAACTTTCTTAAGATATGACGCTAAATAAGACTAATCTATTGTGAACGTCAAAAAAAGCCTACTTATTAGACGAAAAGTAGGCTTGAATCTGAATGATTAAGTTATTGTGTGATGGTCCCAGTTTGCGTGGTATCGGCAGTTGTGTCAGCAGCCGTTGTGCCAGTTGTATCAGTCGTTTCGGTGGTGTCAGTTGTCCCGGCTGTCGCATCTGTAGTCTGGGCAGTGGTATCAGTTGTCGTCGCTACGGTATTGTTCGTATTATAAGTATCAAATTGGGTTTTAGCATTGGTAATCAGTGCCAAATATTTCGTTTTAAAAGCTTTGTGACTCGCCTTATTAACCATTGATTGTGCGTAAGGAAAATCGTTGGTCGTCAAGGTAGCGGGAATCGTGGTGTGATTAGCATCGGTAAACAGATTATTGACGGTCGCAATCGCTTCTAATTGTGTTTTAGCTTCATTATAGTTAGCAAGCTTCTTAGGGTGACCTGTGTAATCTGATTCTTGTCCGATTACCGCGTCACTTTTAACGATGCCCTCTTTGTCAAAAAAAGCACTCGTTTTAACGGTTGATGTGGTGGCTTTATCCGTTGTTTGGGTTGATTCTTTTGAAGATGATTCTGCAACCGGCGTAGTATCACCAGTGACTTTTGCGAGGTCTTTTTGAGCAGATTCAAACGATTTTTTAGAAGAACTATGAATGCCACTCATATAGAGGTTAGGCGTAATTTTGTTATCGAGCGTTTTAGCGGCTTTGATAATCGTCGCCTTCTTATCGGCGGTTAAGTCAGCTGTTTTTTTGTGCGCATCATCAACATAAAGTTGATTGACTTTTTGCACGTACGATTCGATCTGAGATTCAGTCTTCGTCGCTGCTTCAGGGACCGTCGTTTTATTTTGACAACCCGTTAAAATGAAGGCAAAGGTCATCACTAATAATAACGGAAGGGCTAATTTTTTCATGTTGGAACCACCTTATTGTTAGGATACTTAACTTATAATATACCATGAAAGTGGCGGGGATAAACAGTGATTGCAGATATTTGTCGCAATTATTCGGCTAGTTAGTGAAAAAATGGACGAGGGATAATAAACGAAAATTCCTAATTCGGAATTTTGCGGTTTTCAGACCAGTTTTGGGACAGATTATCATGTACTTTCCGCCGCGACTGGCGTACACTGAAAGTAGAATTATGAGAATAATTTAATGATTGAATCACGTAAAGGAGCGATACACATGGAATCAGCTTGTACAACAATTTTAGTCGGTAAAAAAGCATCATTAGATGGTTCAACAATGATTGCCCGTAATGATGATACTTTTAGCCCCTTAACCCCCCAACGTTTATATATGAATCCGGCGGTTAAAGGCCGCAAAGGCGCCAAGATTAAATCTTGGTTGAACGGTTTTGAAGCCGAATTACCTGAAAATGGTTACCGGTGGCCAGCCGTTCCGAATGTGGATTACAAACACAATGGTTATTATGACGAAAGTAGCATTAATGAAGTCAACGTCGCAATGAGCTGTACTGAAAGTACGTATGGTAACGAGAAATCATTAGCCTATGATCCTTTGGTCAAAGACGGCTTAGATGAAGATTGTATGCAAGCCATGGTCGCACCTTATATTGATTCAGCGCGCGGCGGTGTTGAATATTTAGGTAATTTGATTAAACAATACGGTTCACCCGCTGGTAACAGTGTCTTGTTCAGTGATCACGATGAAGTTTGGTATATGGAAATCGTCACAGGGCATCTTTGGTTAGCCCAACGGATTCCGGATGACAGTTACGCAGTTGCTGCCAATCAAGTGGCCATTCAACAAGTTGATTTTACTGATACCGACAATTTCATGTGGGCTGAAGGCATTCAAGACTATGTTGAAACCCATCATTTGAATCCTGATAAGACGGGCTGGAATTTCCGCCATATCTTCGGCACAATGAATGAAAAAGATCGTCATTACAATACACCACGGGTTTGGTACGCACATCATTTATTCGATAGTGAATTTGACATGAGCCCTGAATCAGCGGATCTCCCTTTTATTCGCCGAATTGAACATCAAATTAGTGTTGAAGATATCGAAATGTTACTAGGTTCACACTATAATGAAACGGAATTTGATCCAATGGGTCACGGGGCTGACGCTGATAAATATCGTTATCGTCCAATCGGTTTAAACCGGACGCAAAATGCGCATATCTTACAATTGCGCAACGATGTCCCTAAGGAACAAGCCGCAGTGATGTGGATTACACTTGGGATGCCAACGTATACGCCATTCATTCCGTTCTTTACGAATGCCAACGATACCGATCCTAGTTTCAGTGAAACACCAATGACTTGGGACATTAATAGTGCTTATTGGATGTATCGGACGATTTCCGTTTTAGTCGAAGGTCATTACAGCCAACATCTCCAAAAAGATGTCGATTATTTGACGGAATGCAAAAAAGAATTGCGCACGATGTTGGATGCAATTGAAGTTGAAGCACATCAATATCAGGGCGAAGCGCTTACAAAATTCCTAACTGAAAAAAATTATTTGATTGTTAAAACGATGAAAGACAAAGCAATGGGCATGATTGGTGAACTTGTAATGTCAGGAATTAATTTATCGAAATTGACATTTAATATGGATAAAAATTTATAAAATAATAACTAATAAGAGCATTAGCGTGGGTTTAACGCTAATGCTTTTTATTTAACAAGGTTAATCAGTATGCTCAAATAGTTGAAAATTATGATTTGGTTAATAAAAACGGGTCAATAGTGAAATGGTGGGGAGAACAATTTAATTGTTTTGGATTAAATGCAAAGGCATCCATTTGTTGAAAACAGGTAGTTCTTTTTTTGAAAATATGTGCTAGTATATTGAGAGTAAATAAATTCAAACCATTAATTGTTTCTGTCCAATACAATTGAATTGTTAATCTAAAGGAGCCGAAAATATGTCTGCAAAAATCACCGGAAAATACTCAGAAGACTGGGAAGTTGTCACTCACTTATCATTAATCTATCGTTGGATTATCAGTAATCTTAGCGATTTTGTCAGTGGCGAAAGTTTAAATTATAAAGTGTCATTTGATCAATTTTTAATCATGTATGAAATTGCTACGAATACGAACTTAACGGGGAGTATTTTAGCCAAAACGATGAGTGTCAGCCGTTCTGCAATTTCACGTCAATGTCGTCTTTTAAAAGAAAATGGCTACGTCGTTGAAGAACATTTACAAACTGACCAACGGGTTAAATTCTTAAGTTTAACGAAACAGGGCCAAGAAGTCTTGGACCGTTTAGTGAGCCGTTATGTTGAAAAGTATCATGAAATTGAAAGCCAAATGGGTCGCGAAAAAGTTGACGGTTTATTGAGCTTTGTTGATCAATTCTATACTGATGTGATTGAACCAAGTGAATATGAGGATAACAAGATGGGTCGTTCATTCTTGAACCGTGTTCAAAAAATGAGTGACGCTAAATAAAGCCGATATCAGCGCGTGTGATAAGCTGATTAAGGTTTGATTAAAAAGGTCGTTGATTACGAAAAGTAATCAATGGCCTTTTTGTGTGTTGGTCGATTGAGGGTTGTAACTTGTTATGAAATTGCTTACAATTGTGTTATTAAAGGATTGATAGGGGTCGATATCATGGAAAAAATTCTCGCAATTAACGCAGGTAGTTCTACTTTGAAATGGCAATTATTTGAAATGCCGGCAGAACGGGTCATCGCTAAAGGCATGATCGATCGGTTGGGCCTACCGAATTCCGTATTTACGGTAAAATTTGGCACCGAAAAATTTAAAGAAGTCCAAGATATCAAAACACATAAACTAGCAGCGACGCTCTTATTAACCCGTCTAAAAGAACTTGGGATTGTTGAACATTTGGAAGAAATTACTGGGGTTGGCCACCGAGTCGTCGGTGGTGGTGAAGCCTTTAAAGATTCAACGGTCATCAATGCGGTTGGGCTGGACGAAATTAATCGTTTAGCAGAATACGCACCGTTGCATAATCCAACGCAGGCTTACTATATTAAGATTTTTACGGAGCTATTGCCGGATGCACCGGAAGTCGCTGTTTTTGATACGTCATTTTACAGTACGCTACCCAAAGAAAATTATTTGTATAGTATTCCAACTGAATATTATGAAAAATACGGCGCGCGCAAATATGGGGCTCATGGAACGAGCCACCGCTACGTCTCCCAACGAGCTGCTGAAATCTTAGAGGTGCCGTTAACTGAACAGAAGATGATTACCCTCCATTTAGGCAGTGGTGCGTCAATTACCGCGGTTGAAAATGGTGAAGCCGTTGATACCTCAATGGGCTTTACACCGCTGGCTGGGATTACAATGGGCACGCGATCAGGCGATATCGATCCGTCATTAGTGGCCTTTTTGGCTGACAAGTTGGCGATTAGTATGCCTGAAATGATTAATATTTTGAACAAGAAATCTGGCTTATTAGGGTTGTCCGAATTATCACCCGATATGCGCGATTTAGAGGAGACCGCGGCAACCCGTCCACAATCCGCCTTAGCGTTGAAGATTTTTGTCAATCGCGTTGTGAAGTATGTCGGATCGTACGTTGCATTGATGAACGGAATTGATACATTGGTCTTTACAGCGGGGAGTGGCGAAAACGGCAGTGAGTTGCGGGCCGATATTTGTCAACAATTAGCTTGTTTTGGTGTAGAATTAGATGCAACCAAAAATAAAGTCCGCGGCAAAGAACAGATTATCAGTACACCAACTTCTAAGGTTAAAGTCTTAGTGGTGCCAACCAATGAAGAATTGATGATTGTGCGCGATGTCATGCGGTTAAAATAGATGGAGTGATTTTAAATGCCACAAAAACCATTAGCGGAATATGAAGTCGATATTCCAAGAGTCAGTGCGCGCTTAGTTGATCAACCGGCGATCCAAGCCTTTTTTGACGGGTTAACCCCGGGATATCAACGTGAATGGGCCCGCTACGTTTACGGTGCGGTTGCTGAGGCGACGCAACAGAAGCATTTTGACGAGATGTGCCAGATTTTAACAGCCGGGTATAAATCTAAACGGGGTTATAGCCAGGCGAAGAAAACTGCTGACAAATAAGTCATCAGTTTTTTTGATTGTTTTGGTATCGATTTCAAAAACGCGTTGACAGTTATTTATTATATGTTATAGTAGCATAGTAAACGTTTACGGTTTGAAAGGATAAAAAATTATGGTAACGATATCAGAAGTAGCGAAGCGAGCCGGCGTATCGGTTTCAACAGTCTCACGAGTAATTAATGATAGTCCGCATGTTTCAAATAAGAAGAAACAACTTATTTTGGATGCCATGGCACAACTTAATTATCAACCGTTGTTGGCTGCTAGGCAACTTAGAGGATCGGGATCAAAGACAATTGCGGTCACAATTCCATATATTACGAATCCTTTCTTTTCATATCTTATAGCAGCGATTGAACATACCGCGGTTGATCGGAACTACAAGATTATTATTGTTCAAACTTTTGGTCAGAAGCAACATGAATTGAATGCCTTTGAATTGATGAAAAATAGTCAAGTTGATGCGGTCATTATGTGTGCGATTGAAAATGACTGGGAGGTTATTCAAGAATATCGGCAGTACGGAAAAATCGGAATTTGCAATGAATATTTCGATAATACGGAATTACCACAGGTTTATGCAGATCAAGAAGCAGGCATGTATATTGGTACCAAATATTTATTAAATAAAGGTTATCAAAAATTGGCACTTTGTACGGGCCAAAATGAATTTAGTTTTAAGCCTAAAGGAACTGATTTGAACAGCGATAGATATCGTGGCTTTTTGCGTGCGCTGCGGGAATACGGATTGCAACCAAAATCTAAGTGGTTATTTACGAATGTGAATACGATTGAAGAAAGTCGGCATACTTTTCAGCGTTATATGGAAATGAATGATCGGCCCGACGCGATTATTGCGGCTTCTGATCAAGTTGCCGCTGGGATGGTCGCTGAAGCACAGCAATTAGGAATTCAAATTCCAGCAGATATTGGCGTACTAGGTTTTGACGATCAACCAATTAGTCAAATTGTATCATCACCGCTGACCACGATTCATCAGCCAGTTGATTTAATTGGCGCTAAGATTGCTGATCAGATTATCGATGCTTTGGAGGGGAAGTCTGAAGAAAATCAACAAACGGTTTTCCCATTAAATTTAGTTATTAGAGAATCGGTATAATTTTTTAGGTATAAATGGTATCGATACCAAAAATAGGAGGAACTATTATGACAATAGTTTGTGCACGGGTTGATCAACGTTTAATTCACGGGATTGTGGTTAATCAATGGTTTGCCGAATTAAATCCCAAACGTTTTATGGTAATTGATGATGAGGTAAGCCAAAACGAAGATTTAAAGAGTAGTTTACGACTCAGTAAACCATCTGACACTGGCATGTCGATTATTAATACTGAAAAAGCAATCATTAATTTTAAAGCGGGTAAATACGATGCGCAACGCGTATTCGTCATTGTTAAGGAACCAAAAACACTCTTGCAGTTATCAAATGCGGGAATTGAAATTCCTAAAGTTGATATTGGGATTATCTTTGCCGAAGATGGTCGAACTTTAATTAGTAAATTCGTCTCAGTGAACGCAGAAGAAACTCAAGATTTTCAAGAACTTGAAGAGCAAGGTTCACCTGTTAATATCCAATATGTACCAGCTGATTCACCAATACCATTTGCTAAAGCAATTAGTGGGAAAAATATTAAATAAGATAAGGAGCGAGAATTATGCCACATTTATTACAGAATATCTTAATATTATTTTTAGCTTCATATGCGACTTTGGATAACCAAGGGATTACCATTTTAAATTATTGGCCAGTGACTGTCGGAATGGTAGCTGGTTTAATCATGGGTGATTTACCAACTGCCATGACGATTGCCGGGACATTCCAATTGATGAGTTTAGGGGTTGCTGGATTAGGTGGTGCTTCAGTGCCTGATTACGGGTTAGCAACGATTGTTGGGATTTATTTATCAGCCGAACCGGTGCTGGATTAGGGACCGCAGTGGCTGTTGGGTTACCAGTTGGACTCTTAACGATTCAATTTGACGTCATTATTAAATTAGCTAACAACTTTATTGCACATAAAGCGCAAGGGTATGCACACAAAAAAGAATTTAATAAAATGCGATTGGTTAACTGGATTGGACCGTTGCTATTTGCTTGCAAAAATTTCATTCCAATGATTCTAATTGTAACGGTTAGACCTTCGGCTGTTAAGGTCTTACTTGAAGTTATTCCAACTTGGTTAACTACTGGCTTATCGGTTGCTGGGAATATGTTGCCGGTTGTCGGTATTGGTTTATTGATGCATTATATGCCAATTAAGAAATATATCTGGGTCGTTTTCATTGGGTTTGTCGTTTCCGCATACATGAATTTACCTGTCTTTGGGGTGGCGATTATTGGTTTAGCATTAGCAATTGTTACTTACCAAAACCTAATTAAAGAAAGCAAACAAAAGAAAGCTGTCGCTATTGCGGGTCAAGTAAGTAATGCGAGTGATGAAGAAGGGGACGATTACGATGAATAATGTTGATGTAAATAATATGCCAGAAACAGCTAATAACGGTGAAGGTAGCGTTCGTCTAACTAAGAAGGAACGGCACAGTGCCATTTTACGTTACATGACAATGGGGGTTAATAACTTTAATTATGAAACGCAACAAGGTCCTTCAATCGTTTGGGCTTTCTCCAAAGTACTGCGTAAAATCTATCCGAAAGATGACGATTATATTGCCGCATTAGATAATCATTTCCAATATTTCAATACGACAACTGCGATGGCTAACTTAATCTTAGGTGCGACCTTAGCGATGGAAGAACGTGAAGGAATCAAGTCAAAAGATGCAGTTCAATCGTTGAAAACATCTTTGATGGGTCCCTTGGCAGGTGTCGGGGATACAATTATTTGGATCCTTTTGCCAACCATCATGGGATCAATTGCCGGTTACATGGGTTTACAAGGGAATTCACTAGGTGCGGTTATTTGGATTGCGATTAATATATTAATGTTTTGGGTACGAATTAAGTTGTTTGATATTGGATACGCTTCCGGCGTTAAATTAATGACAACTTTGGCCGATCAATTGAGTGCCTTTACTGAAGCTGCTTCTGTCATGGGGCTGACTGTTGTAGGGACGTTGATTGCAACGGTTGTTAAAGTGTACACACCACTTAAATTTACTTTTGGGAAAGTTGCTTTGGGCGTTCAAACTGGTGTTTTAGATAAAGTAATGCCAGCACTATTACCCGCGTTAGTTGCGTTTACCGTCTATAAATTATTAGGTTCAAAAAAATGGACACCAAATAAAATTATCTTACTTGTCTTAGCATTCTCATTAGTAGGTGCCTTCTTTGGATTCTTAGGCGTGACACCAACTAAATAGGTTTGACGGAGAAAGAGGAGCTGTAAGTTTATGAACACCACTAATGACAATCAAATAGTTGGCTCAGATTATCGGTTTACGATATTATCTGATCGATTAATTCGTATGGAATACCAAGTTGACGTTCATTTTGAAGATCGATTGACGCAAACGGTTCAAAATCGTGATTTTAAGTGTCCCGATTACACAATGATATATGATGAACAGGGTTTTTTAATCCAAATAGAGACGGACTTTTTTCATCTTTACTATCGCGGCGGTGAATTTAATGGCGAAACATTATTTATTGATAGCAAATATAATTACGGAACTCATTATAACCGGTGGCATTATGGGGATGTAGATGAAAAGAATCTATTAGGAACGGCTAGAACATTGGATAAAGCTGATGGGGAAATCCCGCTAGAAATGGGTGTCCTATCAAAAAGTGGGTTTAGTATTCTAGATGATTCTAAGAGTATGATTCAAGATCATTCAACAATTGTTAACCGTGAGAATACCGAAATTGATTTATATGGTTTTGCTTTTGGACATCGATATCTGGACGCCTTAAAGACGTATTATCAATTAACTGGTTTTCCACCAATCATTCCACGTTTTGCTTTGGGAAACTGGTGGAGTCGGTTTTATCCGTATACCCAGGATAGTTACCTACAGTTAATGGCTCGTTTTGAACAGGCCCGTATTCCACTGAGTATTTCTGTATTAGATATGAATTGGCATACAACTGATATTCCTAAAGAATATGGCAGTGGTTGGACTGGGTATACTTGGAATAAAAAATATTTTAATGATCCAGAGAAAATGTTGGCTGAATTACACCGCCAGGGGAAACGAGTCACCTTGAATGTTCACCCGGCAGCAGGTATTCGACCATCGGAAGCCGTTTATCCAGAAGTTGCTAAAGCCGTTGGGATTGATCCGCGTTCTAAACAACCAGTGATTTTTGATTTAAATAATCCCAAGTTTGTAAAAGCGTATATGGAAACGATTCACCATGCTTTGGAAAAGCAAGGGGTTGATTTCTGGTGGGTTGATTGGCAACAAGGAAGTGCACGTTCACAACATCAAGTTGATCCACTCTGGTTATTAAATGTTTTACATTACAATGACCAAAAGGCCCGTAAAGGGAATGATGCCTTGACGCTATCACGTTATGCAGGTCCGGGTAGTCACCGATATCCGATAGGGTTTTCTGGAGACAGTATTGCCAGTTGGCAAACGTTACAATTTCAACCATACTTTACCGCTACCGCTAGTAATATCGGCTACACTTGGTGGAGTCATGATATCGGTGGTCATATGCATGGAAAGTATGATCCAGAATTGGCTTTACGCTGGTTGCAATTTGGGGTTTTCAGTCCAATTATGCGGTTACACAGTTCTGATAATCAGTTTATGGGCAAGGAACCTTGGAATTATGATTCAGAAACTGAACAGATTATGACTAATTTTATGCAATTACGGCATAAATTAGTTCCGTATATTGAGAATGCCAATATTGAAACGCATGAACAAGGGATACCATTAATGCAACCTTTATATTATCAATATCCAGAGGATAAGCCGGCTTATCAATATCAAAATGAATACTTTTTTGGCAGTCAATTATTAGTTATCCCAATTACGACTCCTAAAGACAGTGTTATCCAAGAAGGTCGCGTGGATGGTTATATTCCAGCCGGGCAGTGGACCGATTTGTTGACCCATCAGACTTACGTAGGTCCTGATGAATTGACCTTGAATCGACCGGATAGTGAATATCCGGTTTTGGTTAAATCGGGTGGCGTTGTGGTGTTGAATGAAGATTATATGGAAAATATAAATCAACTACCGGTCGCTTTAACAGTGCAGTTATTTGCTGGTGATGATAATCAGTATAGCTTTAAAGAACAACTGGGAGATAATCAAGCAACGACCACGTTTAGGTGGTCTAGCGTGAAACGTCAGTTAACGATTGAGATTAATGATCCAGCTGGTATTATTCCCCCTAATCGTCAATTAGATTTAGTGGAAATCACTTCTGGTCAGACAGTTGTAGTGAGTGGCGTTCAGGAGACGAATACCACTTTTGTGACGCCGATTCAAGTTGACGGAGAACAGCTAAGTTCACAGTTAATCTATCAAAAATTGGTAAAATGTCGACTTGATTTTGATTTGAAACAAAAGATTTATCAGGTTGTTCAAAATACAACGAATCTTAATCAAGTTATTTTGACATTGCAAAGTATGGCGCCACAAGTAGTTAGCGAAATGTTATCAGAAGTGTTATTGAGTAAATAAATTGGAGGAATCATTCAATATGGAACGGAAAATTGTGCTGGCATCACATCACCGGTTAGCCGCGGGCTTAAAGGATACTTTGGATTTTATTACTAACGGGATGGCGGATGTGATTGCGCTAACTGCGTATCTAGATAATCAACCCGTTGAAGAACAGGTTCAAGCATTAATGACCAGTTTTGATGACGAAACTGAAGTTGTGGTTTTAACCGATATGACGGCTGGAAGTGTTAATCAAAAATTCTTTGCTTTTCGTAATCGACCACATACTCAGATTATTAGTGGGATGAATTTACCATTGGCATTGGGTGTTGCAATGGAGCCGGCTAACGATTATTTACAGACAGAGCGAATTAAGTCTCTGATTGAGCAAGCACAAGCTGAAATTACTTATGTGAATGATATTCAACCAGAAATTGATGACGATGATGAATAAAACTACCGATTGGTGGCGCAAAAGTGTTGTCTATCAAGTTTATCCTAAAAGTTTTAATGATAGTAACGGTGATGGTTTAGGTGATTTACTCGGGATTGATCAAAAAATTGATTATCTAGCTAATTTGGGAATTGACGTACTATGGTTAAATCCAATCTATCAATCGCCACAGGTTGATAATGGCTATGATATTGCAGATTACTATCAAATTGAGCCGAGCTTAGGGACGATGACTGATTTTGACCAGTTATTGCAGCATGCGCATCAGCACAATATCAAAGTGCTCTTGGATTTGGTAGTCAATCATACTTCGAATCAACATGCATGGTTTCAAGAGGCGCTTAAATCAAAAGCTAATCCGTACCATGATTATTACATCTGGAAAGATGGTGACGGGACGACACCGCCCAATAATTGGGGTTCCAGTTTTGGTGGGTCAGCATGGACGTATGTACCAGCGCTCAAACAGTATTACTTACATTTGTTTGCCAAGGAACAACCCGATTTAAATTGGGAAAATCCGCGAATGAGGACGGCTATTTATCAAATGATGGATTGGTGGTTGGCTAAAGGTGTGGATGGTTTCCGGATGGATGTCATTTCATTAATCTCTAAAAAGCCAAATTATCCAAATGGTCCGGCTAAAGCGGGTTCACCATTTGGTAATTATTATTCAGGAGCAGCTAATGGGCCACAAGTCCATGCTTATTTACGGGAAATGCATCGAACCGTTTTGGCACACTATCCTGTGATGACGGTTGGTGAAACACCGAATACGACGGCACAACAAGCTGTTAAATATTCAGCGGTGGATCGGCAAGAATTAGATATGGTCTTTTCATTTGACCATATGCATGTTGACTATGGTTCTAATGGTAAGTTTTCAACGAATCGTTTTGATTTAGTGGCATTAAAAAAAAGACTATCTGATTGGCAAACAACAATGGCTCAAAATAATGGTTGGAATAGTCTTTATTGGAGCAACCACGATCAGCCACGGCCTATTTCGCGATTTGGAGATGATCAGCATTATCGAATTCGCTCTGCTAAATTATTAGGAATCGCGTTACATTTTCTACAGGGGACGCCGTATATTTATCAAGGCGAAGAAATAGGAATGACGAATGCCCAATTTGATCAATTAGCTGATTATAATGATTTAGAAACTAAAACAGCAGCAGAATTAATGGCACGTAATCCGGCGATAACCTCTGCTGAATGTCAGAAAGCTATTTACTTGCATTCGAGAGACAACGCCCGAACACCAATGCCTTGGGATGGACACGGTGGTTTCACAACCGGTCAACCTTGGTTAAAAATGAATCCGAATTTTCCGACGATTAATGTTCAAAAGGATGTTAACGACCAGCATGGTATTTATCAATTCTATCAACGTTTAATTCAATTGCGGCATACGCAAGCGGTGATTACGGATGGCGATTATCAATTATTAATGCCGGATGACCCGACAGTCTATGCGTATACGCGGCGTAATGCTGAAACAACGTTATTGGTGGTCACCAATTTCTCTGATCAAAGTCAGAAACGGCCAGTACCGCCGGAATTACGGCAAAAAGCCGCACAAATCTTGATAGCTAACTGCGACTGTGTACCGTTGATGACGGCTACAACCACTTTAGAACTCCCGGCTTGGGGTGCAGTGGTTTATCAATTTAACCAGTCATAGTTGAAAGGAACAAGGCAGATGGTGAAGGAAGAAAAATCGCTTTCGGCAATTAGTTTAGATATGGATGGCACCTTATTAAATTCGGCTGGTCAAGTTTCAGCTGAGAATATTGCCGCAATTCAGCGGATTAATCAAGCTAAGATTCCGATTGTCTTGGCCTCAGGGCGACCAATTAATTCATTGACGCGTATTGGTCAAGAATGGTTACAAGTGCCGATTTATCGAATTGGAAATAATGGCGCCACTATTGCTAATCAGCGGAATCAAATTATTGGTCAATCATTGATTGATGAAGCGGTTGTGATGGCGGTAGCAGAAATTGCTGAACATTATGCGATTAATGTTAATTTTTCAACGATGAATAAGTGGATTCATTTCACGCATCAGACCACATCGGCGGCAATCGATGAATACAATGAAACGCTAGACGAATATCAAGTGCATACGGTTACCCAATTTGCTAAATTAAATGCTGATATTAAAAATCCAGTCATGAAATTTGGCATGAAAATTTTAGACGATGTTAAATTTGAACAGGTTCGAAAAGCATTGCAGAATTTACCGTTGACGGTTGTTGAGTCTGATGCGCATTTTCTCGAAGCGATGGCGATTGGCACCTCTAAATATACGGCTTTAAAACGACTGGCGGCAATTCAAGGTTGGTCGATTGACCGGGTATTGGCTTTTGGTGATTATGAGAATGATATTGAGTTATTAGACAATGTTGGTTTTAGTGTCGCTATGGGAAATGCACTAGCAACGGTCAAACAGACGGCTGACTATGTAACGGTTGATAACGATCAACATGGTGTTGCCAAGGTATTGAATTATTATTCACAGTATAGAAATTTACCATGGCTCTAAATATAGTGATTAAAAAATAATTTTTTAAACTGATGGCGATGAAGCTATCAGTTTTTTTGTGAATGCATAATAAATAGGATTGACAGCGCATACATAACTATGTTAATATCTGCTTATAGTCAAGTAAAACGTTTACTAATTTTCAATCGATATCGAATGTAATGGTCTTTTTCTGCAGAAAAGGAAATCAATGAGATTGAAAATGCAATGATGAATAAGTATATTGGGAGACATATCATGAAAAAAACGAAAGTTATTAATTCCGATTTATCTCGAGTAATCTCACAAATGGGTCATTATGATACCTTAGGAATTGGCGATGCTGGAATGCCAGTACCTGCTAATACTGAAAAAATTGATTTAGCAGTTAGTAAAAACTTACCTAGTTTTATGGCTGTTTTAGAAAATGTATTGAATGAGTTAGAATTGCAAGAGGTTTTTCTAGCAGAAGAAATTAAGACTCAAAATCCCGAACAGTTAAAAGCAATTGAACAGGTGATCAAGGTTCCAATTAAATTTATTGCACACAGCGAAATGAAAGCGGTTTTATCGGATGCAAAAGCATTTGTCCGAACTGGTGAAATGACACCTTATTCAAATATCTTATTAGTTAGTGGTGTTACTTTTTAGGATTTTTAAGCTAAAGGGAGGTAGTTATGAATGCAAGTTGATATGCAAAATATTACAAAAGCCTTTGGTAAAAATAGGGTTCTAGAAGGCGTGAATTTAAAAATTGAACCGGGCCAAGTTCATGCATTAATGGGTGAAAATGGTGCTGGTAAGTCAACCTTGATGAATATTTTCACGGGTCTTTATCAACGTGATTCCGGGAAAATATTGGTCGATGGTGTGGAAACATACTACGATAATCCATTAGATGCAGAGCAACATGGGGTTAGCTTTATTCATCAAGAAATGAATAATTTTTCAGAGATGTCGGTTTTGGATAATATGTTTCTCAATCGTGAAATTAAAGGCCGATTCGGACTTTTAAAACAGGCAGAGATGCGCAAAATTGCTGAAATGAACTTGGCTAAGTTAGGGACTAATATCAATTTAGATTCACCTGTTGGTTCTTTGAGCGTTGGTCGCCAGCAGATGATTGAGATTGCAAAATCGTTAATGTCTGAAGCTAAAGTGATCATTATGGATGAACCAACTGCAGCTTTAACCGAGACTGAAATTGGAAAACTATTTGAGGTCATCCGAACACTTAAAAAGCAGAATGTTGCCATCATCTATATCTCACATCGGATGGAAGAAATCATGAAAATCTGTGATTATATCACAGTAATGCGCGATGGGATTTCGGTTAATAGTTATGCAACAGAAAAAACAAGTATGGAAGAAATCGTTAGAGATATGGTTGGTCGTGAGATGGGCGATTTTTACCCAAATCGAGTACCACCAACAGAAGAAGTTGCTTTAGAAGTGATTAATCTAACGACTAAATCGGTGTTTGAAAATATCAGTTTTAAAGTGCATAAGGGTGAAATATTAGCTTTCTCCGGGTTAATGGGTTCCGGCAGAACTGAAATTATGCGGGCAATATTTGGGATTGATAAATTGGATAGCGGTCAAATTTTAATGGCTGGTCAAGAAATTAATAATAAAACGCCTAGTGCAGCCATTAAGAATAACATTGGCTTCTTAACCGAAAATCGTAAAGATGAAGGGTTAATCCTAAGCGATAGTATTGCTGATAATATCGCTTTGCCAAGTATTGGCGGTTTTGTCAAACACGGGCTAATAGATGAAAAATCAGTTAATGAGTTTGTTCAAATGTTGATGAAACGATTGCGGGTTAAAGCAACAGGCCCCGAAGAAATGGCCGGTAGTTTGTCTGGGGGTAATCAACAAAAGGTCGTCTTGGCAAAATGGATTGGTAGCGGGACGCAGGTGTTGATTCTGGATGAACCGACGCGTGGCGTCGATGTCGGTGCTCGTCGAGAAATATACGATTTAATGAATGAATTAACGGATCGTGGTGTTGCAATTATTATGGTTTCAAGTGATCTTGATGAAGTTTTAGGAATGAGTGATCGGATTACTGTTATTTATGAAGGTCATATTACTGGTACAATCGCGACGAGTAGTGCAACTCAAGAATCCGTGATGACTTTGGCAACGGGAGGAAAAATTAATGAGTGATGTAAAGAAGAAGAAAGAAGCATTCTCGCTCAACAGTTTATTTCAAAACTAGGGCCTGTATTGGCATTAATTGTTTTAGTATTAGCAGTTAGTGTTATGAATATGAGTTTCTTAGCACCATCTAATTTGTTGAATTTATTGCGACAAGTCTCAATTAACGCACTAATTGCATTTGGGATGACATTCGTAATTCTAACGGGTGGGATTGATTTATCGGTTGGGTCAATTTTAGCATTGAGTGGCGCTATCTCGGCTTACATGGTACAAGCAGGTGTTCCGACTGTGTTAGCTATCACAATTGGGATGATAACGGGTGCGTTATTCGGCTTAATTAATGGGATTTTGATTGCTTATGGGAAAGCAGCACCATTTATTGCAACATTAGCGACGATGACCATTTTTAGGGGTGCCACCTACGTCTTTACAAATGGGAATCCAATCACTGGTGACAAAATCAATAGTAGTTTTTTATTCCAATTTATGGGTAGAGGTTATTTATTTGGGATTCCATTTCCTATCATTATTATGATTATTGCTTTTGCTATTTTGTACATGGTTTTACATAAGACAACCTTTGGGCGTAAAACATACGCGCTAGGTGGCAATGAAGAAGCTGCTTATGTTGCCGGTGTAAATACCAAACGGGTTACAATGATTATTTATACACTATCCGGGTTAATGGCATCGGTCGCAGGGGTGATTTTAACGTCGCGTCTAAGTTCAGCACAACCAGATGCAGGGACTTCTTACGAAATGGACGCAATTGCCGCAGTTGTTTTAGGCGGGACTAGTCTTGCTGGGGGCAAGGGTCGTATTTTTGGAACGCTAATTGGTGCCTTAATTATTGGCACTTTAAATAATGGGATGAATCTTTTAGGGATATCGAGTTTTTATCAACAAATCGTTAAAGGAATCGTCATCATCGTTGCCGTTTTACTTGATCGCAGAGAATCGAAAAAATAATAATTTGGAGGTTTTACCATGCAAAAGAAAATGAAAGTATTAGTCAGTGTGATGGCAGTAACGTTATTGAGTGGAGTATTAGCTGGTTGTGGTGGCGCTAGTCTAGGGGGAAACGATAGTGGCGATGCTAAAGTTACCAAAAAAGCATCAGCTAAAGTAAAGATTGGGGCCTCAATCTCAACATTAAACAATCCATTTTTCGTTTCTGTTAAGAAAGGGATTAACGATGCTGCTAAAGATACTAAGAATGTTCAAATTTTTGATGCGCAAAATGATACTGCCAAACAATCCAATGATATCGAAGATATGATTCAGAAAAAAGTCGATGTCTTAATTATTAATCCAGTAGATTCTTCAGCAATTGCGGCCTCTGTTAAAGATGCTAACGATGCCGGCATTCCGGTGATTACGGTCGATCGGAGCAGTTCAAGTGGTAAGGTATTAACCTTAGTATCGTCAAACAGTACTAAAGGTGGTCAAATGGCTGCTAAATTTATGATTGAAAAATTAGGTAAGGATGCTAAGATTGCTGAATTACAAGGTGTCCCAGGTGCTTCAGCAACCAGAGAACGTGGTAAAGGGTTTGAAGACGCTGTTAAAGGTAAAATCGAAATTGTTGCTAAACAAACAGCTGGATTTGATCGCGCTAAAGGCCTTTCAGTTACGGAAAACTTGTTACAAGGCCATCCAGACATTCAAGGGATCTTCTCACAAAATGATGAAATGGCATTAGGGGCTGCGCAAGCTGCTAAGAGTGCTAATAAGAGTGTTGTAATAGTTGGTTTTGATGGTGAAGAAGATGGGCTGAAAGCTGTTAAGAATGGCGAAATGGCAGCGACAGTTGCGCAACAACCAGAAGAAATGGGTAAATTAGCCGTTGAAGCAGCGTATGATCATTTTAATGGTAAAAAAGTAAGTAGTAAAATTGATTCACCATTGGAATTAGTAACAACCGATTCATTAAAAGATAAATAAACAATAGGTTAAGCTTGGCCTAGCCAATTATATTCTGTATGATAATTATAATATTAATTTTAAAGGGGGGATTTTTTGACAAAAATAGTTGTACTAGGTTCGACCAATGTTGATACGATTTTGGGTATCCAACGTTTCCCGCAACCTGGTGAAACGCTCGCGATGAATTCTCGCTCTGTTGCCGGCGGTGGTAAGGGTGCTAATCAAGCGATTGCCGCGGTTCGTTCCGGTGCACAAACGGCTTTTATCAGTAAGATTGGTCACGAAGGTGCTGCCGATTTCATGTTAGAGACGTTCAAACAAGATGGCATGAATATTGATCATGTGACGATGTCGGAAACGGCTGGGACTGGTCAAGCCTATATCATGGTTGACGAATCCGGACAAAATAGTATTTTGATTTACGGTGGCGCCAACCAAGACGTGACAAGTGCTGATATTCATCAAGCCGAAAATGACATTAAACTGGCTGACCGGATTGTGGCGCAATTTGAAGTACCAGTGCCAGCTGTGATTGAAGCGTTCAAGATTGCACGGGCTAATGGGGTTCAAACGATTTTAAACCCAGCGCCAGCGATTAAGAATATTCCCGCCGAATTGTTAGCAGTGACTGACATGATTGTGCCGAATGAAACCGAAGCTGAAATCATTACGGGAATTAAAGTGACTGATCAAGCGTCGATGCAAAAAAACGCTGAAGCGATGTTTAAAATGGGCATCAAAGTCGTCATCATTACGGTTGGTGACAAGGGCTCATTCTACGCAACACCGGATCAAACTGGTTTTGTGCCCGCCTTTAAAGTAACTGCCGTTGATACAACTGCAGCGGGAGATACCTTTATCGGGGCATTGAGTACTAAATTAGCAATGGATTACAGTAATATTGAAGTCGCGATGACTTATGCCAATAAAGCTTCATCCATTGCCGTTCAAACAAAAGGGGCTCAAAACTCAATTCCATACGCTAAAGACATTCAACTTTAAGTAATTAATAACAGAGACCAAACTAATTGAACGTTAATTAGTTTGGTTTTTTATTTAAAGTGAAGGGCATTAAAGGTATACTTTAGAGAGAACTTAACAATCGGGGGTTATTAGGTGGTACGTAAAGTAACGATTAAAGATGTCGCTGCCTTAGCACAGACGTCAGTCACAACGGTTTCGTTGATTCTAAATCATAAAGGGCAACGATTTAGTTCAGAGACAATTGATCGAGTGCATAAAGCGCAGGTTGAGTTAGGTTACTCGCCAGATTATTTTGCTCAGAATATGGTTAATAAAAAAACGCGGACAATTGCAGTTTTAGTCCCGGATATTAATAACCCATTTTTTAGTGAATTTATTCAAGGAATTGAGGAAGTCGCCTATAGAGAAAATTTTATTCCGTTAATTTATAGCGTGGGCGCGAATAATCAAAAAGTCGATTACTATTTAAAAGAATTGATTAGACGGAATGTAGATGGTTTTATTCTCGCGGTATCTGGATTAGACATTAATCTGTTAGCTCAGTTATCAACTCAACAGATGCCTTATATTCTATTAGACCAATCAGAAAAACAACATCAAAGTGATGAAATTACGGTCCAGGATTTAATGGGTGGCCAAATGGCGACTGATTATTTAATCGAACATGGTCATCGAAAGATTGGAATTGTCTTACCCGCAAATAGTGCGTGGAATATTGATCAGCGACTATTAGGCTATCGAGAAGCACTGGCGGCCCATGATATCAATTTTCAAGATGACTGGTTAATTAATACTGAACTCTCTAAAAAAGGCGGTTATCAAGTGACCAACCAAGTGATTGCGAGCGGAGTGACGGCTGTTTTTGCCGTCAATGATGAATTAGCAATCGGGTTGTACCGCGGATTTGCGGAACACCAATTAAATATTCCTGAAAATCTATCGATTATCGGTTACGATAACGTTGATTGGTGTGAATATGTGACCCCTAAATTAACAACGATTAAACAACCGATTTTTGAATTAGGCCAAGAAGCTACCCGCCTTTTATTAGATCGGATTGCTGATCCAGATAAACCGATTCAACAACGGATATTAGCAGTTTCCTTAATTGAGCGTGATAGTGTTCAACCAATATAACCCAGGAAATGATGGGGCTGTTCCAAAAAGTAATTTTCTGAAAATATAAGACTGTAAATTAACTTGAAAACAGTGTAAAATAAGAAACGTAAACAAAAAATTAAAGTGAGGTTACTTACACATGGCTAAATTAGTATTTATTCGTCACGGACAAAGTGAATGGAACTTATCAAACCAATTTACAGGTTGGGTTGATGTTAACTTAAGCGAAGAAGGCGTTCGCCAAGCTCAAAACGCTGGTGCTTTATTGAAACAAGAAGGCATCCTTTTTGACCAAGCTTACACATCAGTATTGACTCGTGCCATCAAGACATTACACTATGCCCTTGAAGGTTCAGATCAATTATGGATTCCAGAAACTAAATCATGGCGCTTAAACGAACGTCATTATGGTGCATTACAAGGCCAAAACAAAGCTGAAGCCGCTGAAAAATGGGGCGACGAACAAGTTCACGTTTGGCGTCGTTCATACGACACACTTCCTCCACTATTGGATGCAAGTGATGAAGGTTCAGCAGCAAACGACCGTCGTTATGCACACTTAGATCCTAAAGCTATTCCTGGTGGCGAAAACCTTAAGGTTACTTTGGAACGTGTTATCCCATTCTGGGAAGACGAAATCGCCCCAAAATTAATCGACGGCGAAAACATCATCATCGCTGCTCATGGTAACTCACTACGCGCTTTGACTAAATACATTGAAAACATCTCTGATGAAGACATCATGGACGTTGAAATGGCAACTGGCGAACCAGTTGTTTATGATTTAGACGAAAACTTAAACGTAGTAAGCAAGAAGAAATTAAACTAATATAGTGCGAATGGTTGCGTTCAGCAACTGAGCATTAATAAAAAATTCCATTAATCCAGATTTTAGGATTAATGGAATTTTTAGATTAAGCGGAAGTTGTTGCAACCAGGAGCATGATTCAAAAGAGTGCTTACCACCCTGGTCAGCTTCTGAGTATAGTGTAAAATAAGCGCGTATCTTCCGAACTTTGGGAGATATGCGCTTATTTGTAACTAGACGGAAGAAGCTAGGGTGGGAAGCGCGTTTTGAATAGCAGAGTGCGAACAGGAGCACGTTTGATAAGCTTATACAAATAGGCTAGCCCTTCAATGGGTTAGCCTATTTTTTTGCCTGAAAATGGCAGGTTAGAACGCTTTTAGGACGCTTTTTTTCAAATATTGGGAAGACTGGTAATGAAGAGGCGTACTTTTGATCTGAGCGCCCTAACAGTAATTTGAATCATACAAAAGATATCGAATAATTTAACTCGAAAAATAACG
>NZ_BAMJ01000028.1 GCF_000615805.1 Latilactobacillus fuchuensis DSM 14340 = JCM 11249
AAATAAACTAAAATCAGCGTGCCATTCTGAATTGAATGAGACGCTGATTTTAGTTTGGGCTTGACCTGTACGTTACGGCAGGGTCTATGCTAATGATAGTCAGAAAGGAGTGAATCGAAATGACCTATCAAATTAAAGCTTTTGCCCAACTAACCGGGGTTTCAGAACGGACATTGCGCTATTATCATGAAATCAATTTGTTGGTGCCGCAACAAGCCGCTAATGGCTATCGCGAGTATACGAGCCAAGATGCCGATCGATTACAACTGATTTTGATGTATCGACGGTTGCAATTTAAGTTAACGACCATCAAAGAATTGCTCAAGTTGCCTAAAGCGCGACGGCTTGAACGGCTACAAGCCCAAAAAGGATTACTGGAGCTACAACAAGCAGCATTAACACAAACCCTACAACAAATGACGGCAACGATTGCCAATTATCAGGAGGAAAATCAAATGACTGATTCAGCTAAATTTACCGCCTTTAAACAAGCTCAAATTGACGCCAATCAAACGACTTACGGCCAAGAAGTCGTCACTAAATATGGCGAAGACCAACAACAAGCGGCTAATCAGCACTTTGGGGAATTGAGTCAGGCACAATACCAACAAATGCAAACTACCGAAGCTGATTTAGTCCGTGATTTGCAATGCTATCTGGAGAATCCGAATGTGCCGTCCGCATTAGCCCAGCAAATTTTTACGGCCCACCAAACCTGGTTACAATTAACGAGTCCCAAATACAGCCTAGCGATGCACCGCGGAATCGCCGCGCTATACGTCGCCGATGAACGCTTTGCCGCGTATTACACGGCGTTAGTGGGTGACCAACGCGCGGCAACCGAATTGAAGTTAATTATTGATTATTATACGCAAAATGAAGAATAGCAAAAAGGGGCTGTGACATAAGTTTTAGCATTCTGATATTAAACGAACATTCTTCATCGACGCGCGCCAGAACTCATTAATTTCCGTTCAAATCAAAAAATCGCCTATCCTTAGTTCGGGATAGTCGATTTTTTAACTTGATACTCAATTAATAACCGAGTTCTGTCACAGCTTATTTTGTCGTTTTTAATGTTCAGTACTAATTGAAAATGGCTGATTGTCGCTAGGTTGTGGATTAGGCGCCAATCCCAAAGTGGTCGTAAAGGTTCCACCAGCCATGAGGTCTTGATGGGTGATGTACGAATGGCGATAAAGTTGCTTATTTAATTGACGATTTTGGACAAAAAGATTGTGATCACTATTATTAACCGTGGTTAGCGTCAATTCTTTTTGATCAGGCAGGTGGAGGATGACATTGTCAAAAATTGGCATGCCCAGAACGTATTGACCACTGCCCGGTGTTACGGGATAGAACCCAAGTGCCGATAAGACGTACCAGCCGGCCATCGAACCGTTATCTTCATCTCCCGGGAAACCGGAAAAGCCGGCGTTAAAAGCATTTAGTAATAATTGTTTAACAAGCAATTCAGTCATTTCAGGATGATCGACATAAGCGAAGAGGTAAGGAATATGGAAACTTGGTTGATTAGACATAGCGAGTTGGCCAAAGTTTAAAGCGACCATTTCAGTCATTTCGTGGATTTCAAACCCGTAGTGACCGACTTTAAAGCGTGGTTGGGTATTGACTAATTCAACGAGTTTTTGATAGAAAGCTTGGTTGCCGCCGTGCAGTTCGCTAAGCCCTGCAATATCTTGGTAAACAGCAAAGCCATTTTGCCAAGCACCACCCTCAGCGTAGCCGTTGCCCCATTCGATTGCTGAAAAATTAGCTTGGAAGTTGCCTTGGGGGTCTTTAGCTCGGATAAATTTCGATTGAGTATCAAATAAGTGGCGGTAATTGAGCGCGCTGTGTTGATATTTGGCTGCTAGTTCAGTTTGACCTAATTTTTGGGCGACAACGGCAATGCAATAGTCGCTGTAAGCGTAGTCGAGTGTGTGGTTGACACTTTCGTCGTGGGTGTTTGGGACGTAACCATATTCGAGATAATCTTCAGTCCCGCGACGGCCATATTTAGAATCAGTACTTTGAGTAGTGGCGCCTTTGAGCATCGCTGTTAAAAATTCAGATAATTGCGATTTATCAATCAAATCTTTACTAGCTGCATCTGCAATGACGGCATCAATTAGCGTGCCGGGCATCATTCCGCGTTCGTCGGGGGATAACCATTTTGGTAAATAATCCGTTTCGTAATAGCTCGTTAGGAAGCCTTGCAACATTTCTTGCAGTAGTTCGGGCGCAATAATCGAGAAGAACGGATAGACCGTTTTATAGGTGTCCCAAAAACCATTATTCGTGTACAAAATACCGGGTTTAACGCACCGAGCTTTCGTATCATAATGAACGGGTTGGTGTTTCGCATCCAATTCATAGAATTTTTGAGGGAATAGGAATAAGCGATACAAAGTCGTGTAGAAAGTTTGCACGCGCTCGGGATGTTGTTGATCTTGAATCGCAATCCGATCAAAATAAGTTTGCCAACTTTGATTAGCGGCCAATAAATGTTGATCAAAATCTTTGGTTAATTGGCGTTGTAAATTGAGCTGCGCTTGTTCCGGTGAAATAAAAGAAGTGGCAAATTGTAAGTCATTTTCATGACCAGTCAAAAATAGGCATAGCCGACCATCTGTGCCACTGATATGTTGTTTATCGGGGCAATCGAGTGGTTGACAGTTGGTGTTTAATAATTGTGTTTGGTCGAGCAGTAATGGTTGTGAGAAATGAAAGGCCACGTACATTTTAAAATCGGGATCTTCGCAATCAGAAAAATTAGAAAGCCACCCGTAAACGGCTTGTTCCGTGATGGTCAATTCAAATTGGCCTGGCAGTTCGAATTGCAGACCTGCTTGACCGGTTGACGGGTATTGGCTGTGTAAAATGGCCCCATAGGTTGAAGGGGTCAATTGACTACTCACTTGATAGCGTAAATCATGAAGTGCTAGTTTAGTCGGGCTAAAAGTAGCTTGTTGCGGATCAAACGAGCCGGCTAATTCATTGATGACTTCATGGGGTTGTTGTGTTAGGGGTAGTATTTGAAGATGTTGGAAATCACCAACCCAAGGACTCGGTTGATGGGTTAAGCGAAAGCCTTCAAAACGCCGTGAATTGGGATCGAAAAACCAACTACCATTACCACCATTATTTTGAATAGTGAAATAATTCATGGCAAAGGGGGTGCCGGTCAAGGGTAACGTATTGCCATTTGAAAAGCGGTAATTATTGAGGGTGCCTTGGCGGGTATCAATTTCAGTTATTTTCATCAAACTAAATACTCCTTTAATCGTTTATTTAAAAAATAATTGCAATATCAAGTAATCGGGCTTAGATTGTTGGTTCTGGATTGACCGATAAGCGGGCCATTAATTCAACTGGGACGGTTATCTGAGCCGCTTTGGGATCATAGGGATTGGCCATCCGGGTTTGTAACAGGCGTGCGGCCTGGCGACCAATTTCGCAGAAGTTTTGCATAATCGTCGTCAATTGTGGTTGGCTAGTGGCCGTTTGGGCAATGTTATCAAACCCAATGACCGATAGTGTTTCGGGGACTTTGACGTTGTGCGCCGTTAAAAAGGTTAAGAGTTGCAACGCTAGAATATCGTGTTCGCAAACCAAGGCGGTGACGTTATTTTGACGAAGTGCTGGTAACAAGTCAGCAAAATGATCGCTGGTTAAGGCCGTCGCCGAGTGAGGAGTCGTTGCAAAGGTTAAATCGTGTTCACCAAGGGCCTGAATATATCCGAAATAACGGTAGGTCGCAGATGAATTCAAGGTGGTGGTTAAATCGCTTTGCGCCAAAAAGGCGATATTTTGGTGACCGGCTTCAATTAAAGTGTTGGTTGCTAGATAGCCACCCTGGGTATTGTCCGAAACGACGGACGGGACCGGTAAATTTGTCGCCGTTTTATCGATTAAGACAAAGGGAAAATGGTGGAGTAACAATTGATTAATTTGTGGTAATTCAGCGGCCAGATTTTGGGGATAATAGATGAGGCCATCATATTGCGTTGCTAAATCCGCCACGGTTGTGAAGGTGAAATCCTTATTTTCGATGACTACCAAGGATTGTTGTAGCGGCGCCAAGATTTCTTTAACACCGGTAATATAATCGCCCAGTCCTGATTCAGAGGCGAATGGAATGACCAGCAAGAGTTGATTGGTGCGTGGATAGTGTTTAAAAGCTCGTCGAACAAAGGTCCCACTGCCTTGGTGCCGTTCGACTAGACCGATATCGGCTAGTTCTTGTAAGGCCCGTTTGGAGGTAATCCGGCTCACTTGATAGGTTTTGGCTAGTTCATTTTCAGAGGGTAATTGTTGACCGGCCACGTACTCCCCGGTCCAAATCTGGCTTTTTAATGTTTCAAAAATTTGTAAATATTTATTGGCATTAGTAGTCAATAACATCGCTCCTTTAAATTCAACAGTTGATATGTAGTATTGTATACCATTTTTATGGTGAATTAAATATTTTATGCGATAAATACTAGAATTTAATTTATTAAATGATATACTTGGTTTGTAAAAATATATAACAAGTGGTGATAAAATGACAAAATCATATGTAACACAATCAGTTCGCGATTTCGTAACAAAAGTGAATCAACTTTGTGCCGATGGCCAGGAGAATTTGGCTGAAATTTTCGATATTACTTATACCAACACTTTAGAAACAACGATTGAAGAAGATCAATATCAAAATGCGTTTGTTTTAACCGGCGATATTCCGGCCATGTGGCAACGCGATTCCACCGCACAATTACGACCATACTTAGTCATGGCGCAAACTGATCCAGCTGTTGCGGATTTGATTTTGAAAGTGGTCAACCGTCAATTTTTTAATATGAATTTAGATCCGTATGCCAACGCGTTTAATTTATCCGGCAATGGTCACGGTCATCAAACCGACGTCACGAAGATGACCCCTTGGATTTGGGAACGTAAATATGAATTGGATTCATTGTGTTACCCGGTGCAATTGGCTTACCTACTTTATAAGAATACCGGCTTAACGACGCAATTCGATGTCACCTTTATTTCGGCAATCCGTAAATTATTAAAGGTGATTGAAGTTGAACAACACCACGAACATTCCGATTATCGGTTTGAACGAGTTGAAGATCGGCCCGAAGATTCATTAACCCACGGCGGTCTTGGCGAACCAGTTGGTTATACCGGGATGAGTTGGTCTGGTTTTCGACCAAGTGATGATGCTTGTCAGTATGGGTACCTAGTCCCAGCCAATATGTTTGCGGTCGTGATTTTACGTTATTTAACCGAAATCTTGACGACGATTGTGGATGAACCAGAAATGGCGGCTAAAGCGGAACAATTAGCAGCTGAAATCCAAGCGGGTATCGAAAAATGCGGGACGATGACGAACAAAGCCGGTGAAAAAATTTATGCTTATGAAGTCGATGGTTTGGGGAATGCCTTATTAATGGACGATGGCAATATTCCTAATCTGATGAGCGCACCGTATTTAGATTATTTGAAAGCCGATAATCCAACCTATTTAGCGACACGGCGGACGTTGTTGAGTCCCGAAAATCCCTATTTTTACGCAGGCGCATACGGTTCAGGTTTAGGCAGTCCGCATACACCGGCTAATTATATTTGGCCAATTGGTTTATCAATCCAAGGATTAACCCAAGCGGATCGTTCTGAAAAATTACGCTTGTTAGAATTGTTGGCGGCTACAACGGCGGGGACTAAAATGATGCATGAAGGCTTTGATGTTGAGAATCCGGCCAACTTTACACGTGAATGGTTCTCTTGGGCGAACATGATGTATTGTGAATTATTAATGGATTATTTAGGGATGCAGGTCAAAAAATAAAGTCACGAACTTATAAAGGAGCAGCATAATGGGCAAGAAAAAAGTTTTTGTGGTGTCACATAGTCATTGGGATCGTGAATGGTACATGCCGTTTGAAAAACATCGCTTGCGGTTAGTTGAATTATTGGATGAAGTGTTGGATTTAATTGACACTGATCCAAAGTTCAATAGTTTCCAATTAGATGGTCAAGCAATTATTATTGATGATTATCTAGCGATGCGGCCTGAAAATCAGCCACGGATTGAAAAAGCAGTTGCAGCGGGTAAATTACGGGTGGGGCCTTTTTACGTCCTACAAGACGATTTTCTAATCAGCCTGAATCGCACGTTAAAGATTTTCAAATTGGGCGGGCTACTGCGGAAAAATACGGCAACATGATGGGAATTGGCTATTTCCCAGATACGTTTGGTAACATGGGTCAAACGCCACAAATGTTGAAATTAGCCGGCTTAGATGCGGTTGCATTTGGTCGTGGGGTTAAACCAACCGGTCTGAATAACCAAGTCTCAGATGGCAATTTTGAATCGGCTTATTCTGAAATGAATTGGGTCGGGCCAGATCAAAGCCAAGTCTTGGGCATTTTATTCGCTAACTGGTACAGCAATGGTAATGAAGTGCCGGTTGAAAAGGCTGAGGCTAAAGCTTACTGGTTAGAAAAACTCGCCGACGTGGAACGTTATGCATCAACCGATAATCTGTTAATGATGAACGGTGTCGATCACCAACCCGTTCAAAAAGATATCACGCAAGCCTTAGCGGTCGCACAGGAATTATTCCCAGATTACGAATTCATTCATTCTAATTTAGATGATTATTTAGCGGCCGTTAAAGCCGATTTACCAGCCGATTTGAGCACGATTAATGGTGAACTTACGTCACAAGAAACGGATGGTTGGTACACACTAACCAATACCGCCTCTTCGCGGATTTATCTCAAACAAGAAAATGCCAAGGTGCAACGTCAATTGATTAATGAAGCCACTCAATTAGCGGCTGTGACGACAAAGACTAATCAATATCCACAAGCGCAATTGACCTATGCTTGGAAGCTATTATTGGAAAATCAAATTCACGATAGTATTACGGGTTGTTCAGTTGATCCGGTGCATCGTGAAATGATGACGCGGTTTGAGAAGGTCTCTCAAATTGCTGAAGCCATCCGCGATAAAGCGCAAGCATCCTTAGTCGCGGAAATTAATACCGCCGTTTTCCCTGCAGAAACGACACCATTCGTAGTGATTAACCCAAGTGGTAGCTCTAAGAGTGGTGTGATTAAAGCCGAGGTTGAACTTGATCGCGCATTATTTAAAGACGGCCGTCCGGATGCCCAATTTGCCAAGATGCAATTAATTGCACAACAAAAACGGCACTACGTCGTGATTGATGCTGATGGACAAGAAGTGACTGGTGAAATTACCGGTTTTACAACGCGCTTTGATGCCGATTTACCAACTGATCGGTTTAGAGTACCGTACATCGGGGTTTACGCCCAGGTTGAAGTCTTTGTTAAAGATTTAGCGGCTTTTTCATGGCAGACTTTTGCATTAAAACAAGTTGACCGGGCACTGACGTATTTTAATCAACCCCAAAGTTCATTAATTTCAGCGAACCATACGTTAGAGAATCAATATTTAAAAGTGGCCGTTTCAGCAGTAGATGGTTCTTTGAATATCTTGGATAAGAAGACGCAAAAAACGTATCAACGAATGGCCGTCATCGAAGATACCGGTGATATGGGTAATGAATACATCTACAAAGAAACAGCGGATCAACAACGGATTTATTCGACCGACCAAGCACCCCGCATTCAAATTAAACGGGATACGGAAAAAGTAGCCACGATTGAAATTATTTCAACGCTAAGCATTCCGAAACAAGCAACGCCACAATTGGCTTACGAACAACGAGCAGTCATTGATATCACGCATCGTCAAGCGACCAGAAGTTCTGAATTAATTGATTTAGAATTGCATACGTTAGTGACGTTAGAAGCGGACAATCCGGTTTTAAAATTTGATGTCACGTACGATAATCAAGCCTTAGACCACCGTTTGCGAGCCCTATTCCCAACCGGATTGGCAACCACTGAAAATGAATCAGAATCAATTTTTGAAGTTGTCAAACGACCCAATCAACCTGAAAAAGATTGGCAAAATCCAACTAATCCACAACGACAACAAGCCTTTGTTAATTTACACGATGACCAAGGTGGCGTGACGGTGGCCAATGACGGTTTAAACGAATACGAAATTTTACCGAAAAACAACACGATTGCCATTACTCTATTACGTTGTGTGGGTGAACTGGGTGATTGGGGTTACTTCCTAACACCAGAAGCCCAATGCCAAGGGGCCCAACACGCCAGTTTTGCGTTAATTTTCCATAATGAACAAGCGACTGATCGGTTGACGAGTTATCAGTTAGCCCGTGCTTTTGCAATCCCATGTTTGACGCAAGGGACGACGCGGCACACGGGAAATCGGCCGACCGCCGATACTTGGTTAACGATTCAAGATTCAGCCCAGGCCTTTGCCGTGACGGGTGTCGAACGTGATCAAAATCAAGATTTGGTTGTTCGGGGCTATAACCTGGACCGGACGGCGCACCCAATTCAGGTGAGTGTTAACGATGCAACTGGTGATTTAATCGATTTCCAAAGCCAACCAATCGCGCAGGATTGTCAGACCCCACTGCAGAATGCTGAAATCAGAAGTTATCGGTTTAAGGCGAATCAATAAGCTTTTTTATAAAAGTGACAAGTGAGTTCGTTAATTTTTGTTCAAAGTGTCATATTAAAGTAAGCGCTTTATTGGTAGAATAGAAATATGTTAAGAAGGGTGGCTTTATCATGGTTGAAATTGACTTAGATCATATTTATAAACAATATCCAAATGCTGAAGATGCGGGGTATGCCGTATCAGATTTCGATTTGCACATTAAAGATAAGGAATTCATCGTATTCGTTGGTCCCTCAGGATGTGGTAAATCGACGACATTAAGAATGATTGCCGGACTTGAAGATATTTCAAAAGGTGATTTAAAAATTAGTGGCGAATTAATGAACGACGTGGCCCCTAAAGATCGAAATATTGCCATGGTTTTCCAAAACTATGCCTTATATCCACATATGACAGTTTTTGATAATATGGCTTTTGGTTTGAAATTGAGAAAATATGATAAAGCCGATATTGCTGAAAAAGTTAAATATGCAGGTGAAGTCCTAGGATTAACCGATTATTTAGATCGTAAACCAGCTGATCTTTCCGGTGGACAACGGCAACGGGTCGCTTTAGGTCGGGCAATCGTGCGGGATGCACCTATCTTCTTGATGGATGAACCTTTATCAAACTTGGATGCCAAATTGCGGGTTAGCATGCGGGCTGAAATTGCTAAATTACATCAAAAATTAAAGACAACCACGATTTATGTGACCCATGATCAAACTGAAGCCATGACCATGGCTGATCGGATTGTTGTTATGTCAATGGGTGAAGTCCAACAAATCGGCTCACCATCTGAAGTTTACGATACGCCTAAGAATAAATTTGTGGCGGGCTTTATGGGCTCACCTGCGATGAACTTCTTTGATATTCATTATAAAGATAGCCAAATTACAGATGGCAAAGGCTTGGTCTTAGAAGTACCAGAAGGCCGGGCTAAGATGTTAAATAGCAAAGGCTATAATGGTAAAGATTTAACGTTAGGGATTCGCCCAGAAGACATTCATGCGGAAGAAACCTTTATTCAAACTTGGCCTAACAGTGTTGTTAGTTCTGAAGTCATTGTTTCAGAATTATTAGGGGCAACTTCAATGTTGTATTCTAAAGTTGATGATACTGAATTTGTGGCAACCGTTGATGCTCGTGATTTCCATAATCCTGGTGATACGATTAAGATGGCTTTTGATTTAAATAAAGCGCATTTCTTTGACGGCGAAACGACCACAGCGATTCGTTAAGCAAGTGGTTTGTAAAAAATGTAATATGGTATGATTGTTTTAGATAGGGAGGGATAGCCAATGATAACGGTCAACCAATTGAAGGCCATTTATCCAACCCTTAAAGTCAATCAAACACCAGAGCACGATGAGGCTGATTTAGCGTTAATGGTTGATGATCAATGGCTTTCAATACCAAAGGCGACTTTATCAACGTCAGAACAGGCGTTGTTGCTTAGTCTAGCTTGTACCGTTGATAATGAACACCGGCCTTGGTATGCGTTCTTGTGGGGTCAAAAAAAGCAGGTGCCAACGAAACGTGAAACAAGTGTTAGGGTTCTTCAGTTTCAGGTGACCTTCACCGACAGTTCTGGTCAAAAAGCAGCGTGGTTAGAGGCGCTCCAAGCCTATTTTGTGAAACCAATCGATGCTTTTTGGTTAGATGAAGCGACGGGGATTTTAATTGAGACCCAATCAGATGATTCGTTTGAGACTAATTTTACCGGTATTTTGCAATCATTGGATGCGGTATTTTACACCAAAACGGTATTTTACATCGGTCATTTCTGGCCAGTTTCGGTTGAATTGCCAGCACTTTTTCAGATGGAACGTCAGCTGTTTAAACAGGTGCAACGGTCGAGTGTCAATACGCTTGCCCCTAGTCTGTTTCAGTCTTTGATTCAACAAGATCGGTTATACACGCCCTTAATTGAAGCGTTAAAGACGAGTTTACCAACTGATAGTGAAACCTTGCAGATGATTAATACGTTCTTTAAATACCATGGGAAGTTGAGCCAAGCGGCAAAGGCTTTATTTATCCATCGAAATACGCTAGTTTATCGGATTGATAAATTCTATAAGTTAACGGGTTTTGATTTACGGAACAATTATGATTTGACGTTATGTCATCTGATTATGAATTAGTTTAATATGAAAATCCCGCCATCGTCATCAAATGAAAGTAATCATTTCATTGAACAACGAGGACGGGATTTTTTTGTTGAAACTAGCCAATAAATAAAGTGTCAGTTTATTCTTTAGAGATTTGCGAAGCGAGAGGCCATAATATTTTTTAAAGAGTTTACTAAAATGATAGGCATCACTATAGCCAACGGTGGCTGCGACTTGTTTGACGGTAATTGCCGAGCTTTCATCCTTTAAGAGTTCACGCGCGTTGGTTAAGCGCAGCTGGATTAAATAATTAATGGGACTCATTTTCGTGGCTTCTTTAAACGTCTTGGACAAGTAAGTTGTGCTGACGTAATTGTCTCGAGCCAGTTGGTCCAAGCTGATATCTTCGGTGTAGTGATTCTCTAAAAAATAAGTGACGTCTGCGACGAGTTGACTTTGTTTTTTTTCGGTACGCGAAATAAAGGGTTTAGTTGAGACCGCTTGTTGTTGGGCTAATCCGCGGAGAATATAAACCAGAATTTCAGTAATGATGCCCTTGCTAATTAAGCGATAATCACTGGCTTGCTCATTGATTTCGGAGACTAAGCGCCAAGCTTGATCAATCACTTTGTATTGGTGTTCGCCAATCGACAGTTGGGTATTTTGGTTGGGTAAGTAGTTACGTGGCAAGCCGTGCAAGGCAATATTTTGAATGCCGATGTGAAGTTGATGGGAAAAGGTATCGTGTTTTTGGCGTTCAGCGTGTTGGACGCCTGGGTTAAAGACCAGGATTTGGCCCGCAACGACGTCTTGCCATTGACCGTCAATATAGTAATGTGATTGGCCTTCTAATAAGATACTGATTTCTAGGAAATCGTGGGCGTGTTTGGGATGAACACTGGTGTTGCGATTCCAAGGATCAAAGGCATATAGTATTTCGGGATTAAATGTTTTGGCATCAGTATAACTCATTGTAGACCTCCAAATAAATCGCTTTCTTAATAATGATATTGTACATTATTTTTAGGTTAATTCACCATGTTATTTTCAAATAAAACAACGATAATAAGGCATTGAAGATCGGGGGATTTAAAATGAATAATTTTCAATGGATTTGGCAATATGTGGTTAAAAATCGCTATAAATTAATAATTGCCATGATTTTCTTTCTAATTAGTACCGCTTTAATTCTAGTTAACCCATATGTGATGGGCCAAATTGTCGATCGCGTGATTGATGGACACGAAGATTCATTATTGGTGCCATTATTACTGGTGATGATTGGGGTGACCGTTGCTCGGACCATTACACGGTATATTTATCAGATATTATTTGAACAAACGGGGCAGAACTCGTTATTTGATTTACGAATGGATATGTATGATAAATTACACGAATTGGATTTCGACTTTTTTAACCATAATCGGGTTGGCGATATAATGACGCGAATGACGGGCGATACCGATGCGATTCGCCATTTTATTTCATGGGTCAGCTATCAAGTTTTGGAATGTGTCTTTTATTTTATTGTATCAATCCTGATTATGTTAACGATCAGTTGGCAACTGACTTTAGCATTGGTAGCGGTTACGCCGATTATATTTTGGTTAACCCAAGCAATGGCCAAGGCACAACACCCAATGTTCTTTGCGATTCGGCAAAGTTTTTCGCGACTGAATTCGATGGTCGAAGAAAATATTAGTGGTAACCGGATTGTTAAAGCATTTGTTCGTGAAGATTTTGAAATCAGCAAGTTTAATGAACATAACGACGATTATAAACAACGCAATTTAGCTGCGGCGAACGTCTCTAAAACGTATTTACCTTGGCAAGATGGGATTGCGAATAGTTTAAACGTGATTGCGTTAATTTTTGGGGGCTATTTAGTTATTCAAAATAAAATGACGCTAGGTGATTTGGTCGTCTTTAACGGTTATTTATGGATGCTGAATCAACCGATGCGGATGAGTGGTTGGTTGATTAATGATATCGAACGTTTTTCAGCTTCGTGTGTCAAAATTCGGCAAATGTTAGCGACGAAACCTGAAATCGAAGTTGAAACAACTGAAGAACCGTTGCGCATCAAGGGTGATGTGACGTTTAAGAATGTGACTTTTCATTTCCAAGACGATCCTGAGCATAATATCTTAACCGATGTGTCGTTTAGTGCGAAAGCCGGGCAGACGATTGGAATCATTGGCGAGACGGGTTCCGGGAAAACAACTTTAATTAACTTAATAAGCCGATTCTACGATCCGTCTTCTGGGCAAGTTCTGATTGACGGGCAAGATGTGCGTCAATATCCAATTCGCCAATTGAGGGATAATATATCGATGGTCATGCAAGATGTCTTTTTGTTCTCGAATTCAATTACGGAAAACATTTCCTTTGGCCGGCCTAATTTAGATACCGGTTATATTCAATCCGTGGCACGTGTGGCGGATGCGGACGGTTTTATCGAACGGATGCCGGAGGGGTACGAAACCATCGTTGGTGAACGTGGCGTCGGGTTATCTGGTGGCCAGAAGCAACGGATTTCGTTGGCCAGAGCACTTGCCAAAGATCCGGCGATTCTCATGTTAGATGATACGACTTCGGCGGTTGATATGGAGACTGAAACTAAGATTCAACATGAATTAGCCGGCTTAACGACTAAGAAGACGACGTTTATCATTGCCAATCGGATTTCTTCCGTGCGTGATGCGGATTTGATTCTGTTATTGGAAAAAGGGCGAATTGTTGAAGCGGGTAAGCACGAAGTTTTAATGCAACAACAAGGGCGCTATTACGATGTCTTTCAAAAACAATTAGGTTTGGAAAAGGGGGAGCAAATTGGTCAAACGAAATAAGTCAAATGTCGATGAGGCCCAAGTTGAACAATTTAATTGGCATGGTTATGTGCGGTTAGCCCAATATATTAAACCGTATTTAAAGAAAATCTACATTATTTTAAGCGTGATTGTGTTGGCCAATATTGCTGGGATGTTAGGGCCTTATTTCACCAAGGTGGTTATCGATGAGGTCATCCCGAATCGTAATATCTCACAATTATTATTAATCGGTGGGTTATACACGATTTCGTTATTCTTAATGGGCTGGTGTATCCGTTACCGAATTTATCACATTACCGAAGTCGGTCAAGATATGCTGAAAGATATGCGCTTAGATATTTTTCAACATCTACAAAAATTATCATTTTCATATTTTGATAATCGGCCCCACGGTAAAATTTTAATCCGAGTGGTCAATTACATCAATACGTTAAGTGATTTGTTAAGCGATGGCTTAGTCAATTTAATTTCGGATGTCTTTAATGTTCTGATTACCTTGGTCTTTATGTTTGCGATTAATAGCCGCTTAACTTGGTATAGTTTATCGTTAATTCCGATTCTAGTGATTTTAGTGTTGTACGTTCAAAAGCGACAACGGAAAGCTTACCAGATTCTCAGTAATAAGCAATCCAATTTGAATGCTTATATCCACGAAAGTATTACGGGGATTAAAGTCACCCAATCTTTTGCCAGAGAAGATGAAAATTTTAGAATTTTTAACGCGATTAATACTGAAAATAGTCAATCGTGGATGCACGCGGTCAAAATTCAATTTCTGTTATGGCCGGGGGTTCAAAATATCGCGGTAATCACTACGTGTTTGATTTATTTTGTCGGCATTCGTCAGATTGGTGTCAACGTTAGTACCGGGACGTTAATTGCGTTTATTGGTTACATCAATAATTTTTGGAACCCAGTGATTAATATCGGGAACTTTTATAATTCGTTGATTACCGCAACGGCCTATTTGGAACGGATCTTCGAAACCTTGGATGAACCAGTGGAGATTGAAGATGCACCTGATGCGCAAGAATTACCAGCGATTGTTGGTGATGTCTTTTTTAACAACGTGACTTTCCGGTATGAACCGGGCAAGGATATTCTCAAAAAGGTTAATTTTAAGGTGCAAGCCGGCCAATCGATTGCCTTGGTTGGACCAACGGGTGCGGGGAAAACGACAGTCATCAATTTATTGAGTCGGTTCTATGACGTGAACGAAGGGGCTGTCTTAATTGATGGGCATGATGTTCGTGACGTGACGTTAGCGTCTTTACGGCGGCAGATGGGCGTGATGCTCCAAGATTCGTTTATTTTTTCAGGCACCATTTTAGATAATATTCGGTACGGTAAGCTAGACGCCACCGAAGCTGAAATTGTTGCAGCGGCGCAAGTGGTCCATGCGGATGACTTTATTCGTCATTTGAAAGATGGCTATCAAACGCAGGTTGAAGAACGAGGCAACACGTTATCTGCGGGTCAACGACAATTGATTGCCTTCGCGCGGGTCTTGCTGGCTGATCCGAAAATATTAATTCTGGATGAAGCAACGTCGAGTATTGACACTGAAACCGAGGAATTATTACAAGCCGGATTACATGCGCTCTTGAAGAATCGGACATCATTTATTGTGGCGCATCGCTTATCCACGATTAAAAATAGTGATCAAATATTTTATGTCAACGGTGGTCAGATTGCGGAACACGGTAATCATCAAGAATTAATGCAAACCCGGGGCCAATATTATCATCTCTACCAATCTCAATACGCAATGTTGAAGATTGATTGATAACAATGATTGATTTTTTATGATGGAGGATAAATGGATGCCAGCCAAGGTTATTGAAGGGGAAAATTATCGATTTACCGTTATGACGGACTATCTCATGCGGATTGAATGGGCAGTGGATGGTCAATTTGAAACCCGGCAAACTTATTTTGCGCAGGACCGTAATTTTGCGACACCCACTACCGTTCAGGTGCATTGGCACCGTCAAGAACATGAATTAGAAATTGAAACAGATGGGTTTCATTTATATTATGAAGGCGGCCCGTTTTCAGATAAAACATTATGGATTGATGCCAAATATGGCTATGAACCGTATTTTAGTCGTTGGTTATTTGGCCGTGAATTAATCGGCGGGAATTTATTTGGGACCGCACAAACGTTAGATGAAGCGGATGGTGAAATCCCGTTGGCAGAAGGGATTGTTTCGCGTCACGGTTATGCATTGATTGACGACGCTGATAACAATGTGATTTTAGAAAATCAAGAATTAGGGCCACAAAATCGTGATCAAACGGATTTATATTACTTTGCGTACGGCCATCAATATTTGCAATCGATTAAAGACTATTTTAAATTGTCAGGGGTGCCGCCCATTTTACCCCGCTATGCATTAGGCAATTGGTGGAGTCGTTATTATGCGTACACTCAAGCGGAATACCAAGCGTTATTCACCCGATTTGATCAAGAAAAAGTGCCATTTTCGGTGGCCGTGATTGATATGGATTGGCATCAAACCGATATCCCAATCAGCGAAGGTAGCGGTTGGACGGGTTATACCTGGAATCAAGCGTTATTTCCAAAACATCAACAATTATTAGCTTGGTTACATCAAAAAGGCATGAAGGTGACTTTGAACGTTCATCCAGCAGCGGGGATTCGGTCATTTGAAAAAAACTATCCGGCAGTTGCGCAACATTTAGCGCTTGATGCTGAAACGAAGGAACCAGCGGTCTTTGATTTACAAAATTCCGCTTTCCGACGGGCTTATTTTGAAGATGTGCATCATCCGTTAGAAGATGAAGGGGTCGATTTCTGGTGGATTGATTGGCAGCAAGATCGGTATTTTAATAATGATGGTTTTAATGTTTTAAAAGCGTTAAATCATTACCATTATTTGGATAATCAAAAACGGAATGACGGCAATGCGCTGATTTTATCGCGGTATGCAGGTCCCGGCAGTCAACGTTATCCACTAGGATTTTCGGGGGATACTTGGATTAGCTGGGAATCACTGAAGTTTCAACCGTACTTTACGGCGACGGCTAGCAATATTGGTTATTCTTGGTGGAGTCACGATATCGGCGGGCACATGATTGGTAGTTATGATCCGGAGTTACAGACCCGTTGGCTTCAATACGGGGTCTTCAGCCCAATTAATCGGCTGCATAGTTCTGATAATCCATTTTCGGGGAAGGAACCTTGGCGTTATCCCGTTGAAAATCGACAAATCATGGATACTTTTCTCCGATTACGGCATCAATTAATTCCGTACCTAGACAGTGAAAATATTAAAACCAACCTCGATGGGGTGCCATTAGTCCAACCGATTTATTATCAATATCCAGAGATGGACACTTATTATGATTATCGGGATGAATATTTCTTTGGGAGTGAATTGTTGGTGTCGGCGATCGTCAATAAATGCGAGCCGCAATTGCAACAAAGTAAAGCGACCACGTGGCTACCAGAAGGCACGTGGTATGATTTCTTTACCCACCAGAAATATGCGGGTGAACGTGAAATTAATTTGTATCGGCCATTGGGACAATACCCGGTCTTGGTGAAACAAGGTGGGATTATTCCGATGACTGAATCGGCCCACCAGAACTTGACGACATTACCGGAAGCGATTGTCGTGAACATTTTCGGGTGTGCTGATCATGAATACGTCATGTATGAACACCTCGGCGACCAAATCGCGACAACCACCTTTAAATTGACGCAAGCTGGTCATTTGGCGGTCACCGTGGTCGATCCAAAGCAGATTGTGCCGTCAACACGAACCTTTAAGATGGCGATGCTTGACGGGCCGAAATTGCAGATTGATAACCGAACGATTTTTGCAATCACGCAAGAAGCGTCTCACCGGCCCTTAATTTGGTTCAACAAACTGAACAAGCGTTACAACTGATGCAGATTGAATATGAATTGAAACGACAAATTTATGATTTTATCTGCGGACATCAAAATGAGCCCGTTAAGATTATCAATTTTATTAATACGAAAAAGCGCCCCGAATTGACTGACTTCTTTAGTAGTTTAGTGGCACAGCTGTAAGTGTGTTGAGTTGCGGGTAGCAACTCAAAAGCACGTTATCAATTGCCTATCAAGTTTAAAAATCCGGTTATCCGAACTAAAGATAACTGGATTTTTTGATTTGAACGAAGATTGATGAGTTTTGACGTGCGTCAACGAATAATGTTCGTTTAACATCAGGATACTGAGACTAATATCACACGCCTTTTTTGGTTAAATCAGCAATCTATAATTTATAGATAAATTACTATAGTTTATGACTGTTTATCCTTTCTGGAAAACGCTATCATTTAGACGTGATTAATTCAGGGAGGCAATTAAATGATTAAACTACAAGGATTAACAACTGAACAACGGCTAGCAGCGGAGGCGTTAATCAGCGATAACGGTGATGCACAACAATTGACCGTCGATTGTCAGCAAGGGGCACCAGGGATTTGTTTAACGAGAACGGGAAATACCGGGACCATTATCTTTGGGACTCAATCGAATTTGATGCACGCTGTTGCACTCTATAGTGGGTTGGTTAAAGAGGAGCATGATTTCGAGATCAAACAGGCCACGCATTTTGATAGTTTAATCGCGATGTTGGACGTTGCTCGTAATGGGGTGCCAACGGTCGAGATGCTTAAAACTTATATTCGTAAAATTGCCAGTATGGGTTACACCGAACTCTGGTTGTACTTGGAAGATTTATTCGAAGTACCAGAAGAACCTTATTTCGGTCAGGGCCGCGGTCGCTATTCACAAGCTGATTTACACACGGTGGCCGTCTACGGTGAACAGTTTGGCGTGACAGTTGTGCCGGCGATTCAAACGCTAGCACATATGCATAATGCCCTAAAGTGGGATGCTCATCATGCCGTTCGGGATACTAACGATACGTTATTAGTGGATGCACCGGCGACTAAAACGTTTATCCAACATTTGTTACAAGCCGCAACGGCCCCATTTTTAACCAATAAGATTCATATTGGGATGGACGAAGCCTATCAATTAGGTCGTGGGGGCTATCTAGATCAAAATGGTTTTACAGATCAACAAACGTTAATTTTAAATCAACTTAAAATGGTTGTTGAGGTGACCGAATCATTAGGATTGGATCCGTATATGTGGAGTGATTTATGGTTCACTTTTGCGTCACCAAAACATGAAATGTATGATCCCGATGTTCATTTCTCACCGGAATTTAAAGCGCAATTACCCAAGGTCGGCCAAGTTTATTGGGATTATTATCATGAAGACCAAGCCACCTATCTTGATCGGTTTAAGCAACATTTTGAATTGAGCGATAACGTGGTTTTTGCGGGTGGCATTTGGACCTGGAGTGAGTTAGCGCCTAATCAAAGTAAGATGTTAGCAACGGTCGAAGCCGGATTGTCAGCAGCTAAAAAAGCAAACGTTAGACAAGTGATTGCGACCATGTGGTTTGACGATGGGGCAGAAGTACCATTAGTGCAGCTTGGTACGGTTTGCAAGCATTTGCGGCCTATCAATATCACGACGATGTGACGCAAGCCACGATTGATCAAGATTTTGAATTAATTCACAATGAATCCCCGGTTTTTTACAAAGACTTAGAGCAATTTGATAATTTTACGGGTGGTATCAATGTCGATAGTGATAATGTCAGCAAAATTGTGCTTTACGAGGATTTATTGTTGCAACGCTATGAATTCAATTTAAAATCAATTGACCTCGTTGACCAATGGCAGGCTTTAGCGGCCAAAATGGGGGCAGCTAAGTTAACTGCGGCCAATCAACTAAACGCACAGTACTATCAAATTTTGGCACAAACTTTAATCGCCAAGACCAATGCGTTAAAAGCCGTTACTGGACTACGTACTGGCGGTATTCAGGCGGGGACCATGGCGATTGAACAAATCAAACTGTTCCAACAAGCTTTGCGACAATTAAGCAAAGTATCACGGCAAATCTGGCATCAACAACGCCGTGGTAACGGGTATGAAGTGATTGATTTACGGTTAGGGGCCCAGATGACCCGTGCGGATACTGTAATCTGGCGGATTACTGAATGGCAAGCAGGTCGGGATGCGTTACTGGAATTACAAGCGCCCGTTTTACAAATGGATAAAAAAAGTAATGGCTTAGTTGGTCATGCTCTTTATCAAGAAATTGTCAGTGCAGGTGATATTTCGTTTTAAGGCATCAAAAAAGTTAAGTAAATCTTGAATTTATAGATAAAATCATTAAATTTGTAGATTGTTAGATTATCGGAAAGCGGTTACAATAATAAGTGACTTAAAGAAAGGGGGAAGAAACGATGGCACAAAAAGCAACCGAGACACCAATGATACCTAGAAAAAAGAAAAAGTTCTTCCAAACCATGTGGGATAACCGAGTCTTTTTAATGTTAGTTGCACCAGGGACGCTATTTTTAATCGTTTTCTTCTATATACCAGTATTTGCGAACGTTGTCGCATTTCAGAATTTCCAATATTCAGATCAAGGATTTATTTATAGTGTGTTGCACAGCCCATGGGTGGGCTTTGATAACTTTAAATTCTTCTTTAAATCAGCCGATTTCTGGCTCGTATTACGAAACACGGTTGGTTATAGTATGACCTTCTTACTATTGAATTTCTTCTTTGCAATCTTCTTTGGGGTTGTGATGAGTCAATTACGTAATCAACGGTTATTGAAGACTTATCAAACGATGATGCTTTTCCCATATTTCTTATCTTGGGCAATTCTATCTTACTTTGTTTATGCCTTCCTAAGTAGTGATAAAGGGATCTTGAATCACATGATTCAGTCCTTTGGCGGGCAGCCGATTGATTTCTATAATTCGCCGTGGGTTTGGCCAGTCATTATTATCTTCTTAGGCGTTTGGAAAGGGATTGGTTATAACAGTATTCTATACTTCGCCACTGCGATGGGGATTGATCCATCTTACTATGACGCTGCAATGATTGATGGCGCTAGTAAGTGGCAACAGATTAAGAATGTGACGTTACCGCATATTCTACCGATTGCAACTTTGATGTTAATTTTAAATATCGGTGGGATTTTCCACAGTGACTTTGGTCTGTTTTATTTAATACCGCGAAATTCAGGGGCGTTGATTAATGTCACACAAACGTTTGATACGTATATTTACCGGGCTTTGACAACTTCTAACGATATTGGGATGTCAACTGCAGCCGGGTTAATGCAATCGGTTGTTGGCGCTTTGTTAATCGTTTTATCAAACTGGGTCGTTCGACGGAAACATCCAGAATCTGCACTGTTTTAGGAGGCGTCAACGATGCGTAAAAAGAAACGTATTTCAGCCGTTGAAATTCGAAAATTTAGTAGCGGCACCAATTTATTTTTCAATATCTTCTTAGCAATTTTTGCACTAAGTTGTATCTTACCGTTTGTTTTTATCATCATCCTTTCTTTAACGAAAGAATCTGATATTACGCTATATGGCTATCAATTTTGGCCGAAACATTGGGGAACAATGAGTTATGTTTACCTCGCCAAGATGGGCAAACAAGTTTTAACGTCATTAGGCGTCACGGTCTTTATCACCGTTGTTGGGACGATTATCAACAGTTTATTCTCATCAACCTATGCTTATGCCATTTCTCGGAAAGATTTCGCTTATGCCAAGTTCTTTACGATCTTTGCACTGATTTCGATGTTATTTGTTCCCGGAATGGTCCCAACTTACTTGGTCATCACTCAAATGTTAGGGTTAAAGGACAATATTTGGGCTTTAATTTTGCCGATGAGCTTTGGGGTTTACAACGTTTTAATCATGCGGTCGTTTTTCAAAACATCAATTCCAGAAGCGATTATTGAATCGGCCCGGATTGATGGGGCTTCTGAACTTAGAATTTTCAGAAGTATCGTCGTACCTTTGGCAATTCCAGGGATTGCAACCATCAGTCTCTTTACATCATTAGGTTACTGGAACGATTGGATGAATGCTTTGCTGTACATTACGGATGATAAATTAGTGCCATTGCAATACTTATTAGTTAAGATTCAAAATAACATCCAAGTGATGACTCAGCAGATGAACAGTGGGGGCTCAGCAATGCTTGCCCAAAATGTACCCGCCGAAGGGATGCGTTTTGCAGTCGTTGTTGTGGCGACCTTACCAATTGCCTTAACCTATCCATCTTCCAGAAATACTTTGTTAAAGGGATGACTATTGGGGGTGTTAAAGGGTAAGTGTCGTAGTTGATAGTGTGATATAAAAAGGAGGAGTTACAATGAAAAAGTGGGTTCGAAATATAACAATGCTCGGAATGGTTGCGCTTAGCGCGACAGTTTTAGCAGCCTGTGGTAAATCAAGTGATAGTGCTGAAGATAATGGCAAGACAACAGTATCGATGTATATGCCAGGGGACAAGCCTAAAAATTATGCTCAAATTATCAGCAAGGCTAATAAGCAAATTCATAAGACCTATAAAGATATTGATCTTAAAATGAACTTTATTGGCTGGGGTGATTATGAACAGAAATATAACGTCATGGTGACTTCTGGGGATGACTACGATTTAGCCTTTGCACAAAGCTATCCAGCTAATGCCGCTAAGGGGGCTTACGCGGACTTGACTAGTCTCATTAAGAAAGACGCTAAGAAGTCTTATGACAGCGTCGATCCAGCTTATTGGAAAGGTTTAAAAGTTAACAAAAAGATTTATGGTTTCCCAGTTAACGCCAACGTTTTTGCTCAAAATACATTGACTTTTAACCAAGAATTAGTTGATAAAAACAATTTAGATATTAGCAATGTTGATTCTTATGCTAGCATGGAACCAGCTTTAGCTAAATTCCATAAAGCAAACCCTGGTGTCGCAGCTTTTGCAATCGGCCAAGGTTATAAAGCTTCACCAGCTCATATGGACTTCCCATTGGGGAACGGTTTGCCATTTGCAATTGATTCAAGTGGTAAGGACAAGAAAATTGTCAACGCCTATGATACTGACGAAATGCAAGGCATCTTAGCAACCTTACACAGTTATTATTTGAAAGGTTATATTCCACAAGATGCTGCCACTTCAAGCACGCAATATAACTTACAAGACAACACTTGGCTCGTTCGTCAAGAAACACAAGGTCCTTACGATTATGGCGATACAGTGTTATCTAACAATGCCGGTGGTAAGAAATTAACCTCTAAAGCAATTACAGATCCATACAAATCTTCAGCACAATCACAAGTTGCAATCTGGACTGTTTCTAAAACATCAAAACATAAAGAAGCCGCTGTTAAAGTCTTGAATTTATTGAACACTGATAAGACGTTATTAAACAACATTACTTGGGGTCTTGAAGGGCAACAATGGAATTTCACTGATAAGGAAAAAGGGAAAATCAAGATTACTGACAAATATAAACCAAATTACTTTATTGGTGCATGGATGATGGGTAATAATGATAACCTATATACGCAAGATTCAGTGACTGATAGCATGATTCAAACACGTAAAGATAAGATTAAAGATGCTAAACAATCAGCCGCACTTGGCTTTAACCCAGATACAACGATGGTTAAAACTGAAGTGACTAATATCTCGAATGTGATGAGTAAGTATCTAGATATTTTGAATACCGGGACAGCTGATCCAGCGCCAACCATCAAGAAGATGGATAAGGAACTTAAGACAGCTGGTTACGATAAGGTTCAAAAAGAATTACAATCACAATATGATGATTTCTTAGCAGGTAAATAATTTAGAGCGTCAAGATACTCGGATCAATCTGGTCTGAGTATTTTTATTTTATAAATTACTATCAATTAGTAAGTGTAAACTATTTGACAATTAAGGATAAATTGTTAAACTTAATAGTGGTAGCGCATTCATTCAGGGCGTGCCAATAGGGAGATAGAGCGATGATTGGACAGGCAACGCAAAGTGTTTTTACGAAAGTTTATGTTATTTTTTTGATGACCATTTATTTTTGGTTTTATGTACTGTGTGGGCTGGTTATCTTTGGCATTGGTCCGGCTTTTCACACGATTACCGAGTTATTTATGGATAATCAGTGGCATTCCCAAAATTATCAATTTAAAAAAGGGTGGCAACTATTCAAAAAGGATTTCTGGCGAGTGAATCGAAACGCTGGGTCTTTCTAGGGATTATGTTAGTGTTGATTTATAATTTGATGCTCAGTACTAAGTTGAATTATGGCTGGATGTTGATGATTCAGTTTATTATTATTTTCGCTTTAGCATTAACTTTCTGTGTTAGTATTTTCACACTTTTAATCCGAACCCATTATGATGTGGGCTTCAAAGATGCTATCAAGTTAGCAATCGCGCAATTTTTCAGCAGTTTTTACCAACTGTTATTTTTTATTGGTGTTACGGTTGTGATTGTCGGGGCTTCGGTTAAATGGCCAGGGTTGATTCTATTCTTCACACCGGGGACCTATGTGGTCTTAGCAAACTGGTTTTCACGACGTTGGTATCAAAAGATTGACCGGTTATTGGCCCACTAAATTAATCATCCAGAAAGACGGTGGCCTTAATGAAATCTAGTTTTATTTGGTTGATTAATTTGTATACAGGCGTGCTAACAGTCACAGTTGTTCTAATGACGGCCTTTTTGATTTGGTCCAATATCCGTAACTATAATTCTGAAGTGTTACAGGCTGAATCAACGATTACGACTGAATTATCGAATAGCGTTTCACAGAATCTACAGACCACACAACAATTTGCTAATCAATTGGTCGCTAATCCGGAAACGATTGAAAATCTCAATCAATATTTTTCACATTCATTGATGGACTACAGTGACTACGCAACCGATCGGACGATTAGTTCGGGTAATTATTTCTTTTGGCCGAATGAATCGCGACTTTTCTTGATGATGCATCCACAGGTTTCAAAATTAAAATTGCAGTTGGCTAATCAAAAATCAGTTTTTATAGCGACACCGGCAAAACCAGGTGGCCAAATTAGCACTAAACGAACCAATAACGAACAAGATCCGTTCGCAATCACGGTGCCATTAATCAATCAATATACGTTAAGTACGGACGGGACATTAAGCATTACTTATAATTCTCAAGATTTACGTAAACAGTTGGATCAGATTAAGACGGTTCGTCCGATGCAGCTTTTCATGCAAACGACCCAGAATAAATCGGTATTCTACTACGCGGGTCAATCGGTCTCGAAGCAAGAGCAAAAAAGGGCTAAAAAGGCTATTACGCGGGATCAAATTAATCAATTAAAAGATTATCAAGTTGCCCAAAAATCATTACCCTCCGGTTACACCGTTATGATGGTCACCAATCAGCATCGGGTAAAACAGATGATATTTAAGCGAATATTACCGCTCATGATGGGTGGTTTGTTATTCTTGATTATCTTGAGTAGCGGGTTACACTTTATTTTCAGACGGTATCAAAGACAATTGAAAAAAATTGTTGATACGGTGAGTCATTTTGGTGCGGGCGATTTATCGACCCGGGTTGAAGTGGTGTCCGAACAAACTGATTTAAAAGTATTAGCTGAAGGTATCAATAATATGCTTGAAGAAATTCATGAGTACGTTTATACCATCTATCAACTGCGGATTTCCAATCAAGAATCGAATATGCGTGCCTTACAAGCGCAGATTAATCCGCATTTTATGTCGAATACGCTAGAATATATTCGGATGGCGGCGCTCGATGCTAATCAACCTGAATTGGCTAAAGTGGTCTACAGTTTCGCAGCGTTGTTGCGCAATAATACCGATTTTTCGGCACAAGCAACATTGAAAGAAGAATTATCATTTGTTGAGAAGTATATTTATCTATATCAGGTGCGTTTCCCAGATCGATTGGCTTATCAGATTAAGATTGCTGCCGATGTTGCCGATATTAAATTACCTAAATTTAGTCTTCAGCCGATCGTCGAGAATTATTTCGTTCATGGCGTTGATTTCACTCGGCTTAATAATGCGTTGAGTATTAAAGTCTGGCAAGTGGGAACTCAAGTGAATGTGGTTGTGATTAATAACGGTAAAACATTAACTGTGAATCAAGTTGCCAAGATTAATCGCGAGATGCGTGAATCCAATAATGTTGAGAAACGAACGTCAATTGGGTTACAAAACGTTTATTTACGAATGAAAGCCTATTTTGGTGATTCTTTTGATATGACGATTGGGATTGAAAATGACGGTTGCGTTAAAGTAGCGATGCATTTCACTAACGTAGAGGGATGATGCTAAAATGCTTAAAGTGATGATTGTTGATGATGAATATATGTTGTTACGTGGTTATCGTAAAATAATTGATTGGCAACTTTTAGGACTCGAAGTCGCTGTAACGGAAAAAAATCCGTTGGTTGCATTAGAAATATTACAAACCACACCAATCGATATTTTAATATCAGATATGAATATGCCGGAAATGGATGGCCCGACGTTTGTCACAGCGGCTAAGAAAATCAGACCGGAGATGGAATTACTGGTTATTTCGGGCTATTCCAATTTTGATTACGTTAAGGCCGGCTTGCAACAAGGGGCTGTCAATTATTTAAAGAAACCGATTGATACCGAAGAACTGATCGAAGCACTACAAGAAGCAATTGAGCATATTGAAGAACAAAAGATGCGCCAACAAATTGCGGGATTTGCCGTTCAGGCCCAGGCTAGAACGTTGCTTCAAAATACGGCCGTTGAAACCGGCGTCAATCTTGTCCAGGAGTTAGGGTTGGCATTTGGTCAACAATCGATTCGGCTAATCGGGATTTTAAACCCCGTTCCACCTAGTGCATTATTGATTTATTTACAGACGGTGCCAGCGGTCCACGGCTTTTTCTTAGAATCACGTGATTACATTATTATTTTTCAAGGGGATGAAGTCGCCCTTAAACAATTCATTGATCAAATGCCAACGCAAGTTAGTGTCGTGCATCGTCCGATGATTATCGGAGTCGTAGCATCTTCGTTAGTTGAGTTAGTCGCTCAATATCAAAAATTAAAGTTAGAAATATCGCGGCAATACTTCTTTGAATCAGCTGCGGGACTACAGCGCTTAGCGGATGCCAATTCAACAGAGGTCGTTATCATGTTACCAGGTTATTCGCAGGTTAAAAAGGCGATTAGCGGGTTGACGATTGCTGATTTTAGAAAGTGGTTTAGTGAACGCGTAGAACGGTTGAAGTTAGCGAATGCTTCCGATGTATTAGTCCGTCAATTTGCATTAGTCGTGTTGTTAGTACTGAATGAAAAATTAGCAACAGTCGATACCAAAACGCGCGCTATTACGGAAATTAATAATGCAAATGTCGTCTCCGAGATTATTAAGATTATTATTGATATCTACCAAGAAGCTGGTCAAACCGTTAAATATCATTTCACCACTAACGTGATGGCGATGTGTCGGATTATTGAGCAACGCTATGCCGAACCACTATCATTAAGTTCTGTTGCTGGCGAGTTGCATCTGAATGCGGTTTATTTAGGGCAACTCTTTAAACAGGATACGGGGCGGAGTTTTTCTAAATATCTCAACGATTATCGGATTAATATCGCATTAGAGATGTTACACAGTTCGCATCTTGACGTGAATTATATCGCTTCTTTTGTGGGTTATCAGAATCAAGGTTATTTCTATAAAATTTTTAAACAACAAACCGGCATGACCCCCTCTGAGTATCGCGAAGGTGTGGGAATTGGTTCACAAGCGCATTAATCTCATTAAAAATCGCTAATCACTCGCTTCAAGTAAGCAGTGGGACTAGCCGATTTTTTTAGTCGTTAAGTTGCTGGTTTTTAATTGACACTCATTCGTCAAAAGCGTATTTTAGAAGTATAGAAAGCGGTTACTTTAACTGTGAATAGTCAGTATTTGGGGTGCTTAATGATGATTTTTGCGAACTATATGGATCAAAAAATGCGGAGTCAAAAGTGGGCGAAATGGTATTTTAGAGCGTTTGTCTTCATGGTTGCTAATTGGCCACTATGGGTCTTTACCGGAATCCTCGGCGGCGTGGCGTTACAGATGCGCGGCATTGTAGCAATCACATTATTTTACGGACTTTGCGCGTTAGGGTACGGTTTAACCAGTCGCAGAACGGTTAAGACAACTAAATAAGTAAAAAGAGCCCCGCTGATTCAAGTGGGTTTAAAAAATTAAACAACAATATTTTATGGCAAGTCGGCGTATTTCATACGAGGCTTGCCTTTTTTGTGCCTAATTCTTTGGGTGTTAATTTAGTTAATATGTGATTCAAGCTGCTAAAATTGAATGACTAATAAAAGAAAATCAGAAAATACGGAATTTTTAACGGTTATGGTTGATTTTTGAACGATAATATTAAAATGCGTCAAGTGAAAGCTTAATACTTATACTTATAGATAAGGAAGAGAAGTCGAGCTCAACTTGTTAATCCCGAATATTAGTTATTGGAATATAGAAAGGAATGTTGGATGATGAAAAATATTAAAACTTTAAGCATGGAAGAATTGACCAAGGTAAAAGGCGGGACATACTATGGTAATGGTGTTTCTTGTACTAAGAGTGGTTGTAAAGTGAACTGGGGGCAGGCTTGGACTTGTGGCGTCAATCATGTTAGCAATGGTGGACACGGTTCTTGCTAATTGATTAATAAGAAAGCAGACATTATTGTAATGTCTGCTTTCTTATTTTTAAATGGTGGTTGCAGGAGGGGGATTATATAAATGAAAAACAATAAGGAAAAAGATATTAGAAATAAGACGAAATGCTATGTCAAGGAATTGTATGGTCTTTTGTTAAACCGTGATAATCAATCATCAGAGCTTCTAGATATTACGGACGTGCTTCTACAAGTCTACAAAAAAATAGATGAGGTTAAAAATCCAGAAGCGTTAGTGAATCGATTAGTTAATTATATTCGAGTTGTAGCTAGTACAGGTCACGTTTATTTCCCAACTGACCAAGAGAAGTTGCTTATTGAATTAAGTGTAATTGGTCAGAAGGCTGGTTTAAATGGTTTATGTATGGCTGATTTTTCCGATAAATCTCAGTTTTATAGTATTTTTGAAGAAATACCTAAACGAAATTGAAAGTTTAAAACTTTACTAGGGTTTTTAGATGATCATTATATTAAGAAAAATAGACAAACGAGGCCCTTCGCCGTCGGTACGTTAATTAAATTAATTAAAAAGAGGAAATGACTATGAAAAAAAGTATTGCATTATTATTGATCTTAGTATTTACCGGTTTTTCGTTTACTTCAGTTCAAAAAGTAGCAGCTACTAGTACCTCAGCAGTTACGGCAGTACAGACAACGGATATTAGTGAGTCGCAATATGAAGAAAATATAGCTGATGCTAAACCAATTACTATTGAACAGTATTTGAAAAAGATGGTTAATAATGATAGGTTTATTGTGTTTATTGGTTTCAGTGACTGCTCACATTGTCGTAAGTTTTCTCCAGTAATGAAGCAATATTTGCAATCTGCAACACATCCAATATATTATCTAGACTATGGGCAAGAGGGATCATTTAAAACCGCATCTCAAGATCAGATAAATCAATTCTTCAGTTCTTTCGATAATGGATTTGAGTTTATGGGAACACCGACTGTTGCCTTATCAACAAAGGAAAAGTAGTTTCGATGACAGTTGGAGATGATACCACTTTATCGGATCTTCAACATATCAGTACTGATTTTAATCAGATTAACCAGTGATTGATTAGTTAAACTCAAAATACCGATTATCTATTTTTATGGATAATCGGTATTTTGAGTTTAACGCATGAATATCAAAGCGACTTGATGTAAATGAGTTTATAGCAGTAAAATGCTTATTGTATTTTATTATCGTAAGAAATCAGCGTTAATCGTCGAAAATATAACGTTAATAAGCCGAAAGATAGCTTGACTGTTTTTGTTGTAGAATTAAAGAAAAGGGTACTTGGAGATTAATTATGAAGAAAAATATATACGTTGCACAGGTGGATGAGCGGGATTGTGGTTTAGCGGCTTTAGATATGGTTCTGGCCGCTTATCACTAGCGCATTTACGACAATTAGCAAAAACTGATGCTGAAGGGACAACTGCACTTGGTTTAATCT
>NZ_BAMJ01000027.1 GCF_000615805.1 Latilactobacillus fuchuensis DSM 14340 = JCM 11249
CACCTAAATTTAATTAAACAAACAAAACCTAAATACTGGCAACTGATTGTCGGCTTGTTATTAGGGTTAGTGGCCACTGGCGTTCAATTAGCGGTCCCGAGTTACGCCAAAGATTTAATTAATAGTTTTAGCTACGGGATGAATCCCTATTTAATGGTCGGAATTGTGGGCTTGTTTATAGTGAGTGCAATCGTTAGTGCGCTTTCGGGTTCGCTGCTCGGTTTCTTCGGTGAAGATGTCGTTCGTAAACTCCGAACTACGATTTGGCATAAGTTATTACATTTACCGGTTGGCTATTATGATGAGGTCAAGTCGGGCGAAATGACGTCGCGCTTAGTGAATGATTCGACGCAGATTAAGCAGTTGTTATCCCAATCATTTCCCGGATTAGTGACGGCGATTCTAACAATTGTGGGTGCACTAGCGATTATGTTGTTCATGGACTGGAAAATGACGTTGATTATGGCGATTTCAATTCCATTGATCATGGTCGTGTTGCTCCCCGTCGCTCAGAAATCGCGTCAAATTGGTCATTTACGGCAAGATGCGTTAGCCAAGTTCAACGGTGAAACGGATGAAACGTTAAGTGAAATCCGTTTGGTTAAATCATCGAATGCTGAAGACCAAGCTGCCGTCCAGGGTGAAAATGAGGTGCAAACTCTTTATCAAATCGGTCTTAAAGAAGCGATTTACGATTCCGTGGCGGGACCGATTATGACCGCAGTGATGATGGGAATTATCATTGGGATTTTAGCTTATGGCTCCGCACGAGTGGCGCAAGGAACGATGACGATTGGGGCGATGCTCTCATTTCTAATGTATCTTTTCCAATTGATGGGTCCGGCAATGACGTTAGGCCAGTTTATGACCACGTTGTCGAAAGCGAGTGGTTCGACTGAACGATTGCAAGAATTAATGAACGAGCCTGAAGAAGATTTCGCACAAGGCACAGCAGTCGCCGTTGACGGTCAAACTTTAAAAATGGCCCATGTTGATTTCAGTTACGACGACAGCAAAATTATTTTGCAAGATTTATCGTTTGAAGCTCAACCGAATACGGTCGTCGCTTTTGCAGGGCCTTCCGGCGGTGGAAAATCGACGATATTTAGTTTATTAGAACGGTATTATCAGCCGGATGCGGGGCAAATCACGATTGGCGACACGGCGATTGACACTGTTGCATTGGCCGATTGGCGTCGTCAGATTGGGTTTGTCAGTCAAGATTCAGCGATTATGGCCGGTACAATTCGCGCTAATTTAACGTACGGTTTAACGGCGACTTATTCGGACGAGCAATTGTGGCACGTGTTGGCTTTAGCCTATGCCGAAGATTTTGTCCGGGAAATGCCAGATGGTCTTGAAACGGAAGTTGGAACCCGCGGCGTGAAAGTTTCGGGTGGGCAACGCCAACGGTTAGCGATTGCGCGGGCCTTCTTACGCGATCCGCAAATTCTAATGTTAGATGAAGCGACTGCCAGTCTGGATTCCGAATCGGAAGCGATGGTTCAAAAAGCTTTGGAAACCTTAATGAAAGGCCGAACCACTCTGGTGATTGCCCATCGACTCAGTACGATTGTGGATGCGGATCAAATTTATTTTATCGAACAGGGCCACGTTTCCGGTGCGGGGACGCATGCCGAATTAGTCGCGAAACACCCACTATATCGGGAATATGTTGAAACCCAATTTAAACAAGCGCAAAAACCAACTTTAATGAATTAGACTTAAAAACGGGCGCAGTTTGACCCGTTTTTCGTTTTTAATGGTGGTCAGTAGAATTCTAAATTAAGTTGGTGCATAATAGATAATACGATTAATTATCAGGTATGGGAGAATAATATGTATGAATTATATTTAGTCGCGCTGTTATTGGTGGGGGTCATCGGTGCGAACGTTTTGAAACAATTTCTACCGCAAATTCCGGAAGCTTTTATTCTGATTGCGACCGGTTGGGGACTCTCTTTTATCCCGATTTTTAAGCAGTTTCAGTTAGAACCTGAGTTTTTTATGTTGCTGATTATTGCACCGTTGATGTTTATCGACGGTCAAAAACAATCGTTCAATAAAATTCGGAAGAGATTCCAAGGGATTTTCTTATTATCAGTGGTGTTAGCTGTTTTGACGGCAGCGGTTGTCGGAGTGGTGGCTCATCAAATTGAAGCGCAATGGACGTTACCGTTGGCGATTGCCTTAGCGGCGATTGTCACGCCAACCGATGCGGTGGCGGTGAAGTCACTGACCGGCAACAATGAGTTGCCTGGTGGCGTCGGTGAAGCCTTAGAGTTAGAATCGCTATTTAATGATGCAACTGGTTTGGTGATGTTAGATCTCGCGTTGTCGGTTTTATCGCGAGGCACCTTTTCAGTGGTTGATGGTATTGGTCATTTCCTATTTGTCGCGGTGGGCGGTATCTTAATTGGGATTGCCGGTGGTTTCTTACTCGTTATGTTACGCTTCAATTTAAACATGCGTGGTAAGAATCCGGAATTAACGACGATTCCGATCAGTTTATTGACGCCGTTTGCGATTTATTTATTGGCGGAACATTTTGGGACCTCCGGGATCTTAGCCGTTGTTGCCACTGGGATTGAACATAATTGGGAAGCCAACCGTTTGCGCTTAACGTCGACCAACGTGCAATTGACTTCGCGGACGATTTGGAACATTGTCACAGACGTGTTAAACGATGTCGTGTTCCTAATATTGGGACTATCATTACCAACCGTCTTCCAAAATACGTTGACGATTGGCTGGTTAGGCACCGTCCAATTAATCGGGATTAGTCTCTTAATCTACCTGATTATGTTGGGTATTCGGTATTTTTGGGCCTTGCGGGGCGACAATCCTGAGATGGTGACCTTCTTCGGTCGCCGTGCCGATCAAGATCATCGGTTTAACGCACAAATTTTTGCCATCAGTGGGGTTCATGGAACAGTGACGTTAGCGATGGCGTTATCGTTGCCAACCAAGATTGCGGGCCACACTTTTCCGTATCGTAATGAACTAATTATGGTCGCGATGTTTGTGATTTTAATCAGTATGATTGTCAGCGCGCTCGTCTTACCGCGGAAATTACCGGAAAAAGCGGAAGCCTACACACTCGATGATTTAAATCACATTCGTAATAAGATGGTTGATTACGCGATTCTACAAATCCGGGGCACGATTGAAGACCATGCGACGCGTGAAGCGGTCACGGCTCAACTGCAATCGCAGAAGCAGAATAATCCGGGAGTGGATCGTATCGCTCGCGGGGCTAATTACCAACAAGTATTGGGTGATACCAAAGAAGTCATGGACACCTTTATTCATGGCGATTACGTCAGTGACCATTACAGTGCGATGACGATTAAAGTTTATAATAATATTTTGCAACATTCGTTAACCAATACTACGAAACCACGGCTAGGACATCGCATGAAAAAATCAATGAAACATGCGTACCGAGAGGTCGTTTGGCATACAGCCCATGGCGTGATTACGAAACGGCAAAAAAGTCAGTTTCGCCAACGTCGATTAGAAGACGATCCGCAGTATTCGAAGAAGGTTCAACAATGGCAGACCGTTCGTTTGGAATTATTAGCGTTAAATGATGACGTTACCGGTGTGGTTGATCAATATTTAGACCGGGTTTTAAAAACGCGGTTGGAACAGAAATTTAGTGATAATGACCACATTTATATGGCGCGCAACGTCATCAATCACTTCTTTGATAACGTTAAACACGAATATCGCCAAGAAGCAGTGGTTGTCGATGGCACCATCTATATGCGGGCCTTCCAGTGTGAATATGATTTTATTCAAAAAGGGTTGAACGATGGTTTCATTAGCCAAACCATTGCGAGCACGTTATATACTGAAATTAACCAGGCGCAATTGTTGCAGACACAGCAATTGGCATTGGCGGAATAGATACTGGATTCGTTGGAATAGTTTGTTAATGAGTCGCTAACTATAAATGAAATTGGGGGTATTCTGATGCTTGTCAAAAAAATGAGTGTTTCCACCACAAGTCCGGCTTTTATGCAGACTTATCTGTTAGATAACACGGTCGAAATTAATCAACAGCGGAAACGGCCTTTACTGATGATTTGTCCGGGAGGTGGGTACGAGTTTACGTCCGACCGTGAAGCGGAACCAATTGCGATGCAAGCGTTGGCTAAGGGCTATCACGCTTGCGTGCTAAGATACAGCCTAAGTCCAAAAGCTCACTTTCCTGAATCGCTATTAGAATTAGCAACGGCTGTTAGTTTAGTTCGTGAGAACGCAGAAGAGTGGCATGTGGATACTGATAAAATCATTGTTACCGGTTTTTCGGCTGGCGGGCATTTAGCAGCTAGTTTAGGTGTTTTTTGGAATAAAACTTGGTTTCGGCACTTATTGGATAAGCCGGATTTAGCACAACCGAACGGTTTATTATTGGCTTATCCGGTAATTTCTAATGGCGAATATGGCCATCAAAATTCATTTAAAGCGCTACTAGGGGCTGACTATAACAATCCAGAGAAACGATTCTTAACCTCTTTGGAGAATCAGGTTGACGAGCAGACACCTAGAACTTTTATTTGGCACACAGGAGCAGATGAAACGGTTCCAATGGAGAATAGTTTGTTATTTGCCCAAAAATTAAGGGCTAATCAAGTACCATTTAGCTTACATATTTTTCTAAATGGTGGGCATGGGTTAAGTCTCGCCGTTAAAGAAACAGAAAGTCGCTACGGTAATGGTGTTCAAAGTGAAGTTGCTCAATGGTTTAACTTGTTTGATCAATGGGTCAAAACTAATTTTTAAGGCTTAAAAGATCAATATTGAGTACGATGATAGATTTTGAAGCATAAACAACAACAAGCTGTGACAGAACTCGGTTATCAATTGAGTATCAAGTTGAAAAATCGCCTATCCTGAACTAAGGATAGACGATTTTTTGATTTGAACGGAAATTGATGAGTTCTGGCGCGCGTCAAAGAATAATGTTCGTTTAATATCAGAATACAACGACTTATGTCACGGCCCCTTTAGTTTAACTTAAGATTTCTTTACTCGGAAAATCAATACCGCAAATGGATCTAGCGTTAATTGTTCGGAGTAAGTTTGACCAGAAAGTAAGTCAACTTGGCCCGGGTACGGATTGATGGTCGGTTGTGTTTGATCAGTGGTATTGATCACGAAGTGGAACGCTTCATCAGTCGTTTCGCGGGTCGTGATTTCAACGTGTGGATTATGTTGTTCCTGAATTTGAGTCAGCGGTATGAGGTTGATTAATAACTTGTTTAGGAAGTCAGAATCGGGTTCCGTACCGATGTAGTAGGCTTTGCCGGCGCCAAAATGGTTAACGGTGACAGCTGGTGTGCTTGATAAAAGACCGAATCGCCGTAATAAGCGAGTGGCTCAGCTGTTGATACTTGAATCAGATCACAGAGCGTTGTGCCGGTGCCTAACACGTTGGTTTGTTGATCGACTAAGGCAACGCTTTGTTCATTAGGCAGTGCGTCGGTCTCATCAAACGTTAAACCGAGGACCTCATGAAAGGCGCCCGGATACCCACCCGGAATGATGTGGTCGTGATCATCGGTTAGACCGGCCATGGTGGTGGTCACAAATTGGCCGCCATGAGCCACGTATTCGCTGACTTTAGCCGTGAATTGAGCATTAGCGGCGTATAGTTTAGGCGCTAATACTAAGTCATAATCGATGAGGGCCATGTCAGTCGAAATTAAATCGACGGCGATGCCCGCTTGGTAGAACAGCGCATAATAGCGGTGGACCATTTGAACGTAATCTAGTTTGGTCGTCGGTCCGATTGAATTTTCAAGGCCCCAAAAACTATCCCAATCGAAAACTAAGGCAACTTGGGCCTTTTTAGAGGTGTCGAGTAGGCTAGCGGGTAGCTGTTGAAAATCAGTGCCTAACTGGGCGATCTCTTTAAAAATTCGACCAGTCGTTTGACCGCTGTGGGGAATAATTGCGCCGTGGAATTTTTCAGCGCCACTTAATGATTGTTTGAGTTGGAAGAACTGGACACTGTTGGCCCCGTGCGCGATGGCTTGGAAGCTAAACATACGAACTTCGCCCGGTTTTTTGAGCGCGTTAAACGGTTGCCAATTTTGTTGATTTGGCGTCTGCTCCATCAATAGGAATGGTTTTTGTTTCAAACCAAACATCAAATCGTGTTGCATGGCCGTATAACTAGCCGGAGTGTCGTAGCTGGATAATTATCCCAAGAAATGATGTCCATTTCGGGCGCCCATTTGAAATAATCGAGATCCTTTTGACTGCCCATTAAATTAGTGGTCATTGGGGTCGTCGCATCAAACTGGCGAATAATATCGCGTTCCATGGTGTAGTTGGCGAGCAAACTATCGGATTGGAACCGTTGATAGTCAAGTGCGGCGCCCCCTAAAACCGGTTTGCCATTTGAGAATAAATCCGTAGTGCGCATGGGTGGCAGAATGTCGATCCAGTCCGTGTACGTGTGGCTCCAAAAATGACTGTTCCAAGCGGAATTGAGGGTATCAATATCGCCGTAACGAACTTGAAGCCAGTCGCGGAAAGCCTGAGCACAGTTGTCGCAATAGCAAAGGCCACCGTATTCATTAGAAATGTGCCAATAAGCTAAGTTTGGCAGATTGGCAAAACGTTCGGCGAGTTGTGTGACCAGTTGACTGGCGAGACGTTGGAAATCAGGATTGTTAGGACATGCATTATGGCGTTTGCCGTGTTGTTGTTGAATCCCATTTGGATTGACGCGGCCGACTGCAGGGTATTGGCGTACTAGCCATGCGGGTAAGGCAGCAGTTGCAGTCGCGAGGACGATTTTAAAATTATATTTAGTCAGTAGCTTGATGATTTTTTTAAGTTTCGTGAAATCAAACTGACCTTCAGCCGGTTCTAAGAGCGCCCACGAAAAGACGTTAATGGTGGCTGAGTTGATATGGGCTTGTTGCAGCAATTGGATATCAGATTCCCAAGAATTTTCGGGCCACTGTTCTGGATTATAGTCGCCACCAAATAGCATTTGTTGACCAAGTGTTTTATCCATGTTAGTTGACCTCCGAACTGAGCGATTCGCCATTATTTTGAATGACGTTTTGATACCAATAGAAACTTTTCTTCGGAATTCGGGTTAATTGTTTAGCGTCGTGATCGTCACGATCGATGTAAACGAAGCCGTACCGTTTGCTGTAACCGTTCAGCCAGCTCAATAAATCAGTGAAGGACCAAGCACAATAACCAATCACCGGCACACCGGCAGCGATTGCAGCCTGTAATTGTAATAAATGATCGTTGAGGTAGTTGATGCGGTAGTCGTCGTTGATTTGGCGGTCGGCGGTTAATGTATCAAACGCGCCGAGCCCGTTTTCAGTGACGAAAATAGGCAGTTGATAACGTTCGTAGACGGTCCGTAAAGCAATTTGGAAACCAATCGGATCGATTTCCCAGCCCCATTCTGTTTTTTCGAGATAGGGGTTGCTGACGGATTGGAATAAATGACTTTCAAGTGAATCATCTTGGGTATCGGCGGCCATCAAATAGGGATCAATCTTAGTGAAGGATTTATCGGCCGTTGGTTGTTGGTTAACCGCTGGCCGTTTGACGGTCCCGCCGTGGTAATAATTAATCCCGATAAAGTCGGGTTTGGCCGATTTTAATAAGGCTTGGTCGGCATCCGTGATGTCAAAGGCCAAGTTTAATTGTTGTAACAAGGTTAAGATTTTTTGTGGGTATTGTCCGCGGCAATAAACGTCTAACCACCAATCATTGTTCAGTTGGTTGGCATCGTGGGCCGCTAATATGTCGAGCGGATGTGCTGATTCAGGCGCAACATAACCATAACCGAAGCTAGGGCCGATTGAACCGTTAGGCACTAACTTGTGGAAGAGGTTGATCGCCGTGGCATTCGCCAAGTTAATCACGTGATTAGCGGCATACATCCGTTTAACGTTTGAGACATTGGGTGGATGAGAAGCCCACCGGTAGCCTAAACTCGTGAAGACATTTTGTTCATTAAAGGTGACCCAATAAGTCACTCGGTCGCCAAACGCTTCAAATAGAATATGACAGTAACGTTCAAATAGAGGGATTAACGCCCGCGACTCCCAACCGTTGTAGCGGTCTTGAAGTGCTTGCGGTAAATCCCAATGATATAACGTGACAACGGGTTGAATCCCGTGTTGCAACAAGTCGTCGATCAGGTCAGAATAGAATTGAATCCCGGCCTGATTGACGACTCCTTCACCATCTGGCAAAATACGACTCCAAGCAATACTGAAACGGTAAGCCTTCAAGCCTGCTTGGGCCATTAAGGCGACATCTTCGTGGAATCGGTGATAATGGTCAACGGCTAATTCGCCGGTGGTACCGTTTTTAGTTTTACCGGGTTGTTGAACAAATGTATCCCAAATTGAAGGGCCTTTGCCATCAGTCGTGGCAGCGCCTTCAATTTGATAAGCCGCTGAAGCCGCTCCCCATAGGAAGTCTTCAGGAAATTGTTGTGTCATCATATAACCTCCAAAATTAACAATTGTAGCAATGATGTTAATTTACCATAAAAAAAGTTGGAAGTAATTAGCGATATTAATGGCAAAATAGTAGAAAATGAAACTAGATCTATTTATAGAATCCACGGAATTTACCTGGGGTTACGCGTTCGCTACGCTTGAACATTGCAATAAAATAACTATTTGTTTGGAAGCCGACTTGGCGCCCGATTTCTTCAATTGATAAATTGGGTTGATTTAATAATAATTCTTTGGCTTTGAGAATTCGATAATCTAAAAGCACTTGATGCGGCGAAATGCTTGATTATTCCTAAAAACTTCTAAAACGTATTGTAAACTGTAGTTAGTCAGTTTAACGAAATCTTGGTTATCGATAGGTTGCTGGTAATGGCGATGAATGTAGTGCAAAATCGGTTCAACGATTTTTTTATTCAATTGATAATTATTCGGATTTTTAACCCGGTACTTCTTAATCAATAATAGAAATTGATAGACGAGTGCGGAAGAGGCATATGGGTCGGCATCATCTTGACTAAATTCTGTATGTGAGTTCTGAATAAAGTTAGCCAAGGTAGCATCGGGTTGCTGAATGGATAAATAATCATTAAAGCCTAAAATAGTGGTGATTTCGGAAATTAACGCACCACCGAATGTGAAATAGCCGGTTCGCCATTCAGGACTGGTTGCGTGGTAGGTATGGGGAATGTCTTGATTAATTAAAATACCAGTTCCGGGGGTTAATAGGATTTCTTGATTTTCAATCACCACTACGCCACTACCGGAATAGGTTTGGAGCCAATGAACATACGGATAGCCGGCTGGTCGTGAAACGTCTTCTTGAAACCAGTTATAACCAATTCTATCAATGAAAAGTGGGAGTGAACGATCTTTGTTTTTAAAACTATATCTCAATGAACTCACCTTCAATTTCTTGTATTTATCAATAAATATCTGTAATTACAATACCATTTAATTATGATAATGTGAACGTATTGAACGAAAGGTGGAGTTATAAATGAAAGCGTTAACTGGATGGTTCCAGAATAAATTTAGTCCAACATTAGCAAGAATCAGTAATATGAAGTATTTAATTGCACTACGAGACGGCATGATTATTACCGTACCGTTTACCATTTTTGGTAGTATCTTCATGATCATTGCCAATTTACCAATTAATGGTTGGAGCGATTTAATCGCGCCGATTTTGCCAAAATTACAAGCACCCGTCACAGTTACTTTTGGAATTCTAGCATTAATCGTCGCCGTTGGGATGAGTTATCAAACCTCAAAAGCTAATAAAATTGATCCGTTAGCCGGAACGGCCATCGGTGTGATTTCATTCTTAATTTGTATGTTAGATTCAAAATTTGCCATCGATCCTTCAACTTTAGGGTCAGGTGGGATGTTTACCGCGATTGTTGTTGCAATTGTTTCTAGCGAAATTATGCGGTTCTTTATTAAACGTAATATCGTGATTAAAATGCCAGAACCGGTGCCACCAGCAGTTGCGAATTCATTTGCTTCATTGATTCCTGGTGGTGCGGCTCTCTTATTTTTCTGGATTGTTCGTGTGTTATGTAATGTTCAAATCAACGATGTTATTCAAGCGATTTTCTCACCATTAGTTGTTGGGTTAAACAGCTTCTGGGGAATGGAATTTGTTTTATTCTTAACGCTATTATTATGGACTATGGGGATTCATGGCAACAACGTCGTCGGCGCCGTTGCGTCACCCGTTTATTTACAATTTTTAACTGGCAATATCGCCGAAGTTTCTAAAGGTCAAATGGCAACTCATATTACCGCTGATGGTTTCTTGAACTTTGGGATGAACATTGGTGGGACTGGTGCCATCTTAGGTCTAGTCATCTGTATGCTATTTGCCCGTAGTAAGCAATATAAACAATTAGGACGCTTAGGGATTGTTCCCGCCGTTTTCCAAATTAGTGAACCCATTATGTTCGGGTTCCCAGTTGTTTTAAACCCAACTTTGATGATTCCATTTATCTCAGTACCCATGATTTTACAAGGGATTACTTATTTCTTAATGAAATTCCATGTGATTGGTATGGTGATTGCTCAAATTCCATGGACGACACCAACCATTATCAACGGGTACTTAATCACCGGTGGCGACTGGCGCGCACCGCTATGGCAAGCGATTCAACTCGTAATTTCAGTACTTGTTTACTGGCCATTCTTCAAAATTTGTGATCGCGCAGCCGTCAAAGCTGAAGCCGCTGACGAATTAGCGCAACAGAATTAGGATATTTGCTTTAAGTTAAACGGAGGTTTTTAAAAGATGAAATTTACAGACGGCTATTGGATGGACCGTGACGGGATGACCGTCAATCACCCGCAAGAAGTTTATGATTTTCAAGTTGATGAACAAGCGGTCACGTTGTACGCGCCTTATAAAAAGGTCGCCGAACGCGGCGATACGCTCAATATTGGGATGACGACGCTCACGATTACCTCGCCGCAAAGCGATATCATCGGGGTGCAGCTAACCCATTTTGATCAGATTGCTCAAGGCCCTAGGTTTGCGATTGATGATCAACAAAAAAAGCTGAAAACCAGTGTGGTTGATCAATGCTTGGCGATTAAATCGGGTGATTTAACCGTTAAAGTACCGGTCGGTCATCAACCGTTTAACTTGGTGTTTGAAGCCAACGGTCAAGTACTGACCACTTCTGAAAATGGTGCGCAAGGTCAAATTGTCGATACGAAACACCATGAAAGCTATATGCGCGAGCAATTGTCACTTGATATTGACACGTTAGTTTACGGTTTAGGCGAACGGTTTACGCCGTTTGTCAAGAACGGACAGGTCGTCAATACTTGGAATGCTGATGGTGGCACGGGGAGCGAACAATCGTACAAAAACATCCCGTTTTACATCACGAATCAAGGCTACGGTGTATTCGTCAATCAATCCGAGAACGTATCTTACGAAGTTGCTTCTGAAAACGTGTCGCGCGTGCAATTTAGTGTGCCTGGTGAAAGCCTGGAATACTATGTCATCTATGGCGCGACACCTAAAGAAATTCTCAAGAAATATACGGATCTGACTGGCAAGCCAGCCTTGCCACCCGCTTGGTCGTTTGGTTTATGGTTATCGACCTCTTTCACCACCGATTACAGTGAAAAAACGGTGATGAAGTTTATTGATGGTATGCAAGAACGAGATATCCCGTTGGATGTTTTCCATTTTGATTGTTTCTGGATGAAAGGTTTTGAATGGACCAATTTTGAATGGGACCGTCAAAAATTCCCCGATCCAGAGGGGATGTTACGCCGTATTCATGAAAAAGGGGTCAAAGTCTGTGTTTGGCTAAATCCGTACATCGGTCAGAAATCACGACTCTTTAAAATTGGTCAAGAGAAAGGGTATTTCATTAAACGCCAGGATGGCAACGTTTGGCAATGGGACATGTGGCAGGCGGGTCAAGGAATCGTTGATTTCACCAATCCGCAAGCCGTTGAATGGTATAAAGGGTATCTCAGAGAATTGATGGACATGGGCGTCGATTCGTTTAAGACCGATTTTGGTGAACGAATTCCGACTGAAGATGTTGTTTACTATGATGGCTCCTCTCCTGAGAAAATGCATAATTATTACACCTATCTCTATAACCAAACGGTTTTTGAAGTCTTACAAGAAAAGAAAGGTCTCAACGAAGCGGTCTTGTTTGCCCGTTCGGCCACGGTCGGTTCACAGAAATTCCCAGTTCACTGGGGGGGCGATAACCTATCACGCTATGCTTCCATGGCGGACTCCTTACGTGGTGGTTTATCATTCTTATTGTCTGGATTTGGTTTTTGGAGCCATGATATCGGCGGCTTTGAAGACAATGCAACGGCTGATATTTATAAACGGTGGACCCAATTTGGTCTACTGTCCAGCCACAGCCGCTATCACGGTAATATCGAATACCGAGTACCTTGGAACTACGATGATGAAGCGGTCGCGGTCACCCGTAAGTTTGTTAAGAATAAGTTAGCGATGATGCCGTATTTATTCAGTGAGGCCGTTCAAACGCACCAAACGGGTGTCCCGTTGATGCGTCCGGTCTTTCTCGAATTTGATCAGGACCAAAATGTCGGACATCTCGCGACCCAATATATGTTGGGTAGTCAATTGATGGTCGCGCCGATTTTTAACGATCAAGGGACGGTTAAATACTACTTACCCAATGGCGTCTGGACCAACCTGCTAACGCATCAAGTTTATGATGTGCCTGAAAATGGTCAATGGTTACAAGAAAAATATGATTATCTTAATTTACCATTATTAGCACGTCAAAATACGATTCTGTTACAAGATCCAACGGCCACTCATGCGGAATACGACTATACACAAGCACCAGAAATTCACCTTTTCCAAATGACAGCCGGTCAACACCAACAAACAGTTGTCGATTGTCACGGCAATCAAGTGGGCTTCGTCACGGTGACCGTGTCGGTTGATGGACATGAACTCTCAGTCGATGCACAATGTTTAAAGACTTTACCGAAATTGATTTACTACCAAGGCATGACGATTAAAGAAATCTCAATGACGACTAGTTGTGAAAGTTTTACTTTAAAATAAGGGAAAATGAAAAGGGCTCATCCAGATTTTGGATGAGCCTTTTTATCGGTTTATGCGGCTAGTTAGTCGTCGACTTCTTTGGTTAAGACTTCACCGGTTTGCGCGTTAATTTGAACATCTGTGGTTTGGCGCCCGTGTTTAACCGCGACGGTCCAGTGGGTAATGCCGACTTCTTTTTCCAGTTCCCAACTGATAGCTTGACCGCTGCCAACCGCTTTTTGCGCGATTGCAGTCACTTTTTTAAGCGATAGGAGGGATTTCAAATCTAAGCTGTCGTCTGTATCTTGATCGTCAGCTTCTAATTTTTCGGATTGTTGGTCAGAGACGGCTTTTGTTTTGGCGTTAATCCTGAGGCTGACTTCATCGGTGTCGGTGAGACCTTCAATTTCGTATAAATATTGGCCCAATGTTGTCTCTAATTCGAGATGTGTCACTTTAGCTGCGGGATATTGTTTTTGGAAAATAGCCAATGCTTCGTCAACCGGGACTTTAATCGAAGCTAGTGCAGTTGGTTGTTTGGCCGTCGATGATGCAACGGCTGATTCAGAGGTTGTTGACTGGGATTGGGTTTGGCAACCCGCCAACGTCGCTAACAGGACAGTTGTTAAACCGAGATAGATGATTTTAGGCATGGGAAACCTCACTTTTTATATTAGTATATTCTAATTATAACAAGAAGAATATACAACGTCAAAACTGAAGCGTTAATCCTAGGCTTTTGGGGAATAACTTGTATAATAAAAGACAATTTAAGGATTGGGGGTTTTTGGAATGTTAACACCAAAAACGTTACAAGTTGGGGACCGCGTAGCAATCGTTAGTTTATCAAGCGGGGTGATTGGCGAAGATTTTGCGGCGCACCAACGCCAATTAGGTGAGCAACGTTTGCGTGAATTCGGGTTAGAACCCGTTTATATGGCTAATAGCCGCAATGGACTAGCTGATTTACAGGCGTATCCAGAAAAGCGGGCGGCCGATTTGAAGCAGGCGTTTGCTGACGATACGATTAAAGGTGTTATTTGTGCGATTGGCGGAAATGATACTTATCGATTATGGCCATTTTTAATGACCGATCCGGAATTCATCGCTAACGTTCGTGACCATCCTAAAATCGTCACCGGTTTTTCAGATACGACCAATAATCATTTAATGTTTTATCGCTTAGGACTGCAAACCTATTATGGTCCGAATTTTTTAAACGATTTAGCTGAATTAGATCAACAGATGTTGCCGTACACCAAGCGGGCATTTGCGCAATATTTAACCGGTTTTTCTGGGGCGGAGATTACCTCAAGTCCGATTTGGTATGAAGAACGAACTGACTTTTCAGCTGACGCGGTTGGGACACCACGGATTAGTCATCCGGAAACCCATGGTTTTGAGGTTTTGCGTGGCAGTGGTCAGCTAACCGGTCAATTATTAGGCGGTTGTTTAGAAAGTCTGACCGACTTATTGATGGTTCCAGCGATTAAAGCCAGTGCTGAACAGTATCAAATCATGCCATCAATCGCGGAATGGCAGGCTAAAATCCTGTTCATCGAAACCAGTGAAGAGCAACCGAACCCAACCGAATACCGGGCCATGTTGCAAGCCTTAAACCAAGCTGGGATTTTGGCCGTCGTTCAAGGCATCATCGTCGGTAAACCACAAAACGAACGCTATTATGCGGACTACCAAACCGAATTATTAACGATTACTGAACCTTATCAAACGCCAATTCTGTACAACGTCAATTTTGGCCATGCTTATCCGCGTTGTGTGTTACCGTATGGGGCGGAAGTCCGGGTGGATTTAGATCAGTTAGAAATTAATATGATTGACTAGTAATTTTAGTATCGCTTTAAACTCTCATTCAAGCTGGCTTTCACCATTGCCACGAAATCGGTTGGTGCCAGCACTTTCACTAGTGGTCCTTGGCTGAACAGCCACATTAAGGCGCCGCGATCATAAGCTTCAGTTTCAATCAGCACGCTACCGCGTTTTGGGTAGCGTGCTTTTATTGTGGCATTCGGGAAACGGTCGAGAGCGGCCTCGACGATCCCCCAGAATTCAAATTGAATGGTAGTCAGTTTGCCAGGCTGCATGTAATGGGTGTTCTGGCGGAGTGGACCGTCTTCGAAACGCTGCGCATAAGTCCGACTAATGACTTCATCGGCAAGATGCCAATCCTGAATCCGGTCGATACGGTAGAAAAGGTTGCTTTGATATTTAGCGTTATAGGAAATTAGATAATAATAGTACTCGGAACAAATAATTGCTTCCGGTAAAATCGTCCGTTCAACAATCTCGCCATGTTGGCGTTGGTAATGAATCGTGATGGTCTGCTTTTTAAGAATCAGTTGGCTGAATTGCCAAATTAATTGTAATAACGGTTTTTGATGATGAACGGGGATGTAATGAAATTGTTCATTTTTAATAATCGGTTCAATCGCTTGACGGTCGGCCGGTTTAATCAGTTTCAATAAGCCGGTAATTGTTTGATCGAGTTCGATTTTGGTCAACGAGCGACTCGCTAACAATACTTTAATCAGGACCAAGATTGTTTGCTTGGACAGGTCATCTTGTTGATTGGTGAGTTGGTAGCCGCCTAATCCGCGGTGATAGGCGAGTTGGTAGGGCAACTGTTGGTCAGCGATGAATTGCTTCAATTGGCTAAAATCGCGTTGAATCACTCGTGGATTGACGGCAAATTGGGCAACGAGCTCACTTTTTGTGATGAGTTGCCCATTCATTAAACTTTGGAAAATGGTGAGTTGGCGGTAAGCTGCATTCATAAGCGTCTCCTTAAAAACGAGTTATTTGTGTTGCAAAAAGCCTTAATTTGAAAGTAGATAGACTAAATGTGTCTATCAAATAGTGTAAATTAGGTTTATCGAATAAACAAGTGAATCGAGAAAGTGGGTTTTGGCGATGCTAATTGAAACTGAAATATTACAAGAATCGTATGCGGAATTATTTGAAATTGTGGATGAAGAAACGTTGTGTCAGATTTACGAAATTTATCGGGGACGACAAATCTCTTTTCCCATGCGGCTGTATGATCGACAGCGGGTTGCCCAACGGATTAAAAGTGAATATGACGGGCATAATCTAGCGGCGTTGACCAAGAAATATGATTATTCACAGCGCTGGATTCGCAAAATTCTTCAAGATTAATGATATTAACTAGTAGAAATGGTTTATAGGGTTATCATTTTTTGTTAAATGAACATAATATGGGTGTAATGTAAATGTAACAATCAAGTTCTATACTAGTAAAGGATTAAGAAGAGCAACTCAGTATAGGAGATTAATTTAAATGTCATTGAAAAAGTCAATTATGAGCGTACTTGCAATCGGAGTATTAGGAATCAGTATTTTACCAGTCGTCCCTGCGGCTGCTAGTTCAGCAACGGATGCTAAAACAGCAATTTCAGCTAATGAAAGCAGTACTGACGATTTGTTAACTCAAATCGCAACTGCTAATACTGAAAGTATCAAGCTTGATCAACAAATCAGCACGAACTCAAGCAAGATTACTGAACAAGAAACAGCAATCAAAGATGCAACGACTAAAATCGCAAGTCTTTCAGGCCAAATCGATCAAGCACAACAAGAAGTCACTAAACGGACTGCTGTCTTGAAGAGTCAATTGGTTTCTTTACAAAAGACGAGTGGCGATGCCGTTAGCGGGAATGTCTATATCGATTTCTTATTAAACTCAAATGACTTTGCTGACCTTGTATCACGTTCAATGACGGTCAATAAATTAAACCAAGCAAGTAAAACGGCTTTAGCTGATGTTAATGATGCTAAAACAAGTTTAACGACTTTAAAGAATGATCAAGAATCAACTAAGACGACATTAGTGAATACTAAAGCGAGCTTAGTAAAAGAAAAGACTAACTTAACGGATTTAAAGGCTGAAGCAAGCAAAAAAGAAGACGCCTTAAACCAAAAAATTACAGATAATAAAGATGAATTAGAAGCTTTACAAACAAAATATGATCAAGCAAACGCTGAAGAATCAGCTAAGGCTGCCGCTGCGAAAGCGGCCGTTGCATCTGCTGCTAAGACAACTGTAACAGCTAAGGCAGAAACAACAACTGATAGTAATAGTTCAGCAACTAGTGCAACACCTGCTGCTGCAACACCTGCTTCAAATGGTTCAGGGACACAATCTTCTAGCAATTCTGCTGGTAACTCATACGCTTGGGGCCAATGTACTTGGTACGTTAAATCAGTTGCATCATGGGCTGGTAACGGCTGGGGCAATGGTAACCAATGGGGCGCTTCAGCAGCTGCTGAAGGCTTCACAGTCAATAACTCACCTGCTGCTGGTGCAATTGTTAGCTTTGCTGGTGGTCAAATGGTTGGTTCATGGGCTGCTGATGGTTCATACGGTCACGTTGCTTACGTTCAATCATACAATGCCGCTAGCAACACGATTACCATCACTCAAGGTGGGATGGGCTTTGACAGCCTGGTGGTCCTAACACCCAAACTATCTCAGGTGCTTCAGCATTCACTTACATCCACAGATAAAATTTAAATATTAAACCAAAAAGACTTGTCAACTGACAAGTCTTTTTTTTGCGTTCATTTTGACCCAGTGGCTAGTGCTTTTTAGATAATAAAAGATGAATACTGACCGTTAAAATGAAATTAACACCATTGCGATAGATAAGGAGGAGACAGTATGAAGTATTTGATGCATCTTTTCAAATGGCTGATGTTACTGACCCTATTGGTTTCAGCGTTTGGCAATAGTTTATTGTTGTTACCCGGCAAATCACTGGCCGTTCAAGTAGAACAGCAAGTATTGCTCGATAGTCAACAATTAAAAGTTAGTGCCAGATCAGTTGAACAAGCGGATCAAGTTCATTGGGTAATTGATTATGAAAAAAGGACGACACCAAATGAACAATTCAAGTTTAAACTTAAAATAACCGGTCGCGACCGAGATGGTTGAACAACCTGAATTTGAACGACAGTCTGACTGGTTAGTGGAAAAAGAATTTACATCAAGCACTAAAGGGACCATCGAATTACTGACAAATAGGGAGCCGCTGGTAGTTAATTTGCAATTAGACCAACGGGTCGATCAAAATACGACCGTCGATATATTAACCGACACGGACGCGGGACCTTACACATTAACGTTACCGCAAACAAGTTCGACTGAATCTGAAAAAGAATCAGAACGTATCGAACAGCCGATAAATCAACCTAGCCAAGTTCCAACTGCTTCGACGAGTAGTCAGGAATCGGCTAATCAAACGAGTCAAGCCATGGTTCAATCAGAAAGTGAAATTGCGGATGGGTCAAGTTTAAAAGCGACTCAATTAGTCAATGGATTACCGCGGATATTGACAGTAACGCGGGCAATCAGTGATCCGTTTCACTATACGACACATGACCAGGGGACGCATGCGACCAATGGGGTTGATCAACATCTTGGAATTGGGACGACATCGGAACTCTTAAAAAATTATCATTACGGATTAACGGAATCTGATAGCGGGATTGCCCAATATAATCTCGATGGCAGCAATCTTTCATTTAAAGATGGTTATCATGAATACGGTAGTGCCAAAAGCGGCCGGGCAAATTTAAAGAAAACAGTTCAACCCACGACAACTGCCAATCAATTTAAGGTGCAATTGGACGTAATTGGTGATGCAATTCAACCAATGCCTAAAATTGACGTCGTTTTAGTGTTAGATAAATCCGGTAGTATGAAGACAACGACCAGTTCTGGAAAAACGCGTTGGCAAGATTTAAAAGCAGCTGTGAATCAGTTTTCGGCGGGAATGTTGACGGACGATCGCGATATTCAAATTGGGTTAGCAGCGTTTGGCTCAACAGAAGGTAGCCACGACGACCGTACGGTGAAATCGCGGCATTTGATAATAAAGCCAACCAAAATAAATTTGCCGGTTTTACAAATAATAAAACGACTTTGATGGGACACAAGTTATTGACGGAAGATATTCAAACTTCTGGAACACCGACTTTCTTAGGGGTTGATGCTGGCATTAAGTTATTAACGAACGCCGATTATGGCGCGCGGGCTGATGCTTATAAAGTATTAATCACGATTACCGACGGTGAGCCGACTTTTTCACCGAGTGATACGTATGCGGGTAATAAGACATTGGATCAGTCATTGGGGCAGTTAACGCCGACGTTTATAAATGGTAATAGTATTTTAAAAATGACTGCACAAAAGGATGATTTATACAGTGGTAATGGGACGGTGGTCAACAACCCACTAACCGTAAAATTTATTGAGGATCGGTATAAACAACAGAAAAATGCTAATTTACACCGTTACGGGATTGGGTACCATACCGGTAATACGGCCAATACAGTCGTTGGTGCATTAGGACCGGAAGGCACTTATACGGTCTCAGCGATTGCGACATTGGTGACGGCTTTACAAAATATTATTGATAAACTCATCGCGACAATTGCGGCCGCTAATGTGACGGATCCTTTAAGTGAATTTGTGAATTATGTGCCGGGTTCGCTAAAAGGAGTCAATCTCGTATTGAAAGATGGGAAGCTAACAGACGGGGCTGGAAGTGCGCAACAACCGACTATAACGTCGGGCAAAGTGGTTAAAATGGCCGATTTGCACTTAGGTGCGGATCAAAGTAGTCGACAAGGCTATCGAATAACCTATGATGTATTGTTAAAAGAAGCGTATCGTGACGGCAAGTTTTATCCGGCCAACGAAACAACTTATTTGACCAATGGTAATGGGGCTAATATGTATTTCGCAGTACCATCAATTCGGAGCATTGCACCCAAACCATACCAAATAACATTAAAAAAAGAGAATGGTTTTGGCGCAGGATTAGGGGGCGCTGAATTTAAATTGAGTACTAAGGATGGTACCCCTATTGAAACGGTAACCTCTGATAGCAACGGCGCAATTAAGTTCACGACTAACCTGCAAACAGGAGACTATCTGATTACCGAAACTAAGGCGCCGGCGGGGTATGAATTAGTGCAACAACAACCGTGGCAATTAAAAATTGGCGCCAAACAACAAGTCACGTTAACGGATGCCGCGGGTCAAACAGAGGCGTTAACCGTTGGTCCAAACGATGATTATTGGCAAATTACACCGAAAGGTCAGAATGGCGTCATCATCAATCAACACAAACCGTTTGATTTAGGTATTTTAAAACGGGATGCACTCACACAAAAAGTATTAGCGGGTGCCGAATTTACTTTATATGATACTGAGATGAAGTCACTTGCGACGTTAATAACGGACGATAATGGTCAGGGACAATTCAAGATAGATGCCACGACTGTTTATCCATTAAAGGCTGGTCAAGCTTATCATATTAAAGAAACCAAAGCACCAAACGGCTATCTTGAATCGAAAGCCATTCTAAAGGTAGTCATCGGAAAAGATGGCCAAGTAACGGTTACCAAAGACGGTCAGGCAGATACGCAAGTCAAGTTAACGGAACAGTCGATCCAATTGACGATTGATAATACGCCAGTGGGTGGTCATCTACCGGCGACCGGCGGATCAGGTTGGCGTCAATATCAATATTGGGCTGCTGGATTAATGGCTATTGCACTAATCTTAAGTGGTTATTATGGGTACCAAAAAAAACGGTCGATAGATAAAAAATAGGAGGAAACCATTATGAAGTTCAAATTAATGAAAGCATTGATGGCAACGACGCTCTTAGTTTCTAGTTTAACCGGAATTGGGGCTGTATCAGCGGCAACTGAAACCAATACCGATCAGGCACAAATCAGAATTCACAAACGGATTTTTCCGGCGGGTGAAACGTCAACGCTGACGCAAAATACGGGTGAAATCATGAACTTTGGTGGGAAAGCATTGAATGGTGCCGGTTTTAGTATCTATGATGTAACCGATGAATACTATCATAAATTAGGCGATAAACATAGTGAAACGGAAATTAATACCGTCATTTCCGAAATTCAAGACGAATCAATTAGTGCAGCTCCCGATTATGCAACTAAAATTGGCAATGAAATTACGACGGCCGGTGAAGGGGTCGCTGATTTTGCTAAGTTACCAATCCACAAGGGTGGGCAATACGCGGCGTATCTTGTTTTAGAAACAACAACGCCGGTGACGCCGACTATTACTAAAAAAGCTGTACCAATGGTCGTTGTCATGCCAGTCTATAAACCAGGAACAACCACCATTAATAGTCAGATTCATCTCTATCCTAAGAATGAAACTGACGAAGATCAAAAGGTGTTAACGAATCAAGCTAATTTTACTGAAGTTGACTTTAACGGGACTAAATATCCGAACGTGAGTAGTGGTGCTCTTTTAAACTACGCATTGACGGTTAATATTCCGGTAAATATTGCGGAAGCTAATGTCCAGTCTTTTGTTATTCAGGATGCACCTAGTAACGGGTTAGTGCTAGCTGATTTAGCAGCCGTTAAGGTGGGCGATTTAGTGCAGGGTACGGACTACACGATTGCAGCAACTAATAATGGGTTTGAGATTGCTTTGAAAACGGATGCCCCTAACGTTAAACAATTAGCGGGTCAAAAATTGTTAGTGACTTATCCAATGCAGCTGACGGCAAGTGTTGATCCGGATCAAGTGATTCAAAATAAAGCAACTATCAGTGTTAATAATCAACCAGGAACAGATTTAATCGTTAAAACGGTAACGGGTGGCAAAAAATTCAAGAAAATTGATGCACAAACGGATAAAGGATTAGCTGGTGCCCAGTTTGTTGTTAAAAAGGGTGATCAATTCGCGATGTTTAAACAAGACCAAACGGATACGTATCTATTCGATACATGGGTTTCTGATGAAGCACAAGCGACTAAAATTAGTTCTGGGAATAATGGTCAGTTGTCGGTTGTCGGTTTAGCTAATGGTAATCACTCATTGATTGAAGTTAAGGCGCCAAATGGTTATTTGTTAAATGAGAATAATCGACCGACGAAAGATTTCACAGTGGTTGCTGGCCAATTTGGAACGGAGACCATCAAATTTGAAAATATTCGCAAAGGTGGTTTTTTACCACAAACCGGTAGCATTGGTATCTACGCCTTCGTTGTAGTTGGGTTAATGCTAATGGGCGGGGCCTACTTCTGGAATCGTAAAGTAAAACGTTAATCAGGAATTAAGCCAATGAAAAAACAAGAGAAATCGCGTTTAAGTGCCAAAAAGTTAAAATGGGTGATTATTACTTTATTTATTACCGGATTGCTCATCTTTTGTTATCCCTTTGTGGTGAGTTTCGTCAATAATCAATTAGACCAGATTAGGATTGAACGGTTTCAACAAAAAATGAACCAAACCAATGGTCAGGTGCGACAGAAACGATTGCAAGCATTAAAAAAACGAAATCAAGCGTTAAAAGATTTAGGTGGTGTGCCCAAACAAGGGGAGGACCCCTTAACCGCGACGGTGGCTAAAAATGACCTTAATCGGCAGTATTTTGAAGAACGTTTATTAGGCAGTTTGTCGATTCCAAAAATCAAGAGTCAATTACCATTATTTGATCGGACCAACCCAGAATTACTCGAAAAAGGGGTGACTTTATTGCAAGGCACCTCGTATCCAATTGGTGGGCAAGATACCCATTCAGTTATTATGGGACATAATGGGTTGCCGAATCGGGTGTTACTGACTAAATTAAATCAATTAAAAAAAGGTGACCGGTTCTATATAGAGGTATTAGGTAAACAATTGGCTTACCAAGTTAAAACCAAACGAATCGTGAAACCATCGAATTTGAAAGGTTTGGAAGTGCAACCGGGTCAAGATTTAGTAACGTTGGTGACTTGTACGCCGTATACGGTCAACAGTCATCGATTGCTAGTGACCGGTTATCGAGTACCGTTGAAACAACCAACGCCAAATCAAGCCAAACAAACGACTAAGAATCAGCAATGGTATTGGTTATTGGTTAGCGTCTCAATTGGTGCGTTAGTGATTGGCGGTGGCAGCCTCATTTGGCGTCGGCGTCGTTAATTGAATAGAAATTCATCAAAAAAAGCCTAATCAGCACGATTCGGCTTTTTTGGTGGGTTTAATGACCTTGCGGTAACTGAACTAACGCATCGTGGATTCGTTGACAATCTTGAAAGGTGACTTGGCTTGTGACGGGAATCGGCGAATGATGATTAGCGGGTGGTCCGTGATGGGGATTAAAAAATAAAAGATCAGACGGTTGCTCACGATGCGGATTGGCAACGAAAGTAAAAGAAAATAAGCTTTTAAAACGTTGTTCAATGAGGGCCTGGACGACATGGTAATCATGATGGGAATCGTAGCCAAATAGACTAACTTTAAAGCACGGTGTTGGTTTCTCAAGCTTAAAAAAATGGGTCAAAAGTTCATGATAGCGAGTCGCTAGTTGTTCCATTAATAAATGGGTGGGACGGTTTTTTTCAAAATGGATAAAAGTATGAATCGTTTGGCTGATTTGTTGGATTGGATTAGAAGTCGCCACGGGTGATTGCACATGATGTTTAGTTAGCAACGGAAACGCAACCTGAAACCGTTTGGCGAGGATGAAGGCGTAATTAATGGCTAACAGACTTGGCAGCGCTTGGGTATCAGCCGTTAATCCTTGGATGGTGAATAAGGGGAGAATTTGCGCCTTAAAAAGATCGATTAATTGATGCTCATCGGAATCGACGATTTGATGTTGGTTTAAGGCAACGTGGTTGAATTGTTTAATCAAATAAAAATCGTCTCTAGTCTGGCTGTAACAGAGAAATAAATTGAGGTCGGTGGGGCTGAGGTTTAATTGGGCAACTAATAGTGTAAGGCGACTGGGTTTGAAACAGTTTAATAGTTGCTGGTTAACGGTTTTGTTTTCAGCGGATAAGGCGCGTTCCGTGGTTTCTTTAATGTGCATGGGTTGGCAACGTAATAGCCCGACTAAGAAGCTGTAATGGGTCAATTGGGTTTTCGTTAAATGGATTTTTTCACCTTCAAAAAAAAAACGCAAACTAGCGGTGACCACTGTTTGTGAACTATTGGTAAACGGCCAAATTTGATAATTAAAACCGGTTCTGAAGAATTCTAGAAAATAGGCCATCAATTGAAAAGCGTTCCCGCTAAGCCGGTAATGACCCGTTCGTTTTTTGATTGAAAGTGCATAGGGAGCTAAGTGGTTCCGTAAAAGGGCCATTTTTTTATGGAGACAGGATTCACTGATGTAGAGTTGGTGACAAATTTCGAGGGTCGTGAGTTTAGTGGATTGCATGAGTAATAACAACAGTTGAACATTGCTGTCAGCCGCCAATAGGTGAGCGCGAATTAGCAAACTGTTTAAATGTTGATGGGGGCCAGCAATGACCAATTGATGTAAAGTTGAATGACGTTGAATTAAAGTTTGGTCAAGCCAAGTTTGGGCTAATTGATTGATTTCGGTCAGGTAGGTATTAATGAGTTTACGACTGCAGTTGAATTCTTGTGCTAAGGCGCTTTGAGTCCAACTGTTGGGTTGATCACGAATCAACGTTAGAATTTCAACTTTGGTAACGGTGCGGTCGTGTAATAGCTCGCGATTAAATATCATTAAGGCCTCCAATTAATAAGTTATTAATTATAGTGTAGCATGTTTAAAAAGTGAGATGCACGAAAAACGATTATTGTTAAAGGCTGGCAACATTACATTGTGGGCAATTAAAAAAGGCGACTAGCCCGAATTGGGCAGCGTCGCCAGCATTAGTAATTAATGATTGTTGCCAATGATTATTTAGCCAATTGATAACTTTGATCGAGGTAGTGTTCCAACGTTTCAAGTGGTGTATTTTGATTTAGGATAATCGTTAACCAATGAGTTTTATTCATATGATAAGCGGGGAAGAACCGTTGGTGATCAATCAAGGTCGGGAGGATGGTAGGGTCGACCCGGACATCAAGAATTTCGACGATTTCATCGCTGTCCAAGCCAAGTTTGCGCTTAGAGACAACGAGAATGGCCGCATACCATTTATGTGAATCACGTCGCCGTAAAACGGCATTTTGCGGCGATTTGGCCCATAGAAATTCAGGTTGGTTCGCATATTGATGGTGGGCGTAGTCCAAAAGTGCGAGTGTTGCCGGTTGGCTAAAAATCGTTGTTTGGAAGCAACTGGCCGCCAGTTGTTCAATCTGTTGACGGACAGCTTGGCGTAATTGACTGACGAACGGGCCAGTCGCTTGTTCCGATTGATAGGGTGGATAAGGTAATTCTGTTGTATTATCTGTAATTTGGGTCGTCAGTTGCTGATCGACCGTTAACAAAACAGTTAGGGTGAATTGTTGATCGAGAATGGTGGTCTGGTATCGATAATCCCCGGTCGCGGTCTGCTGAAAACCATAAGCTAGTAACTGTTCGGGACGCGTACTTTGGGTAGCGATTAGATCATTGAGAAATGTTTGATGGGTATACATAGGAAGAAACCTCCGGGGGTTAACTGAAAAAGATTGTGTCAATCAATATTTATCCCAACAGTTTTAATTTTATCTGTGGGGGGATTTTAATCCGTTGTTTCATAATGAAGTGTACTCCTTATTTATATATTTTTTGTATTTGAATTGATAATTCGTCCTAAAAGAAAGATAAGAAAACTGTTTACTGAAATCGGCAAACAGTTTGATAAATATTTTATTATATTGTCGTGTCCACTTGCCGAGGAGCGCATCATAGTTTAGTGAGCCATTTAACTGCCTAAACAAACTTAAGTGATTAGGGTAAATATTGTCAGGATAGGGCTGTGTAATCGCTTTCGTTGAAGTGGTATAGTTGGCCTACAATAAAAAAGGAGTTGTTATCATGAAGAATTGGAAATGGGGATTGGGGTTAGGTATATTTTTATTTAGTTTAAGTTTAGGCACGCAACAATCGATTGCTCATGCAGAAAACGTTACATCCGCAGACACAACCGTCGTCAACTCAGGGGATACTAAATTAGACGGGCTTTCAGCCAATCAAATTAGTCAGTTAGAAGCGGCTGTTAATAATTCGAAGGCTGTAGACCCAAATGATAATGTTGACATTTGGAAAATTATAAGTGTGGAAACCCCTATCGAAGAACTGGGACACGAATTTTTTAAACTATTCTTCATTCGTGACTCCTTCGATATAAACCTTGGTGGTGGTGGAGATATTACAACTGCACCAGATTACGGCGGCATGGTTGAAGATCATAACTGGTTCTCACAAATCCCAACAGAAACCATTACGCGGCAATCCGACGATGGTCTTAAACTGTCGGCTAAATATATTAAAAATGGAAACTCTAAAAAAACAGCAATCATTGCACATGGTTATCACGGTTCTAATAACGACGCGGCTTCATGGGCTAAAATGTATTATGATTTAGGTTATAATATTCTCGCACCTGATGCCCGTTCACATGGTGAAAGTGAAGGACGAATCATTACTTTTGGATGGGCCGAACGGAACGACTACAAAGGTTGGATTCAACAAATGATTGAGACAACCGGTCAAGATACCGATATCGTTTTACAAGGGGTCAGCATGGGGGCAGCGACTGTCATGATGACTGGCGGCGAAGATCTTCCAGAAAATGTTCGTGCTGTTATTGAAGATTGTGGTTACACTTCTGTTTCGGACGAAATAAGCTATCTTGGACAAAATTTAAAAGTACCTCTTGTGAATAGAACCCTACTTGAAATTCACGGTATTGATCGATTAAACGCTGCAATAAAAATTGCCAGTGATGAACTACAAGAACAAGCTGGTATAAGTATAGATGAAATGTCATCGATTAACCAAGTCAAGAAGAATACCTTACCACAGCTTTTCATTCATGGTGACAACGACGATTTTGTGCCAACAGAAATGGTCAACCCATTATTTGAGGCCTCCCCTGCCGTATACAAGAAAAAAGTTCTGATCAAAGATGGTCCCCACGGAGTTTCCATGGCTTATGATCGGTTAACCTACCACACTGAAGTTACAAATTTCATTTATACCGTTTCAACGATGGAATTACAGGATTACATTACTAAGGGCACTAACTTAACGCCTACTGCGGGAAATCGTTTCACAGCAGAAACAAAGGCTAATCTAAAAACAGTCTTAACAACAGCTCAAAGCGTTTTAGATAAAAAAGCAGCGGCCACACAAACAGAAGTCGATAACGTAACGCTCGATTTAAAGGCAGCGATTTCCAACGTTGTTGAAGAAGCAATTCCAACGACAACCGAATTACAAGCGGCTATTGATCAAGCCAAGGCTGCCAAAGCAAAAGATGGGTATGAATTCACCGCCGAGACGCAGCAAGCTTTAAAAGATAAATTGCAAGCCGCGGAAGCTGTTTTGGCTAACGCCAATGCCACACAAGCTGAAATTGATCAAGTAACATCTGACTTGAATGCCGCTTTCAGTACATTAAAAGAAGTAAAAACAACTCCTGCTCCAACACCAACACCTAAACCTGATACAGATAAAGATACAGACAAAAATAAAGATAAAGATACTGACAACAAACATAATCAAGGTAATCTGCCACAAACGGGTGAAAATCAAACCCAAGAAAAAATTCTGACTGTAATCGGTGCAACTATCTTAGGATTTACTGGATTCGTTCTTTATAAAAGAAGATAGCCGCCTATACAAAAAGAATTAAGATGAATTGTAGTAACCCCAAAAGTTAGACTTTTAAGGAGTGGAGAAATCTACTCCTTTTTTGTGCGTTGAAATTTATGCGTATTTATAGGGAAAATAACCGTTATTTGTTGCTTCCTAATAAAGCATCAAATAGCAAACTACCCCGTTAAGGCAAGCCATTACAGGTATATAGCTATTGAGTTTATGATGAAATCCATCAATTGAGTTTGCGTTATAACATTGAGAAATGGTGCGGCGGTATTGGCGAATGAATGCAACTAATGATAGTAATACTAGAGGATAGAAGCGATTTATTTATTTGAAACCGTTTAGCGACTAGACTAACCGCCTAAATTCAGATAGAGTAGAAGTTTATAGTTTGATTTGAGGAGTCGAATATCTGAATGACAGAAAGAATGGTTTTAAGCGACAAATTATTGTATGGGGGCTTGCTCGCAGCTGCCGGTGGGTTTGATTCATACACCTATTTAGTTCACGGGGAAGTTTTTGCGGGGTTACAAACGGGGAATCTCATTCTACTAGGGACGCATCTAGGTCAAATGAAATGGGGCGTTTTATTACAACATATGACGCCGGTCTTGGCGTTTATGGTTGGGACAATTTTAACCAGGATGTTACAACATCGTTTTAAGGCTGAAGACTCGATTAATAAGCGCCAACGGATTGTTCTAGGCATTGAAGTCTTGGTTTTAACCATCGTGGCGGTGATCTCGCCATACGTCTCTGATTTATTATCGAGTGCACTGGTATCAATGATTGCCGCGGCGCAATTACAAGAATTCCGCCAACTAAAAGGGACACCGTTTACGTCGTTAATGATGACTGGTAACGTTCGGACCTTAGCGGAAAGCTTGTACGATGGGGTTTCGAAGAAGAATCCATTGGCGATTGCCAAGGCGTGGGAAATTTTTAGAATAATGGTTAGTTTTACATTGGGGGCAGTCGTGGTCGGCTTGATGGTCGCCTGGCTAGGTGAACACACGATTATTATTTCTGCATTATGCTTGTTGGGGACACTGACGATTTTACAGTTGAACCCGCAGAAAAGTATTTAATTAAGGGTTAGAAAAGGGGTCGTATGATGATTTTTTTAAAAGGGATGTTAATTGGTTTTGCGTTTGTGGCGCCGATTGGGATGCAAAATATTTTTGTTTTTAATAACGCCTTGTCCAATACTACTAAGCGCGCTGTTTTGAACAGTCTGTTTATTTGGTTTTTTGACGCTTTATTTTCATTAGTGGCCTTTTACGGGATTGGCGCTTTAATTATTAAAAATGAAATGGTCAAATTAGCGATTATGGGCATTGGTGGGCTATTAATCTTGTGGATTGGCTACACGATTATTCGCAGTGCCCGAGCCGCCGTTGAATTCGGTTCGCTACAAGCCATGCCGCTTAAAAAAGTCATCTTGACGGCCTTTGTTGCCGTTTGGGGTAATCCGCAAGCGTTGATTGATGGCACCTTGATGTTGGGCGCGTTGCGCGGTGATATGACGGCGAGTCAAACATTGCCGTTTATGGTGGGTGTCTTAATGGCAACCGCTAGTTGGTTCTTCGGGATTGCGATTCTATTCAGTATTTTTAGAGATAAGGTCTCGCCGAAGTTCTTGATGTGGGTCAATCTGATCAGCGCTTTGATTATTATTGGCTACGGACTAACGTTGATCACCAAGGTTGCGTTTGTCTTATTCTAGTTGAAAAGAGTGGTCCTCAAACGAGGGACACTCTTTTTTAGTTTAATAATGCCTTATTTGTTATAAAATAAAATATAAAAGTTAGGCATTACTAAAAATATTCTTTACATCTGATTAAAACGGCGTACAATAAGGATGTCGTAGACAAATGGGATGTAAGGAAGTGGGATGAATGACCGCAACAAAAGCACCAAAGAAACATAAGCTGATTGAATATGCCAACGGGCCATCGCTAGAAGAAATTAATGGAACCGTTGAAGTACCAGAAGGTAAAGGTTTTTGGAAGCTATTATTGGCTTATTCAGGACCGGGTGCGTTAGTGGCAGTGGGGTATATGGATCCGGGGAATTGGTCAACGTCGATTACCGGGGGTCAAAATTTCCAATACTTACTGATGTCCGTGATTTTAATGTCTAGTTTAATCGCGATGTTGCTTCAATATATGGCGGCTAAACTAGGCATTGTAACTCAGATGGACTTGGCGCAAGCGATTCGGGCGCGTACGAGTAAGTCATTAGGCATTGTTTTATGGATTTTAACGGAATTGGCGATTATGGCGACGGATATTGCCGAAGTCATTGGGGCCGCGATTGCCCTGTATTTATTATTCGGGATACCGCTGATGATTGCGGTGTTCATTACGGTTTTAGATGTCATGCTCTTATTATTATTAACCAAAATTGGTTTTCGGAAAATCGAAGCAATCGTCGTCGCTTTGATTGTCGTGATTTTTGTGGTCTTTGCTTACGAAGTCGCCTTGTCCAATCCTGATTGGAATGGGGTCATCAAAGGTTTAGTCCCGAACGCCCAAACTTTTTCGACCACTAAACATATTGGTGGTCAAACACCACTAACCGGTGCTTTGGGAATTATCGGTGCGACGGTTATGCCGCATAATCTGTATTTGCATTCCGCAGTGTCACAAACGCGGAAAATTGATCGTCATAACGAAGAACAGGTCGCTCAAACCGTTCGTTTTTCGACTTGGGATTCGAATATTCAATTGACGATGGCCTTCTTCGTCAACGCCTTATTGTTAATTATGGGCGTGGCGGTTTTCAAAACCGGCGCAGTCAAGGATCCATCGTTCTTCGGATTGTTTGAAGCGTTATCCGATACATCGACTATGAGCAATGGCTTGTTAGCCAGTGTCGCGCGAACAGGTGTCCTTTCGACACTATTCGCGGTTGCGTTGTTAGCTTCTGGTCAAAATTCAACGATTACTGGGACTTTAACCGGCCAAGTAATTATGGAAGGGTTTGTGCATTTAAGAATGCCGTTATGGCTGCGTCGTTTAGTGACGCGGTTGTTATCGGTGATTCCGGTTTTAATCTGTGTCATGTTAACGAGCGGTAAGCCGGCAGTTGAAGAACACGAAGCGTTGAATACGTTGATGAATAATTCGCAAGTCTTCTTAGCATTTGCCCTACCATTCTCAATGTTGCCGTTATTGATGTTTACAGATAGTCGGGTTGAAATGGGGGACCGGTTCAAAAATAGTTTACTGATTAGAGGATTAGGCTGGTTGTCCGTCATCGGATTAACGTATCTGAACATGATTGGCTTACCGGGTCAAATTGAAGCGTTCTTCGGCGATCAAGCCACTAACGGACAACTCGCTTTGGCGGATAATATTGCTTATGTGTTGATTACTGGCGTATTAGCGTTATTAGTCTGGATGATTATCGAATTACGCAAGGGCAACCAACGATTTGAACAACAATTAGCGACTGAAAAATAAGCGGAGGTTGGAAGAATGACGATGATGGCAATGCACCGTATTTTAGTAGGCGTGGACGATTCACCAGATGCGTTAATGGCATTTGATTACGCGATTGCGGAAGCGAAAAAAGAAAATTTAGAATTCGTAATTGTTTCAATTCTTGAAAGTGATGAGATGAACGTTTATCAAGCGTTGAATAAGGATTTTGTGCACGGTGAATATACTGATTTAGAAAAGCACGTTTTAAATTATCGCAATCAAGCCTTGCAACGCGGCGTTCAAAACGTACGGGTGGTGATTGCGGAAGGCGAACCAGGCGAAACAATCATTGACCAAGTGATTCCAAAAGTCCAACCCGATTTATTAATTGTCGGTTCAAAATCGCAAAAGGGGGTCGCTAAATATTTTGGGAGTCAAGCGGCCTATATGGCGAAATACGCACCGATTCCAGTATTAGTTGTCCGTTAAGGACGACAAAAAAGAAGGCCATGAGCCTTCTTTTTTTATTAGGGATTGAGATGTGCTAAAGTGGTTTTAAAAGCTTGTGGGGGCATCAATTGATGAAAAAATGGGTTAAAATCATGCTGGGGAGTTTAGCGATTGTTGGGTTACTCGGTTGGTATTTCGCCGCTAACACGCCACCAACCAAAGTCAGTGCGCGCGATCAAGTACCGACTTTTTATCTGCACGGTTGGGGTGGGACTGCCAATTCGACCAATCGAATGATTAAAGCGGCAGAACAGCAAAAGGACGCGACCAAGGTGTTGACGGCCAAGGTCAGTTCAACGGGGCAAGTGGCGCTAATCGGGAATTGGCGCGCACAAACCAAACGGCCAATCATCCAGGTCTTGTTTCAGAATAATAAACAGGGCAATTATCAAATCACGAGTCGTTGGTTTAAAAAGGTATTGGTTGCAGTCAATCAGCAACACCATTTTAAACAGTTCAACGTCGTCGCGCATTCGATGGGCAATCTCACGTTGGCTTATTATTTATTAAATAATGCGGAAAATGCCAAACTACCGCAATTAGCGAAACAAGTGAATATCGCCGGTCATTTTGATGGCATTTTGGGAATGGACGATCAAGCTAATCAGAATCGACTGAAGGCGTCCGGTGAACCAGTCAAAATGAATGCGACTTATCGGCAGCTATTAGCCTTACGCCAAGTGGTGCCAGCTAAACAACTGCAAATTTTGAATATTTATGGTGATTTGGGCGATGGCAGCCATTCCGATGGTCGGGTCAGCAATGTCTCATCACAATCGCTTGCGTATTTATTGCAGGAACGGGCTAAAAGTTATCGAGAAGTCAAGATGACAGGCAAGAAAGCCCAACATAGTGCACTACACGCCAATGACCAAGTCGATCAACAAGTGGGTCAGTTTTTGTGGGGAAATAAAGGTGCCAAATAAAACGGCTTACTTCGAGGTATTATCGAAGTAGGCCGTTTTGGTAGTTATTTTATGAATGTGGAAAATAAAACAGTAAGAGTTTAGTTATTTATGCTACTTATTTTTTAGCAATTTTAGCGGCATGTAACTGTTCTAGAGCTGTGTCATGAATATGATATTTAGGAATGATTTTAACGATAGCGATGGCAAAAATTCCGTAGATAATGACACATCCAAAGAGAATCCATAGGAATAGTGCTGGCGAAATAGCCATCAATGTTGGTGTGATTAATGCAAATGCGGCAGTTAATGCACGAACGATTCCGAGTGAGAAACCGGTCATGCTTGCGCGAGCATTAACGGGATAGAAGGATTGTGTCCAAACTTTGTAAATTGGTTCACCAATCCAAATATAACCGAACATATAAACGATGTAACAAACAGAAAAGATGAACCAGTAAGAGGCACTTAATCCAGCGATGAACATTGCAACGATGCCCATAGCTAAGCCAATAAACATAATGTGATAGCGATATTTAGTATCCGCCGCCTTCATGAAAATCAAGGTTGCTACGAAACCGAGAATATTACCAGCCATGGCGATAATTGTTGCTGTAGCAGCCGCTTGATGATCCACAATGACTAAGAAGTAATTTAAGAACATCCCAAATGAATTAGCTGGTAGATTCCAAAATAGATAGAAAAGGGTTAATAGAACAAGTGGAACAAGAACTGATTTTTGTTTTAATAGCTCACCTAATTTTGGCTTAGCTTCTGCAATCGCTTCGGTCCCTTCTGATGATTGAACTTCGTCAGCTAGACCGGTTTCAATATTCTTAAAGGACTTGGAAAAAATTCGAACGCCCCAGTTAATGAATGCCATTAATGAGATGAATCCAAATAAGAATTTAACGGGAATAATACCAGCCATATCAGCGGTTAAGAAACCGATAAATTGAGATAAAATAATTCCGACAGTCCAATATAATTGGGTTGATGTAATAGCTTTACCATAATTAGCTTTATCCATCCGTTCAGAGATAACTGCTAGTGAGGTAGGTAAATCTGCCCCAGATCCCCATCCAGCGAGTGCTAATCCGATAAATAAAAGGATAATATTGTCAGTAAATGCAATAATAGCCGTTCCAACGGCAACGACTAAAATATCAAAATTAAAGATAGCAACTCGGCCAAATTTATCGGATAAGGCGCCTCCTGAAACGGCACCGATTGCAACTGCCAGAGTTAAAGCCGTATTAATTGAACCAGAGATTAAGGGTGAAAAAGCAAAATAATTAGTCCAAAGTGGTAATGCAACGCCGCAGCTAACTAGAATAGAAGCATCAAGGTACGATGCGATTCCGGCAACGATGACGAGTAGGATTTGATCCCTGCTCATCTTAGGTGCTACTGTATTATTCATAATATATCCTCCTATGGAATGATGTCCAGATTGCTACCGTGTCAGATGTAAATACATAGTTTCGTGACAAAAATTGAAGATGAGTAATTTCGATTCTCGTTGATGACTCGTGAATATTAATGATTACAACGCATGTAGAAGATATGGCTGTCTGTTAAAATCTTATATTTGGGTCTTCCTCCTATTCTTGCAATCAAAAATAATATAAATATACAAAGTGACACGGAATGATAAGAAAAACGATTTTAATTTTTGATTACGCTTTCATTTTAACCGCTTTCATTTATTTTCGGCAATATCAAAAATTCAGGTGTTCAGGGGCATAACTACAGAACTCCTAATGATTAGCTGTTAAAGTAATTTTATTAATGTGAATTAAGACACATGACTAATGACGCATGAAAGATGATGCTATATTTATTAAATTAACTTGATGAATTTATTTTGTTAACGACAACACAATGTTAAAATTACTTTCATAGTATTATTAATTTAACCGGTAAGTCATTGATAGCGGTCAAATTTGGTTAAT
>NZ_BAMJ01000026.1 GCF_000615805.1 Latilactobacillus fuchuensis DSM 14340 = JCM 11249
CGAAGATTTGACCTATAAAAAAGGGACTGATTTTAAAATAAAATCGGCCCCTTTTTGGATACTTTCCTATTAAATTACAAACCAATCAAGAGTTGTTGTTTCTTCTGTAGCACTTCATCTTGGGTAATCCCAATATAATGCAACGTAATTTCCTGTGAAGCGTGCCCAAAATCAATCATTAACGATCGCACGTCACCATATTTTTTGTAGAACCAATAACCATACGTTTTCCGCATCGTATGGGTCCCGATATCATGCCGACCTAATTGGTCCGCTGCGACGTTTAAGAATCGATAGACGCCGTTACGCGTAATATGCCCTTCACCAACGCGACTTGGGAATAACCAGTCGGAATCAGCTAGTTTGGCCTGCTCCAGATAACTCATGATATAGGGCCGTAACGCCACCAAACTAATTTGCCGCCACTTGCCCGTTTTATTTTCACGAATTAACGGATTATCCTGTTTAACCGTCTCGACTTTAAGTTCAACAATATCCGAACAGCGTAAACCGGTATTAATGCCGACCAGAAATAATAACTGATTACGGGGGCCCATCGTCATGTGTCGTAAAATAACTTTCATATCTTCAATATCGTCATTTGTCCGTAAAGGTTGGACATTGATCGTATTGTGTTTTCGTCTTTTTTTAGCCATAATTCTCCTTGGTTTTAACGCACGCTTTTACTCATTATTATTATAAACCGTGCGGTGGTATTTTGCACGTCTTATAATCGTTGATTTAACAGCTTTTTGAGCGCACGCTTTTATCCAAAAGCGTGCGCTCAAATCAACTCAATTCATTTCTGACAGAAGGTTGATACACCGGCGTTGTTCAACACTGAATGCTGAGAGACGGATTTTAAGCCCGTTTCAAATTTAAATTTGATACCTTGTCAATTAACCCGTCCATTCGTTAAATTAGTTAGCCCCACAAAATAGTGTCATTAAAAAAAGCCAACGCATCCGTTAAGATGAATTGACTGTTTAAATCGTTTATTTAATTTTAGCTTCGTAGAAATGACCCATAATTTTGACCGCCTCGGTAATACTGACGAAGGCGTGATCATCGGCCTTTTTCATGACGGTTTCTAAATCATGCATTTCAAACCGTGAGATGACCGTAAAGAGCATTGTTTTTTCTTCACGATTATACGCCCCTTCAACATCATGGACAATCGTAATCCCGCGACGCATTTCGTCTTGAATCATTTGAATCACGACTTTGGGATTATCGGTAATAATCATAACCTGCATTTTTTGTTGACGCGTATAAACCATGTCGATTACTTTACCATTAACAAAGATACTCAAGATACTGTAAAGGGCATGTTCCCACCCGAAGATGAAGCCAGCGGCGAAGACTAAAATCACATTAAAGATAATGTTTATCGTCCCCACCGAACGTCCGGTCTTCTTTCGCAGGACAATCCCAATAATATCGAGTCCACCGGTCGAAATATCATTTTTCAACGCCGTCCCAGTCCCGAAGCCGTTAATGACGGCCCCAAAAATCGCGCAGATGATCGGATTAGTCGTTAATTGAGTCAATGGCATAATCTGAACCATGATACTGGAGAAAACAACGGCTATAAAGGTATAAATTGTAAAATGGTGCCCAATTTTAAACCACGCAATAATAAATAGTGGCACGTTTAGCAAGAAAATCATCAAAGACGTTGATAATGTAAACGGCATAAAACGCCCCGTTACCGTATGAATAAATTGCGCGAACCCGGTAATCCCCGAGCGTAAACGCCACCTTCTTCCCAGAAAAAATTCAATGCAATTGAGACACAAATCCCGTATAAAATGGCCGCCGAAATCTTGGCCATATTTTGATGTTTCCGTGCTAGATCGTCCACTTAATAATCACCTATCATTCACTTTTGATGTCTACCATTCTAGCACATCATCAGTTAATACTAAAGGTTTTATTAGAATTAATCGGACCAATTCTCATGAATAAATTTTTTACGTTGAATTTCACCCAATTCGGCTCTGAATGGGTTTTTCTGATAGAAATCTTGGTGATAGTCTTCCGCTGGATAAAACGGTTTGGCGGTTTCAATTTGAGTCACAATTGGCGCTTGAAAACGACCACTCTCCACTAAGGCTTTTCTAGACGCCGTCGCAATCGTTCGTTGGGCTTCTGAATTGACAAAGATGACCGGTCGATAGCTATCACCGCGATCTTGGAACTGACCCATCGCATCGGTAGGATCAGTCTGTCGCCAATAAATTTCGACTAAATCCGCATAAGTGATAATGGCCGAATCAAAAGTAATCTCAACGGCTTCAGTATGGCCCGTTTGGTGGGTACAGACTTGTTCATAGGTTGGATTGGGGACGTGGCCGCCAGTATAACCGGAAACGACTTTTAAAATCCCGGGTTGTTGGTCAAACGGCTGCACCATACACCAAAAACAACCTCCTGCGAAGATTGCGGTCTCGACTGCCATCATGCACGACCTCCTTCAAATAGCGATTGGTATTGGCCGAGACCAGCTTGTTCTAGCTCAGCCAACGGAACAAATTTTAAAGCGGCCGAATTAATGCAATAGCGTAACCCACCTTGTGCTTGGGGTCCATCGGTAAAAACATGGCCTAAATGGGACTTCGCTTGACGACTACGAACTTCAACGCGTTCCATGCCGAAGGATTGATCGCGTTTTTCAGCCAGCTTTTCAATCGGTTTCGTGAAAGACGGCCAACCACAGCCGGCATCGTATTTATCGAGTGAACTAAATAGCGGTTCATGGCTGACAACATCGACGTAGATGCCGGGTCGATCGAATTGATCATATTGCCCAGTAAACGGCGCTTCAGTCGCACCTTCTTGAGTGACTGCATATTGTTCTGGTGTTAATTGGTTTCTTAAGTCTTCTGGCATCACACAACACCCCTTTGTGTTCCTAATTATAACCATTCAGCGGTGAATTACGATTAATCTGCTCAAAAAAGGGCCAAGCTGTGACAGAAATCTCAGTAGCCTGATCTAAACGAACATTTCTCGTTAACACGCGTCTGAACTCATCAATTTCCGTTCAAATCAAAAAATCCGCTTATCCCTAAATTCAGGATAAGCGGATTTTTCAGTTTGATAGGCAAGGATAACGTGTTTTTGAGTTGCAACAACCTCCGCTTAACCTAAAATTATCCAGTTATCTTAAAATCAAGATAACTAGATAATTTTCTGTTAATGCTCGATTGCTACCCGCAACTCAACACACTTACTTGTCTAATTCTGCTTTAACTTCAGGTTCGACTTCCAAACCTAATTCATCTAGTTGCGCATCAGCTACGCGACTAGGCGCACTCGTCATTGGTTCTGAGGCGTGTGAATTTTTAGGGAAAGCAATTACGTCGCGGATGTTATCACGATCAGATAATAACATGGCGAAGCGATCTAAACCAATCGCAAAGCCACCATGTGGTGGGAAACCATAATCCATGGCACTTAATAAATGACCAAATTGTTCTTCAGCCGTTTCAGGGGTAATATCTAACGCTTTAAACATCTTTTCTTGGACATCACGTTGATAGATACGGAGTGAACCGCCACCTAATTCGTAACCATTTAAAATAATATCGTATGATTGCGCGTGGGCTTTATGCGGATCAGTCTCTAATAAATCAATATCGGTATCGTTCGGACGCGTGAAGGGATGGTGAGCTGCAATCCAGCGACCAAAACCTTCGTCGTATTCGAATAATGGCCAGTCAACGACCCATAGATAAGCGAATTGTGATTCATCGACTAAGCCATTTCATGGGCAAAGTGTTTCCGTAAATAACCTAAACTATCACAAACGACTTGGAATTTATCGGCAACGAACATGATTAAATCGCCATCTTTGGCCGATAACGTCGTTAATAATTCACTCGTTTGTTCCTTTAAGAACTTAGCGGTTGGACCGGTTAATTCACCATCGGCCACTTTAACCCAAGCGAGGCCTTTAGCACCGTAACGCTTGATGTAATCCGTTTGTTCATCCATTTTTTTACGAGAATACTTTTCAGCCCCACCAGGCACAACGATGGCGCGAACCAAGTTACCATTATTGACAGTCTCGCTAAAGACCTTGAATGAGCTGGTTTTCATCATGTTGGTTAAATCTTGAATTTCTAAATCAAAACGAATATCGGGCTTGTCTGAACCATAACGGTCCATCGCATCTTGCCAGTTCATGCGTTTGAATGGTGTTGGCACATCAATTCCCATAACATCTTGCATGACTTGTTTGATGATCCCTTCTGCTTGCGTTTGAATTTCTTCAGCGCTCATAAATGACGTTTCCACATCGATTTGTGTAAATTCAGGTTGACGGTCACCACGTAAATCTTCATCACGGAAACAACGGGCCATTTGATAATAACGATCAAAGCCAGCATCCATTAATAATTGTTTGAAAACTTGGGGAGATTGAGGTAGCGCATAAAAGCTGCCTGGATAAACCCGTGAAGGCACCAAATAATCCCGAGCGCCTTCTGGTGTTGAACGCGTTAAATTAGGCGTTTCAATGTTTAAAAAGCCGTTGTTATCCAAGTATTTATGGGCCGCTTGGGTAATCTTTGAACGACGGATGATGGCTTGTTGCATTTCGGGCCGCCGTAAGTCTAAATAACGGTATTTTAATTTTGTTTCTTCAGCCGTTGTAATGCCATCTTTAATTTCAAACGGTAAATTCTTGGCTTCATTTAAAATCGTTAATTCACTGACGATCACTTCGACTTTACCAGTCTTCATATCCGGATTAATCGCAGCTGCATCACGGGCTTGAACTAAACCAGTGACTTCAATCACGTATTCATTCCGCAACGTATTGGCCAAGGCTAATACTTCAGGTTGATCCTGATTGAAAACCAATTGAACGATGCCTTCGCGATCACGAAGATCAACGAAGATTAAATTGCCTAAACTCCGGCGTTTTTGAACCCAACCGTGTAAGGTCACTGTTTGACCGATAAAGCTGTCATTGACTAAACCATTGTAAGTTGTCCCTGTTTTCATTATGCATTCTCTCCTTGGGCAGCAATTTGTGCTTGGACTGCCTTAAAATCAGTTAGTAAGTCAGCCATGGCTACCGTAATTTCAACACCACTGACCATATTTTTAACGTGTGCGCTTTGTTCTTCTAATTCTGATTCACCAATCGTAATCACTAATTGAGCGTTAAGCTTATTAGCGGTTTTGAATTGGGCTTTAGGTTTGCGATCTAAATAATCACGATCCGCCGTAAAGCCAGCTTGGCGAATACTTTCAACAATTTGTAAAGTCGTTGGACTGGTTTCAATTCCAATCCCAACCACGTAAGCATCTAATGGCGCTTCAACCACTAGTTGGTCATTTTGGGCGTTCATTAGGAGTAATAAGCGTTCAACGCCTAAACCAAATCCACAACCGGCCATTGCAGGACCGCCAAGTTGTTCGACTAGCCCGTTGTAACGACCACCCGCTAGAATCGTCGTATAACCACGACCGAGCACCTTATTGTTGGTCATGATTTCAAAAATGGTATGGTTATAGTAATCTAGACCACGCACCATTTCAGTATCAATTTCATACGGAATCTTTAGCGTATCCAATAGTTGTTTAACCGTCGCGAAATGCGCCTTAGCGTCATCCGTCAAGTAATCCAAAATCACCGGTGCGTCTTTCACAATTTCTTGATCCTTGGCATCTTTACTATCTAAAACCCGTAATGGATTTTTGTACAATCGGACTTTAGAATCAGCACTTAATTCGTCAAAATGGGGTTCTAAATAGCTGACGAGCGCTTCATGATAAGCCGCGCGACTATCCGCATCACCCAACGTATTAATCGCGAGTTTCAAATCGGTAATTTGGTATTCGCGCAACAAGGTCATCGCCATGCTGATGACTTCGACATCTACTGCGGGACTATCAGCACCAAAGGCTTCGACCCCAATTTGATGAAATTGGCGTTGACGGCCTGATTGTGGCCGTTCATAACGAAACATCGGTCCCATGTAATAGACCTTGTAAGGTTTTTGATGTTCAGGACCGTAGAGTTTGTTTTCAACAAAGGCCCGGACAACGCCGGCAGTTCCTTCAGGACGGAGTGCGATGTGACGATCACCTTTATCCATAAAGTCATACATTTCTTTACTGACAATGTCCGATGTATCACCCGAACTCCGTGAGAAAACATCATAGCTTTCAAAAAGCGGTGTCCGAATTTCCTTAAATTGATAACGATTAAAAATATCACGTGCGGTTTTTTCGACAAGTTGCCATTGGCTCGATTCGCCAGGTAAGATGTCAGCAGTGCCTTTTGGCTTTTGATAGCCCATCTTTCATTCCTCCAAAATAGATACCAAACAAAAAAGCACCCCTGTTGTTGAACAAGGGTGCTTAATCTGCACGGTACCACCTTAATTTTTGCTTGATCATAACGTTGTTGCCAACGGTGTTTATTGCTAAACACGAACCTCAAAAGCTGTCAGGTGCCACGTGATTTCTTTCAGCATTGAAATCTCTCTGTTTGGGTGGTTTATTATTGCTCCATCAACGGTCATAAGTTATTCTGTTGCTATAAGATTAACGTTATTTACGCCAAAAGTCAATATTTCTTGAATTTTTTGTAATTTTTTTAGCTTATCCCTTTAGAATACGCGGATTTTTGCTATAATTAATAATATGAATTACCTACTAAAATAAAATTAACAAAGGTGTTGAAGAAATGCAAAAACCTTTGAATTGGCTGAAACGCTATCCAGCCGTCATATTGTTGTTAATCATCGTTGGTGTGGGCCTTTTTGCCACACATGTTCTAGCGACTTATCAACAAATTACAATCAAAGCAAACGTCGTCAATGTTCGTCAGGGTCCCGGATTATCGTATGATGTGATGGAACAAGCGAGTAAAGGCGAATCAATGAACGTCATTTCCCAGAAAAATAATTGGTATCAGGTCCGTTTAAGTGGTGATAAAATCGGTTGGGTCGCGAGTTGGTTAGTCGACAATACCGAAGTCAGTGCAACCTCTAACCGGGTGGCCAAGGTCACCTATACGTTTGCCAATGTCCGCAAGAGTAGCAATTCGACTAGTCAGTTATTGGGGAAGCTAAATAAAGGCGATCAAATTACCGTCTTGTATCAACAGAATGGTTGGAGTCAGATTAAATATAATAACGCCGTTGGTTGGGTCCAAAGTAGTTTAATCAGTGTCACCGATGATGCTCCAACGACGGTTCAAAAAACAACCACCACCGCTGATTCTAGTTCAACCACGCAAACATCGACCGATATTCAATCAGTCACGACGCAGTTGAATGATACGAAGTTACGCAGCGGTCCCGCCACGACTTACGACTATTCCAAAACCTATGCCGCCAATACCAAGCTAACCTATGTTAGTAAGAGTGGTTTATGGTATCAGGTTAAGGATGCTGACGGGAACACCGGTTATGTTGCCAGTTGGGTCGTGACCCCATCCGCTACCGATGAAGTCGTCAAAACAAGTGCCACTTCCCTTTCTGAAGCCACAATCGTCTTAGATGCCGGTCATGGTGGTAGCGATGTTGGTGCCCTTTCAACGGGTGATAAGTATGAAAAAACTTACACGCTTGAAACGGTTAACGCAATTGCGAAGAAATTACGGGCGGCTGGCGCAAACGTCGTCTTAACGCGATCATCTGATAAGTTTATCGATCTCGCCCCCCGACCGGTTGTCGCCAATAAAATTAAAGCGGATGCGTTCATTAGTATTCATTTTGATTCGAGTACTAATGCCAATGAAGCCAGTGGGACCACGACCTATTACTATTCAAGCAGCAAGGATAACACGCTGGCTAAAGCGATTAATGCGCAGACGAAAACCTTGCCGTTAACTAATCGTGGGATTGAATACGGCAATTACCAAGTGCTCCGTGATAATAAACGCCCTTCTGTCTTACTTGAATTAGGTTACATCAACAACGATACTGATTTTAATTACATTAGTAGCAGTAGTTACCAAGAACAAGTCGCAACAGCCGTTTATAACGGTTTAACGGATTACTTTAAATAATCAAAAACAGCGAACCGTCCAATCAATCTTGGATGGTTCGCTGTTTTTTGATTTATAAAATCGGTGCTAATAATCTAGCGAGGTCTTGTCTCATCCGTTGACCCGTCGTCTGTTGTGCCAAGCGCTGTTTAGTCAATGGCAAGCACAACTTGAGATCAATTTGAAAATCTTGTTCTAATTGGGTCGTTAAGGATGGATCGTATAAGAAACAGGTCGTTTCAAAATTCAACTTAAAACTGCGGATATCTAGGTTAGCCGTGCCGATTGCTGCTAGTTGACCATCAATCATCATTGCGCGCACGCGGAAGCCACTAGACTGGTATAAATAGACCTGTCCGCCGGCTCTCACAATTTGGCGTGCATAGTAGAGATTGGCCTGATGGACTAGTCGGTGTTTCGGATTTTCAGGAATCATAATCTTAACCGTGACCCCCGAATTAATCGCTAACACTAAGGCTGCCAATACCGAATCATCCGGAATAAAATACGGTGTTTGAATCCACAATCGTTTTTTAGCGGCCGCAATTGTTTTTAAGAAACCTAATTTAATTTCAGGCAGTTCTCGATCGGGTCCCCCAGAAACGAGTTGCATATTAGTCGTCCCGTGTTCAGCCGACGTTGGAAAATAGGCTGGGCTATAATAAACTTTGGATTGACGCGTTGCAGCATTCCAGTCCATAAAAAAACGGGCTTGAAAGGATAATACGCCATCACCGGTGATCTTTAAACGGGTATCCCGGGCTAATGAGCCACGGTAATAATTAAACTGGTTAAAATCGCCTAAAAACGCGGTATTACCGTCAATAATCGCAAATTGCCGGTGATTTCGAAAGTTAAACCGAAAATTAATGAACCGAAATTTAGAGCTAAAAAACGGTGTCACTTGTCCGCCCGCTTTCAGTAAGGGTTTAAAAAAATGCCGCGAAATTTTCTGAGAACCAAACGCATCGTAAATTACGCGGACCTTGACCCCCTGTTGGGCCTTATAAGCCAGTAAGTTGACCAGTTGCTTCCCATGAGCGGATTCAAAGAAGGCGTAGTATTCGAGATGAACATGGTCACGTGCACTGTTAATATCAATTAATAAGCGTTGATACGCCTCAGGTAGTTCCGTTAAGACCGACACCTGATTTTCGCGCGTTAAAACCGCCGTATTCGACACCAAGAAAAGGTTAATTAGACTTTGGATTTCAGGGGATAGCGTTGGTTCAGCTTGCGTTTTCAATTGGCGCATCCGCTCTTTTTGTTCAGTCACTCGTTGGTCAATTCCGAGCCGAGCTTGCGTTTTTAAATCATAAATTTTTTCTTCGGATATTTTTTGACCAAAAAAGAGGTACAAAATAAAACCAACAATTGGCAATAAAATTAAAACTAATAACCACGCCCAAGTCGCCGCAATATCCCGTTGTTGCCGGAATACCGTGATAATGGCCCCAAACGTATTCACCACAACAATGATGACGATGCCCCAAACAACGATGGCTGTCATGCTCACTTCACCCTACTTTTTAAACCATTTTGCTTGAATCTTTGCTAGTTGTCCGTTGGCTTTCAAGGTCGCGTAGCGCTGATTAATAAATTGGCGTAATTTTTTATCTTGAGGTCGCATGCCAACCGCAAATTGTTCGGCTGCAAACGGCGATTCAATCGCTTGAAAATCGGCCCCATTTTGACGCGCTTTAATTTCAAATTCAGCATAGACTTCATCGATTAACAACCCATCGATGCGCTTCGCTTGTAAATCAATAAACGCGTTATTATAAGTATCATATAAGATTGCTGTCTTTTGTGCAATCTTCTGCTTCAGAATTGTTGGTCGACTATCCAATTGTTCCATACCAGAAGAACCGGTTTGAACGCCTAATTTTTGGCCCGTTAAATCGGCAATCTGATTAATTGGTTGGCTTTTAAGTGAGACAATCATTTGGTGGTTGGTTAAATAGGATGTACTGAAGGCCACTCGTTTAGCCCGCTGCGCCGTTTTAGAATAGCCACTCCAAATCAAATCGATCGTTTGATTGTTGAGTTCAGTTTCCTTCATGTCCCAATCAATCGTTTGAAAATCAATTTTAATCCCACTGCCTTTAAAAATGGCGCGCGCTAACTCAATATCAAAACCGGTTAGTTGACCATTTTTAGCCCGATAAGTCATCGGGACAAAACTATCGTCGATCCCAATCACAATTTTTTGTTTCTTTTGAATACTGGCCCACTGATCTTGTTGGTGGTTTGGCCACATCCGGCCAGCAACAAGACGCTGCCGAATAAGACGGTCAATAACGTTACTATTTTCTTCATATTGTTAAACCTCGTTTGGCTGTAATTCGAAGATTTGATCCGCAATCTTATGCGCAAATTGAATATCATGAGTGACGACAATTTGAGTCATTTCACGTTTTTTTAAATCCAGAATTAATTGCGCCACACTTTCAACTAGCGATGGATCTAGTGCACTGGTTGGCTCATCATAACAGAGAATCTCAGGTTGCATCGCAAGTGCTCGCGCAATCGCAACCCGTTGGCGTTGGCCACCTGATAATTGAAATGGATAAGCACTGCTCTGGTTCGCTAAGCCTAGTTGGGTCAATAGTTGTTGACCAGCTGTTTGTGCCGTTGCTTTCGCCATTTTTTTAACCATTTTAGGGGCTAATGTGACGTTTTCTAAAACTGACAAATGTGGAAATAATCGGAAATCTTGAAAAACAACGCCGATTCGGCCTTCTTTTTCAGCCGCACTCGGTTCGTAGGCTTCGCCATCAATGATGAATTGACCGCTGTCTGGTTGGTCTAACCCACTCATCAACCGTAATAACGTTGATTTACCCGCACCACTGGGCCCCACAATTGCCAAGATTTGGCCACTTTCGACCGTTAAATTTAAATCGGTTAAAATTCGCCGACCTTTAAAAGATTGATTAATATTGACTAATTGAAACATCTGAAACCCTCCTTAACGGTAATAGCGATAGTAGCGTTCTAATTGGCGCAACACACCGGTACAAATCGCAGTTAATAATAGATAAACAATCGCCACTAACACCAGTGGTAATAAATTGACATCGCGCGCACTGGCAACATTGCCGGCCCGTAGCAAATCGCCAATCCCAATCACGTACACTAGGGATGAATCCTTGATTAAGTTAATCACTTCATTGCCGACTGACGGTAACACAATTTTAACCGTCTGAGGCACGATGATTTTGCGAATTGTTTGCGGATAGGTTAAACCCAACACATGAGCGGCTTCAATTTGATTGCCATCGACGGCTTGAAACCCACCTCGAAAAATTTCGGCGAAATAGGCCGCATAATTTAGAATAAAGGCCAATAGCGCCGCGTCAAATCGGTTAAAGACAATCCCAACGACCGGTAGCCCGTAAAAAATAAAAATCAATTGCAATAGTAACGGCGTGCCCCGCATCAACCAAACATAGATATTCAATAAATAATTGAGCGGTTTAAACTTGGCTAATAACCCTAAGCTTAAAAACAGGCCCAACGGAATCGAACCTAAGACCGTTAAACTAAAAATGGCCAGTGTCATTTTGGCACCACTTAGCAAAGCTGGTAAAATGGATAAACTATATTGAATCATATCGTGCTCCTTTCAAGCGTTCAAATAAAAAAGCCCTCTTCGTGCCTAAACACAAAGAGGGCGACTGATCGCGGTTCCACCTCAAATACTTGTTGATCTTACAATCAACAACTCACGTAGTTCTAAATGCAACAAAAAAGTCCCCTCGGATTACTCCAAGAGGACGAATTTATCGCGGTTCCACCTCAGTTTAATAAACGACTCACATCGTCTAAACTTATGTAGTTTTAAAACTACAGCGATAACGGGCTAACGGATTATCTTACTATTGGTTCAGATAATCAACTCACGGATGTGCCATTAATTTTAACGGTCTGACTTCCACCAAACGTCAGCTCTCTGTTTCCCTTAAATTAATTTGGTCCGTTCACAGTTTCAAGTATTGTGATTATTCTAGTCGATATTTTCTGAAAAGTCAACCAGTTTAATTATTTACGACCGAAAAGGCGTGCCCAGAAGCCGACTTTCCGTTCCTTTAACGTCATCAATGGCACGGTTTCACCTAATAAACGGCGGGCAATGTTGCGGTAGCTTGGCTCGCTGAATTTTTAGGATCTAAAACGATTGGTTCACCCGCATTGGACGTCTTAATGACCGCATCGTCATCAAAAACAATCCCCAATAACGGAATCGATAGATGCTTCGTAATTTCATCAACATCCATCGTTTCGCCTTCATTCATCATGTGGCGGCGAATTCGGTTGATCACTAAGCGGGGTGCAATTTGCATTTCATGTTCTTCTAACAAACCAACCACTCGATCAGCATCACTGACGGAAGAAATTTCCGGGGTCGCAATTACAATCGCCCCATCAGCACCAGCAATCGCATTTTTAAAGCCTGATTCAATTCCGGCTGGACAATCCAGAATCACGAAATCAAATTCTTCTTTAAGTTCATTGACAATCGCCGTCACTTCTTCGGGTTCAAGCGCTTCTTTATCCGCATTTTGAGCAGCGGGCAATAAATATAGTTTTTCATCAAAACGTTTGTCTTTGATTAAAGCTTGGTGTAACTTCGCGCGACCCTGTGCAACATCCACGATATCATAAATAATCCGGTTGCTGAGGCCCAAAACAACGTCTAAATTACGCAAACCAATGTCTAAATCAAGCAGACAAACTTTTTTATCTAAAAGGGCTAGTGCGGTCCCAATGTTCGCACTCGAAGTTGTTTTACCAACGCCACCTTTACCCGATGTAATCACTAAAGCAGTTCCCATAGTTATTGCTCCTTCATTTTACGATATAATTTTGGATTGATTTGTTTTAAATCAGTTATCGCTCCATAATCAATCACGTGTAAATCATTAATGTAACTCATACTTTGTGCAGTGAATTGATTTTTTTTATGATCAAGAATTTCCACCGCATCCGCAATTCGTAATTGCACCGCGTGTGATAAATCCCCAGCAATCACAGCTTCTGGATTATCAGGATAACCAGCATGAACAATTCCGGCGACTTCCCCGAGGACAAAAATACTGCCTGAGGCTTTAACGGTTGCACCTTGATGTAAATTGCCGACAAACAACACGTCGCCGTCGTAGTTCACTTCTTGACCACTCCGTAACACGTTTGGTTCAACGTGGAGCCGATCAGCTTCTCTTTGCGCCGTCGCTTCTTCAATCGTCATCACTAATGATTGAATCCGGTTGACTTGGAATTCTGGGAAGCGCGCTAACGTCGTTTGCAAGGCGGTTTCTTGTGCTTCGTTTAACAGCCGTAAGCCGGTCGTTAATTCCAATTCAATTTTATCGGAGCCCAATGTTGGTTGTTCCTGACGGATTTTGGTTAATAATTCGGCCAACGCCAACAAGGCCTGATCGAAATCAGCCCCTGCGTCAATATTTAACTCAAATCCTTCTTTGCGTCCTCTTAATGTGACTGCATCCATAAAAAAACCAAACCCCTTATCGTTCTGATTTTAATTTTAGCAATAAATACTTGATAGGCAAATATAAAAAGATAAAAAATACTAAATTCAAGGCAATCGTTGGCGCTAAAACGTTGCTGATAAAGTCAACTGGAATCGTCGTCACAATGCCGGCCATTCGATTGAATAGGTAAATGACGGTTTCTAACAACGTTAAACTAATCAGATAAACCAACGCGATAAAAAACGGTGAATCTGGTAAATACTGTTTTAAATACCGCACAACGTACATAATCAATGGTACGGCAAATGTGTACATCCCGAGCATCCCCGTATAATACAAATCATAAATTAAACCGATTCCGATTGCGTACCATGGTAGTCGCGTTTCTTCTGGCAGGATAAACGCCGCTAAAACGAGCACTAACATGAACAACCGACTAATAATCGTGTAATCGGGTGTGTAAAGCCAAATTTGGCCTAAGAGACTAATTGAACCATCGAGATAAAAGGCGATCATTATATAAATGGGTAATAAATAGCGATTTTTCAAATGGGTTGTCGCCATCTTACTCACCTTCAATCGTACGTTTAATCACGGTCACGACGGTTAAATTATTTAAATCAGCCGCGGGTGTGACGTAGACCGTTAAGGCTAGACCATAATCATCTTTTTTAACAGACGCAACTTTACCAATATACAACCCTTTAGGCGTTAAGCACCTAAACCAGAGGTAATGACTTTATCGCCTTTGGCAATGTTGGTGTCGGTCTTAATTTGACCTAGTTTTAATTGTTTACGATCAGCATTGTAACCGGTCATGATACCGTTGACTTGTTTACCGTCTTTCGTATCAACAACGGCTGCAAAACCGTTACTTGAACCGCTGGTACTTGAAACTAATTCAACTTTCGAATTCGTTTTATTGACTTCAGTGATGCGACCAATAATTCCAGATTCAGACATGACGGGCATGTTCTTCTTCAAACCAGCCAAAGCGCCTTTATTAATCACCAAGGCGTTTTGCCAGTTGTCCGGATTACGCGATAAAACCGAGGCCGTCACCGTCGTATAATCGGTTAGCGTCCCTTTTAATTTTAATTCCTTTTTTAAACTAGCATTTTCTTCTTTTAACGTTTGCGTTTGCACCTTGGTTTGAGCTAAATCATCCAATTGTGCTTTTAAATCTTTATTTTCTTGATAAGTGTTCACTAGATCTGTTAAGGCGTCGACGCCGTGACCAATACCGTTCGCCGGAACGCTCACGACTTGGTTCGTAATACCGACGACATCGTTGCCGAATTGTCGCACAAAATTGGGGGCTTTTTTACTATTACGCAAGCCAACTGACATTGCGACCAGTCCCATGCAGACAATTAACGTAACTAATAAAACAATTAATTTTTTATTCGAGAAAAACTTTTGCATGGTTTCTTCGCCACCATCCATCTTTAATAGCCTAAATGTGGGACAAAAAACGATTAGGCGGTTTCTAAACTAGTCTCTTGATTCACAACCCGAATCAGTCTCTAATTTAGGTGTTCCACAAACTAACCACTTCTTGTCCCACTTTTAAGATTGTTTAATTTTTTTTCATAACATCGATGTTCTTAAGTGATTCACCAGTACCGACCGCAACACAATCCAATGGATCTTGTGCGATGAATACTGGAACCTTAGTGGCATCCGAAATAACTTCTGGTAAATGTTTCAATAAAGCACCACCACCCGTTAAAACAATCCCGTGATCAATGACGTCAGCGGCAATTTCAGGTGATGTTTCTTCAAGGGTTTCTTTGATGGCTTCGATAATCGCAGTCACGACTTCTTTAATCGCTTCAGCAATATCAACGGCTTGAATATCAACCGTCTTAGGTAAACCAGTCACTAAATCGCGACCGCGAATACTCATTGGTTCGATTTCTTTAGCGCGTTCAGGTGATGCTGAAGCAATTTGGAATTTGATTTGTTCAGCAGTCCGTTCACCAATTAATAAATTACTGTTTTGACGAATATATGAAATAATCGCATCATCTAATTTATCACCGGCCATCCGGATTGAACGACTTGAAACAATCCCACCTAATGAAATCGTCGCAACGTCAGTTGTCCCACCACCGATATCAACAACCATGCTACCCGTTGGATCCATCACTGGAAGACCGGCACCAATTGCTGCGGCAAATGGTTCTTCAATCACATAAGCATCGCGAGCGCCAGCGACTTTAGTTGCGTCGATAACGGCCCGTTTTTCTACTTCTGTGACACCACTAGGGACGCAGACCACTACAAATGGTTTGCCAGATGAACGACCTAATGATTTTTCGATGAAATATTTAAGCATCGCTGCAGTTGTATCATAATCAGCAATCACGCCATCTTTCATGGGGCGAATCGCAACAATATTGCCAGGTGTCCGGCCAATCATGTCACGTGCTTCAGAACCAACGGCAATGACGTCACCGGTCTGTGTATTTTTAGCGACAACAGAGGGTTCTCTTAAGACGATATCTTTACCGTCCATGTATACGAGCGTATTTGCGGTACCTAAGTCAATACCGATGTTTTTAGTCCCTAATCCGAACACTATTTTTCTCTCCTTCGATAACCAAACGTTTTTATAGTCATTGGCATTATATCATAATTTTTCATAATAAAAAACGCAATGTAACTACATGTTAACGGATTTTCATGATTATTTTCATCTCTATACCAAAATTAAAAGATTCTTAACCAAAATTTAAACGCCTTAATCGGTTAAATAGCCCTCTTCACGCAAACTTAAATAGTGCTGGCTACCGATAATCAGATGGTCCAAACAAGTAATCCCCATTAAATCACCGCAACCTGTCACCCGTTTCGTAAAGGCGATATCCTGAGTTGAAGGCGTTAATTGGCCACTCGGATGATTGTGCACCAAAATAAATTTGGCGGCCGAATACTGCACCGCTAATTTAAAAATTTCACGCGGATGGGCCACCGAACTATTTAAGGTCCCGATATAAATTTGTTTAATTTGAATCACCTGGTTTTTAACATCCAATAACACCACTAATAGCTGTTCTTGCGTTTCGCCCGCCAATAAATCAATCATTCGCTGACCGACCATCTGACTCGAAGCAATCACGCCAAAGCGAATCGTTCGTTGCATTTGCAATCGATGACTCAGTTCACAGATTGCTTGAAGTTCCATCGCCTTAACCGGACCAATCCCGGTCAAACGCACTAATTCTGTTAAACTGGCTTGTTCTAAATCGCGAAAATCAGGATATTGTTTTAACAGCGATTGCGCCACTTCTTGGACCGTTGCTTGTTGATTGCCAACGCGTAATATCACAGCGGCCAATTGTTCATCCGTTAGACTAGCAGCGCCGTGTTGCATGAGTTGTTCCCGTGGTTTAAACATCGTTACCTCCCCATCAAAAAAAGCAGTTCAGCTGAACTGCTTTTAGTCCTTCTCTCAATCATACGTGAGAAGTTGATTATTTTTTGAGGAACGGAATCACTTCTGCTAAGTTAGCCACCGTTGCGAGCGTTTGTTGGTTCGTGATTGCAGTTGGCGCCACCATATCCGGAATCATGATCACCGGAATATTCGCGCGGCTAGCCGCTAACACACCATTGGGTGAATCTTCTAAAACCAACGCTCTAGCGGCTGGCAAGGCCAATTGATCTAGCGCCTTCAAAAAGATTTCCGGGTTGGGTTTACTGTGGGTCACTTCATCCCCGGTCACAATCCGGTCAAACCGGGTTCTTAGGCCGGTGCTTTGCATAAAATCTTCGACCATGTTTCTGAAATTACTGGACGCAATAACCCGATCAATCCCTTGATCATCACAGTAGTCCAATAATTCAACCAACCCAGGTTTAATCGCAACACCGTCATTTTGGACGACTTCTTCGACCTTAGCGTAAGATAACGCAATAAACTGGGTCATCTTATCAGTTGAACCGAGTTTCGTTTCAAAATATTGACGCATGTACTGATCGGTTGTCCCCAAAATCGCGTGTTGATCATCGGCCGTTAATTCAAAACCCATCGTGTGGGCGGCCATTCGATTTGCTTGGTAGTACACTTTTTCAGAATCGACCAATAAGCCGTCCATATCAAAAATAATCCCGTTAGTCATCAATTATCTCTCCTTTAAAATAGCTCCGAATGGCGCTGATTAAATACAGTGAACCGGTAATCACCAACACGTCATCGGTTGAAATATCGGCCAATATACGGGTTAGGGCGACCGGCCAATCTGGTTCAATCGCAATTTCTGAATCGACCTGCGCATACTGTTCTGGCGTTGCGGCGCGTGGATTGTCCGGCACCGTCGTCAATAACAAGGTGCTGGCCACTTTTTTAAGCGGTGGTAACATCTGTGCCAAGTTCTTATCGCCTAATGCGCCAAATAACAACCGAATATCACGGCCTTTAAATTGGTGGCGAATCGTCTTAACCAGTTCCGCAATTCCTTCCGGATTATGCGCCCCGTCCAGAATAATGAGCGGTTCATCATTGATTTTTTCAAAGCGACCGGGCCATGTCGCTTGCTTCAACCCCCGTTTAATCGTCAAAATGTCGACAGGCAGGTGCTGTTGTGCTAAATAAGTCAAATAGGTTTGTAACGCAACCGCCGCGTTTTGAATCTGATAATCACCCATTAAGGGGATTTGTAATTGTTGTAGTCGATTAGCTTGATTACTAAAGATTAATTGTTGACCCCAAGTTGGCAGGGTCTTCGTCAAGCGGGCTTCGAAATCGACCCCATTGATGGCTAGTGGACTCGCTAAACGTTTGGCGGTTTCCGTAATCACAGCTTGCGCTTCACTTGGTAAACGGCCAATGACAACGGGTGGTGGCCTTTAATAATCCCCGCTTTATGGGTGGCAATCGCGCCTAAGGTTGGTCCCAATAAGTTTTGATGATCTAAGCCAACTGAGGTAATCACGGCAATCTGCGGCGTTAGGACGTTCGTTGAATCGTATAAGCCACCAATCCCAACTTCAATCACCGCGATATCAACGGCTTGTTGTTTGAAATAGTCAAACATGACGGCCGTAATCGTTTCAAATTCCGTCACCGCAAATTCCGGATCAGCCGCTTGTAACCGTGAGACTTGTTGTTCAATTTTTTGGACTTCAGCGACTAATTGCGCATCGGGAATCGGGGTTTGATTGATGGCAATTCGTTCGTTAAATCGGGTAATGAACGGCGATGTAAACCGGCCGACATTTAACCCCGTCGCTTCTAGCAAACAAGTGACCATCTTAACGACCGACCCTTTGCCGTTAGTCCCGGTTACGTGAATGAACTGTTGGCCTTCTTGCGGGCGCCCCAATGCGTCTAATAAGGCCCCAATTCGGTTTAAATTAGCTTCTTTATGTAATCGTGGTCGGGAATGGATATACGCCAATGCCGACTGGTAATCCGTAACTGTCATGACTTGTTTCTCCTTTATTGCACTGCTTTCATTTTAGCATAGAACACGATTGACCCCCATTAAAAAGTTAGAATAACACAAAGAAGTCCCAAACCACGATTAAGGTTTGGGACTTCTTCGATTGTGCTTAGCGCGCTGCTTTTAATTCAGCTAAACGTTTTTCAGTTGATTGATATTGTTGTTCATAATCAGCTTGTTTGTCACGTTCTTCTTGGACCACTTTTTCAGGGGCCCGATCAGTAAAGCCTTTATTCGACAATTTACCTTGCGCACGTTTAATTTCACCTTGTAGTCGTTTCAATTCACCGCTCAGGCGCGTTATTTCTTCGTCTAAGTCGATTAATTCAGCCAATGGGACATAAACTTCCGCCCCACTGATAATCGCTGTCTTAGCCAAAGCGGGCGCTGTTAAACCAGCCGCAATTTCTAATGACTTCGGATGAATAAAACGTTCGATGAAATCTTGATTCGTTTTGAAAATCGCCGTCAATTTTGCATCTTGAATGTTGATTAAGACGTCAATTGGTTTTGATAATGGCGCGTTAGCTTCTGAACGAATATTACGAACACTGCGAATTAAATCAATAATCGCATTCATTTGTTCCGTGGCTTCAACGTCAACTAATTCGGCATGCACTTCTGGGTAAGTCGCGGTCATGATTGAATCACCATCATGCGGCATACTTTGCCAAATTTCTTCCGTCACAAATGGCATGACGGGGTGCAATAAACGTAACGTTTGGTCTAAGACGTAGGCCAAATTATAACGTTTGTTGGCAATCGCTGTTTGGTCTTCACCATAGAGCACTTCTTTGGCCATTTCGATATACCAGTCACAGAAATCGTTCCAGATAAAGTTGTACAAGGTCCGATCAGCTTCACCAAATTCGAAGTTGTCGTATAAACGAGTGACTTCAGCAACCGTTTGGTTCAATTGGTTTAAGATCCACTTGTCCGTTAAATCTAAATTAGCGGCTTCTGGAATGTGCGTTGGTGCCGGTGTGTCTTCTAGATTCATGATGACAAACCGACTCGCGTTCCAAATCTTATTGATAAAGTTCCAGGCCGCGTCCATCTTCGTATAACTGAAACGCGTATCTTGCCCAGGTGTTGAACCACTCGTCAAGAACCAACGAAGCGCATCCGCACCGTATTTTTCGATGACTTCCATCGGATCAATCCCGTTGCCCAATGATTTACTCATCTTACGACCTTGTTCATCCCGAATTAAACCGTGAATTAGGACGTGTTCAAATGGGCGTTGTTCCGTAAATTCCAGACTTTGGAAAATCATCCGTGAGACCCAGAAGAAAATGATATCGTAACCCGTAACCAACGTGTTGGTTGGGAAGTAACGCTTGAAATCAGGCGCTTCTGTATCGGGCCAGCCCATCGTTGAAAATGGCCACAGGGCACTACTAAACCAAGTATCTAACACATCAGAATCTTGGGTCCAGTTTTCAATATCCTTGGGTGCTTCTTCACCAACGTACATTTCACGCGTTTGTTTGTGATACCAAGCCGGAATTTGATGGCCCCACCATAGTTGCCGTGAAATGACCCAGTCATGCACGTTCTCCATCCATTGGGTAAAGGTGCCTTCAAAACGTTCAGGGACAAAGTTAACCTTTTGATCGGTTGCTTGGTTCTTCAACGCCATTTCAGCTAACGGTTGCATCTTAACAAACCATTGCGTTGATAAGCGGGCTTCGACTTGGACACCCGTTCTTTCAGAATGACCGACACTATGGGTCATTGGATCAACCTTCAATAAATAGCCGGCCGCGTCTAAATCAGCAACAATTGCTTTACGGGCTTCGAAACGGTCCATCCCGTTATATTTACCAGCATTTTCATTCATACTAGCGTCTTCGTTCATGATGTTAATCCGTGGTAAATCATGACGATTACCAACTTCAAAATCGTTAGGGTCGTGAGCCGGTGTGATTTTAACCGCACCCGTTCCGAAATCTTGCGTGACATAGTGGTCCGCAATAATTGGAATTTCTCGATCCATCAAAGGTAAAATCGCTGTTTTACCGATTAAATCCTTGTAACGCGGATCATCGGGATGAACGGCAATCGCTGTATCACCTGGTAACGTTTCCGGACGAGTGGTGGCAATTTCGATATCGCCAGAACCATCAGATAGTGGGTAACGAACGTGATAGAACGCCCCTTCGTCATCTTGATGCAAGACTTCGATATCTGACAAGGCGTCCGCGCTTTCGGATCCCAGTTGATGATGTATTCGCCACGGTAAATGAGCCCTTTATTGTAGAGCTTCACAAAAACCTTCCGAACGGCATCTGATAAACCGTCATCTAACGTAAAACGTTCCCGTGAATAGTCTAATGATAAGCCTAACTTAGCCCATTGATCATGAATCGTTGCGGCATATTCATCTTTCCATTCCCAAACTTGGTCGATAAATTTTTCACGACCTAAATCATAACGTGAAATGCCTTCTTCAGCTAATTTCGCTTCGACTTTCGCTTGAGTGGCGATCCCCGCATGATCCATCCCTGGTAACCATAAAACATCGTAGCCTTGCATCCGTTTTTGACGGATTAACATATCCTGTAAAGTGGTATCCCAGGCGTGGCCTAAATGTAGTTTCCCCGTCACATTGGGTGGGGGAATAACGATTGAATAGGGTTTGGCATCCGGATTAGCATTGGGTTTAAAGGCATCTGCCTTTAGCCATTCTTGGTAACGGCCGGCTTCGACCCGATTAGGATCGTATTTAGTCGACATCTCTTTTTGATTTGTCATCAGCTTGAACTCCTTTGATATAATTGCGTTTTATGACAACAAAAAAGCATTCATCACAATAGGACGAATGCTTTTCGCGGTACCACCTAAATTGAGACACTAAGGCCTCCAACTCATGACTTGTTAACGGACGGTTTGTCCGGTCATCCCTACTAAGATTCAAGATGACAGCTCACAAGCTACCGCTTAGTAGTGCCTCGGAAGAAGTTGCAGCAAACCTTCTTCTCTCTGGACGAGTTCCTACTAATCGCTCTTGTTCAACGCGTTGTTAATAGTTTAGCTGAGAATCCATGAAAGGTCAACTCTCATTCTTCAAATAATAACAACGTTTGTAATTCAGCCGTTAAATCTAAATAACGGACATTGATGTGGTGTGGCAATTGCAAGCGTGCTGGGGCAAAATTCAGAATGGACGTCACACCAGCTGCCACCAATGTCTCCGCGACTTGCTGGGCGACCTCACTCGGCACCGTCAAAATCGCCGTCGTGATTTGGCGGGTTTGAACTTGCATTGCTAACTCTTGACTCGCATAAACGGGGACCGTGTTCAGCGTTTGCCCGATTAAGGCCGGTTGTTGATCAAACGCACAACTAATCACTAAATTGGGATTACGTTTAAAATTATGTTCGATTAAGGCCCGCCCTAAATTACCGACCCCGACGACCGCGATTTTAGTCGTGATATCCGTCTTTAAGACTTCTGAGAAAATCTTGATGAGATAACTCACCTCATAACCGTAGCCACTGCGACCGAGATCCCCCAAATAGGAAAAGTCCCGCCGAATCGTGGCCGACGGAATCGAAACCAGTTTGGCTAGTTGTTCAGATTTAATCCGTTCAATCCCATCCGTATCCAGTAATTTAAAGTACCGATAATAAATTGGAATTCTGCGTGCAACCGCTTCTGGTAAATTTAACCGTGGCGTCTTCATGGGGTTAACCTCACTTTGCTAATTGATTTACTTAATCATAGCATAAGCGCTTACATTTTTGTGAATTATTTCATTAATTTCTTACTTTTCTTCAGTCGCGACTGGTTCTTGAAGCGTCCGTTGTTTAACCAACATCACATTGGTCGTTGCGTGACGACTCACATACTGAGCAACCGAACCCACTAATAGTCGTTGGATAACACCCTTGCCCGTAATCCCCAGCATAATCAGATCAATATGGTAATCGACTGGTAGTGTTTCGGCCAACGCTCGACGGGGATCAGCCACTCGGACAATCGGCACCACTTTAGTCACACCGTGTTCTTCCGCATAACGGGTCGCTTCGTGCACCCGTTTTTCAGCTTCCGCAGTTTCTGCATCAATCATTTGCATCGATGCCCCGACAGCCACCGAAGCGTATTCATTATCCGGCACGATGCTCGCAATAAACAGCGCTGCCCGGTTCCGTTTAGCCACGGCCACGGCTTCCTCAAACGCTTGTTGGGCAATCGTTGAACCATCCAATCCGACCAATATTCGTTGATAATTATCTGCCATCTTAATCGCCTCCTAATTGATTTAAGTTAAGCGTAGCATATTGCCTAAATATAGGGCTATTTTATTGCCCCGATAAATTAATTTTTTTAGTTATTCTGTGTTATACTGAATAAATCATTGAATTCTTTCTAAAATTGAGATTTCTAAAACTAACTAAAACATCATAATTGTCAAACTGATAATATTTAGCTTAAGGAAAGAACGGTTAGACTGTTCGCTCAATGCGATGGTATCAAGTTGGGTTATTAATTAAAGCGTCAAACAGCCGTTGCTGTTTGACGCTTTTTTGTATCTTCTGTAAAAACTAAACGCTGCTTGCATAGCCACCGCCCTCTATAATAACCTCTCCAAATAAAAAAAGCCCAATCAACAGGCTTTTAATATGGGGACTATAGTAATTCCGAAATAATTTCTTCGTCTTGGTTTAAGAATTGGTCGCCGGCTTTAATTTCCGTGACCTTGATGCCAGCTAATGAGCGTTCTAGTAACGCTTCAACGTCGATATTCTTTTCGTAGAAACGCGTTTTATCTAAACGTGGACGCGTCTTTGGTGCGGGTGGTGCAAAAATTGTACAGCAATCTTCAAATGGCATGATTGATAATTCGTACGTGTCGATATCCTTCGCAACAGCAATGATTTCATTTTTATCCATCGTTGCGACTGGCCGGATAATCGGTGTCGTTGAGACGTCATTAATTGCTAGCATACTTTCTAGCGTTTGCGAAGCGACTTGGCCAACTGATTCGCCATTAAAAATCGCAAGACCGTTACGCATTTCGCGAACCCGATCCGTTAAGCGCAACATCATCCGGCGCTGAATGGTCATTAAATACCCTTCTGGTACAGAATGCTTGATTTCTTCTTGGATTTCAGTAAATGGCACTTCGATAAACTTGATACTGCCCACGTAAGGAACCAGTTTAGCGGATAGTTCTTTGGCTTTATTTAAAGCATTATCACTTGTATAAGGCGGGCTGAAGAAATGGACCATTTCGATATCAACGCCCCGTTTCAAGGCTAAATAACCGGCAACTGGTGAATCAATCCCACCAGAAAGCATCAACATCCCTTTACCAGCTGTCCCGACAGGTAAACCACCGGCCCCTTGAATCACTTGGCTCGTCAAATAAATCGCATCTTGGCGCACTTCAACGCGGAACGTGATGTCTGGTTTTTTCATTTGAACTTCTAATTCAGGCAATTCATCTGATAAATAACCACCTAATTCACGGTTCATTTCATTCGTATCTAAAAAGAATTTGTGGTCTGATCGACGTGTGTTGACTTTAAAGGACATTCCAGGTTGACTAATTTCTTGCATCATCGCCAAAGCGGTCGCTTTAACCGCGTCCATGTCTCGTTCAACTTGAATACTAGGTGAGAAATTTTGAATCCCGAAAACGTGGCGTAACCGTTCAATCACGCCATCCGCATCGTCGCCATTCAAGACGATGTGCATCCGGTCACGTTTCGGATGAATACGGAGGTTGGTGTACTCATGTAACGCCTTAGTCACATTCCCGTTTAAACGACCGATAAAGTCGTTGCGGTTCTTACCCTTAGTTGATAATTCGCCGTAGCGAACCATAATTTCAGTATATTGCATGTTGGTCTCCCTTAATCTTGTGGTTTATGAATTAATTTTTCTAAAACGGTCATTGATTCGGTCAAACGATTGAATAAAAGCGTCGGCTTCAGCCAACGTGTTATGTTCGTCCAATGAAATGCGGACTGCGCTGGTCGCAATTTTTTCATTGATATTCATCGCTTTAAGCGTACTAGATTCCGTGCCCTTTTTAGAGGAACAAGCGCTGGTCGTTGAAATGTAAATAGCATCTTCTTCAAAAGCGTGAACGATGGTTTCACCGCGCACCCCTTTAATCGCAAAACACAGTACGTGGGGGGCAAACTCTGGCGTCATTTGTGAAAACATCACGGTTTGATTGGCTTGACTGATATGGTCGTACAACCGTTGCCGAATGGCGTTTTGTTGTTGAACCTTGTTTGCTTCATCGGTTAACAATAACCGCAAGGCTTTGGCCATCGCCGCAATCGCTGGGACATTTTCGGTACCAGAACGCAAATCATGTTCTTGTCCGCCACCGGTTAAGAGTGGCGCGATGTGCCGGCCGCGTTTCTTATACAAGATACCAATCCCGCGGGGGGCGTGGAACTTGTGCCCGGATAACGTCACAAAATCAACGCGTTCGTTAAAAATCGACGATTGCATCCCTTTGCCAATCCCTTGAACGGCATCGACGTGAAAATGAATGTTAGGATAATCCGCTAGAATCGTCGCAACTTCATCTAATGGTTGGCGACTGCCAATTTCATTATTGACCGCCATGATGGACACCAAAATCGTATCCTTGCGAATCGCGACTTTCAAATCAGCCGGGTTAATCCGGCCCATTTTATCAACGGGCAAATAAGTGACTTCAAAGCCCAGTTTTTCCAGTTGTTGCATCGATTTAATGATGGCCGGATGTTCAACCCTAGTCGTAATCAAATGTTTACCGAAAGCCTGCTTCTCAATCGCAGTCCCTTTGAGCACCCAGTTGTCGCCTTCAGTCCCACCGCTAGTGAAAAAAATCTCGTCTGATTGAACCCCTAATAAAGTGGCAATCTGTTGACGTGATTGTTCCAGTATATGGAAGGCTTTCTCACCAATCGCGTGTAAACTCGATGGATTGCCGTAAAATTGCTGACTAACCGCTTGGTAAGTCTCTAACGCGCCTGGTGCAATCTGTGTCGTGGCACTATTGTCAAAATAAATCATATCGATCCTTCTTACTAAAAATTAGTATTTTTGTTTTTCATTATAACAAAGTGAATTTGAAACGCTAGTTATTAATCTTAACAGCTTCATACAAAAAAGACTAGAAATAATTCTAGTCTTTAACCTAAATTGGCTACACTTCTTTTTGTTGGAAATAAGTTTTTTCGATTTTAGTATAAGCCCCTGGATCCACTTTTTCTAACGCGGTCGCTAAAGTATCTAACGCCCGTTGATAATCATAGTCATCATTAAAAATAGCTTGGGTTTCAACGCAAGCGACTTGAATTTCAGGGAAATCAAGGCGATAACGGTTCGCGTATTGCAAGAGTTGTTCCGTCATGAGCGCGCTGTCGACCAAATCGTTGGTCTTTTGTTTCAATTCATCTAAGTCCTCTTGTACTAAAATCAATTGTTTCGCGATTTCATCTAAATTAATTTTGATCTGGTTCAAACTGTTATCTAAAGCTTTAATTTCATCTGACACGACAAAGAAAAAGTCTAAATAGCTTTGTCTCAAACCAGGTAAATTTAATTTTTCAACAGACCGTTTGGTATTCCGCAATTCCAATTCAAATTGACGTAAATTATCGTTGGCGACTTTTTCACCATCGTGTAAGTCGGCCACTTGATCATGAATGGTTTGTTGTTGTTCTTCAATCTTAGTCAAACGGGTCTCAATCGCCACTAATTCTTCGGCAATGGCTGAATAGACGGCTTCATGCGCCCCAATCTGCTTTTGAAAACCGGTCAATAGCGCGGTTTGTTCGCTAATTTGATTGCTTAAATCCTTGGTCGTCGTTAACTCATCGTGGGTCAGGGCGTAACTTTGGTTTAAATGATCCAGTTCTAATAATAATTCGCGATTTTGTTCCTTAGCATGTTCGGCAAACGTTAAAACCGTTGGCATCTGTTGATCGACGGTTTTCTTAGCCATCATTTCAGCTTCTAATTGGTCATATAGTTGATCGATACCGTGGGCAATCTCGGCGTTATTGGCTTCAACCGCTTCAATGTCTAACTGACTCATCAATGATAAGCTCTTATCGGATTGATCTTCCAGTTGTTGTTGTTTAATCGTAATTTGTTCATCAACAAAATTATAATGCTCAGTACGCATTCTTTGATCAATCTCAGCGATTTCAGCCAATTGTTCTGGGAATTCATTAGCTAATTCATTGTAGCGTTTCGGGATGCGTTCCATCCGGTTCTCTAATTGATCCGTTTCGGTAATCAATTGTTGTAAAATCGCTTTGGCGCCTAAATGATCACCGGCCGTCGTCAATTCATTGGCGCGATCAAAATCAACTTCTAATCGACCAAGCGTCGCTTCTAGTTGATCGAGCGCAGGCCCAAATGAGAAGCTCTTGGTCAACAAACGTTTACGCAATTGTTGGTACTTCTCACGTAACCGTTGAATCTGTTGCCGTGTGTCGGCCTCATTCGCCAATAAATTTTCAAGCGCATCTTGAACGTCCACTAAATCTTGATCCGTTTCCGTTAAGTACGCCCGTAATTGTTTTAAAACACGATTAACCTGTAAGAATTGATATTTCGTGTTGGCCGTTTCCGCATCAAATAGATACCCTTCGACCGTCGCAAAATTATGATTCGTTAATTCATTATATTGTTTCTCCCACCGTTTAAAAGTGTCTAAACTTTCACCGGTTAAGTGTAATGACCGCAATTTCGTCAACCGTTCTGGAATCGGCAACGCCATTAAATCGCCCTTACGTTCTTCTAATTGTTTAATTTGTGTCACAAAGTGTCGCTGGTATAAAATAACGCTCATATATAAGATAAGCGCAATAACTACGATTCCAATCAGAATGAAAAACATCCAAAGACCCACCCTTTTGCGATTTAACTGAATTTTAAAATATAGTCGATACTATTAAGCTATTCTTGATTATAGCATGAATACGGTGCCGGTTCAGCATAAATTGCCGATAAGTTCATAAAAAACAAGCGTTCTCGTCCGTAAAAAGCTTGACGAGTTTCCAATTGATACGTTATACTAGCCATTGTGTAAAATAATGCAGCAGTAAACGGTAAAGCCGTCAACAGTTTGTTTGCCCATATTTTTTGGTTCAATTGCGTAACCTTGCGGCTGCAAAGGCGAAGATTGTTAAACAAACTGAACGATTACTAAGTTTATATCGGATTATTTTACTCCAAAACATTTATTGGAGGATTTATTTATGTCACGTTACACAGGCCCCAAATGGAACTTTCTCGTCGTTTAGGTATCTCACTTTCAGGTACAGGTAAAGAACTTGCTCGTCGTCCTTACGCCCCTGGCCAACACGGTAATGACCGTCGCGGTAAAGTATCTGAATACGGTATGCAATTACGCGAAAAACAAAAGCTACGTATGATGTACGGTTTAAACGAACGTCAATTCCAAAACTTATTCGTTCGCGCTGGTAAAATTCGCGAAGGTAAGCATGGTGTTAACTTGATGGTCTTACTTGAACAACGTTTGGATAACTTGGTTTACCGTTTAGGTTTAGCAAGCACACGTGCTCAATCACGTCAATTAGTTAACCATGGTCACGTTACCGTTGATGGCAAACGTGTTGATATTCCTTCATACGAAGTTAAACCTGGTCAAGAAATTTCAATTCGTGAAAAATCTAAAGACCTTGTGATCATCAAAGCCGCTATCGAAGGCACTGTTGGTCGTCCTTCATTCGTTAGCTTCGATGCTGATACTTTGAAAGGTTCATTAACTCGTTTACCAGAACGTTCAGAATTAGAACCTGAAATCGACGAAGCACTTATCGTTGAATTCTACAACAAGAAACTTTAATCCGTTTCATTGGTTGTCTAAAAAAGCATCTCCTTTACGGGAGATGCTTTTTTTGTGAGCTTATTTAACCAGCTTGTATAGATCAGCCATTTTTAAGAGTCGTGTTTGAATATCAGCCATCAATTTTTCAGGCGTGGCAAACAACGGATCATCTTGATAATAGACTTTCCCCAGTAACCACTCCCCTTTTTTGGTCGTGGCAAACTTAGTATTGATCAATGCCAAATTATCGGTCGACATCGGGAATTGTTGTTTAGTCATGTGATCGTAACTTAAATCAAAATCGGTAAATTCAGTTAACAACTGATCCGTTTCTTGCGCTAAGATCGGCGCATAATCCGTTTTGTTCGGCATCTCGGCCATCAGTGCAAACCAAACAAAAATCCGATCATCCCAAAAACCGACTTCAAAATGCGGTAACATCTTGTAACCTCGTGAGCTTTCACTAAGCGCCATCCACGTATTCATCGGCGGATTCTTAAACCGGCGTAAATGCTTGGCAATGTGCAGACTAAAGTCTAAATCGGTTTGCGCTTTAAATGCGGTTTGCAATTGCGCCCCAAACGTCTCGAACTTTGGATCCAATTGCGTATATATTTTATCTAAACGCCCCTTGAGCGTTTCGTCGTTAAAAATCGTAAAATCAGTTTGAGTAAACATCTTATTCCTCCTCATGCTATACTGATAGTTATAATATAGCATAATTTACAAATGAGGTGACCTTTTTGACAGACAACGATCAACTTCAACAACATTTAGAAAGTGCCATGCATGGGACGCCCCAAACCAATCCCGATGAACGCCGACGCTACCTCGGTTCATTACGGGAACGCGTTTTCCTCAGCATGACCAATCAACAACTGGCCCAAGCTGACTATCAAAAATTATTTGAAAGCCATTTGACCGAGTTTAAAGACTATCAAGTATTGTTAAACGGTAAAAATTCAGCGGCGACAGGTTATTTAGCCGCCCTCTCCGCTAAAAGCATCCCCTTTACTCTCGTCAATAACGAAACGGCCCACACTGATCCGACCGCCTTTGGTCTGTTGGTCGTCGCTGCCGATGCGATTAATTGTGACCCGATTGCGATCGAGCTTAAATATCCAACAACCACCACGAATAAACCAGTCGAAAAACCTGAAAAAGATAGTTTCTTTAAAAGATTATTCGACTAATCAAAAAACGTGCCAATTTCATTGAGAAATTGGCACGTTTTTTAATTACATTTCTGGAAATAGCAATTCCAAAACTTTCTTAGTCACGCGCCGACGCTTGCCCATCATCGGGAACAAATGAATCAACATCGCTGGATTGTAATTAGCTTCCAGTACCACCGCCATTTCCGGATGTTCCGGATTATACGCTTGGTATAAATTAGGCATAATAATATCGATTCCGGCAATGTTCAGATTCAGAACCTTGGCGGCTTGTTCCGCAATCGCAAAGTAACTTGGATCAACCTCATCCGTCACATCAACTGAATCACCACCGTTAGAAATATTTGAATTTTGCAATAAGAAGATTTGACTACCACGGGCCGGAATGTCAGTCACTTGATAACCCTGCTGTTTCAAAATTAATTGTTCCCGTTCGCCTAAGCGAATATTCTGGAGTGGTGTCAAGTGTTCCTCGCCGCGCAACGGATTATCATTTTTCTTGGCGACTAACTGTTCAATCGTTAACCGACCATCAGCGACAACATTGGCCGGCACGCGCTCGAGGACGGCTTGGACTTTTTGATTCATCACCAAGAAACGGTATTCCGAACCGGCAATATATTCTTCGACCAATACGCGTGAATCGTAAGCTTGCGCTAATTGGAACGCTTGTTTGAAATCAGCCTCGGTTGGTCGGGTGACAAAAGTCGTAATCCCAGCCCCCATATTGCTCGATTTCGGTTTAACCACTAACGCCCGTTGACCAAACGCCACTTGATAATCCGCAACGGCCGTTTCAACATCGGTATACTCAGCCCCCGCGGGCACCCGCATCCCGTGATTCGCTAACAGAATTTTAGTGACCACCTTATTATCCACTAACGGTAAACTGACTAATTGATCCAAACTCGTCATATTACCATTTTTAACCAATTCATGGTGTTTTTGATAGGTTAACTCAACAAACTGATCCGCACGATCTAAGACGGCCACGTGCAACCCTTTTTGAAACGCATCAAACATCAACATCTGCGTTGATAATTCCATATCCGTATAACCTTGCAATTGATAGGGTTTAGCTAGCAGTTCCTGTTTCATCGACTGCGCTTGCTTGAGACCAAACGCCGTTAATGAATGATCTTGAATCGCTTGCGCCAATTGATAACTGGTCGTTAACTGATAATCAAGCACTTGCTGATTCATCACGTCCCAGGCCGCTAAGAATCGCGGTTCGAAATGATAATCCAAAATAAACTGATGCAAATCAGCCATAATTTGAACGAGAATCGTCTGTTGACTCGACGGTTGGTTCGGATTTTCCAACGCAATTTGTTCGTTGACCGCTTGCCCTTGTTGTAATCGTTCACCGAGCGTACCCGCTTGCTTAGGTAGCGCCAATAAATAGGTGAAAAATAAATGGAGAAAATCAAGTTGTTTTTGGGTCATACCGGTAATGGCGTACGGATTTAAATCAAAACCTCTAAATTCGAGATAATCAATCCCGTTAGTCGCCAACGAGGCCAACGAATGGCTCCGCAACCGGACACTACCGTAAAATTCACGTTCAGAAATCAACTGTCCCGCTTGAATCGCGGTTTGCATCGACGTGACATATGCCGATACGGATTCAAAATCAATCTTAGCCGTATGATTGGTGTACCCAAACAGTTGGCTCGCTCGCAAACTACGAACCGGATGATCCGTGCCGATTGACCGGCCTTCAAAAAGCCGGCTTCTGCAATCGGGCTCGCCCCAAATAAGTAAGTCAGGACAAACCGGTATTGTTGATAATTTTGAGCGAGTTGCAAATAAAGTGCATCGCTAAAATCACTCAACTGCGCATATTGATCATGATAATATTCACCATACAAACGTGCTAATAACGTAGAATCTAAACTAAAATTATAGTGAATTCCGGAGACCATTTGTAAGCGGCGACCGTAACGTTTGGCGAGGTATTCCCGATAATCCTGGACGTCTTTTGTAAAATGAGCCAGTGGAATCTGGGTTTCATCAGCAGGAAGCACTGGTGGCATACTCAACGGCCACAAATAATCGCAGCCCGGTAATGACGCTTGTAACACTTGCTCTAATGCGGACAGTTGCTGTTCAACCTCAATCGTATTATCAAACTGATCACTGACGATTTCCGTCTGCGTTTCGGCAAAATCGGTGCCGATATAGGGATGAAATTGACGGTCGCCCAAAATATCAGGATGGGCCAAGGCACTCAAACGACCCTGACCATCAATTCGTTGGCCTTCTTTTTCGATTCCAAAAACACCACGATTCAATAGTGGTGCTAGATTAAGTTGTTGAATAGTTTCAAAAAGTTGATTCGACATGACGCTAACCTCTTTTTACTCGGAGTTGTACCATCATTATACACATGCTTCACCATTTTTTAAACGATAGTTCACTATCATGTTATACTAGTATCAAAATAACCTAAGGAGGACCATCATGCAACAACCCCTTGCTTACCGCATGCGACCGACTAATATTGATGAAATTGTCGGACAAACTCATTTAGTTGGTCCCCAAAAAATTATTCGGCGAATGGTCAACGCCAAACTACTCTCTTCAATGATTCTATACGGACCGCCTGGTACGGGTAAAACCAGTATTGCCAGCGCGATTGCCGGCAGTACCCAATACGCTTTTCGGATGTTAAACGCCGCGACTGATAGTAAAAAAGACCTGCAAATTGTCGCCGAAGAAGCCAAGATGAGCGGCACTGTCATCTTGTTACTCGATGAAATTCATCGGCTCGATAAAACCAAACAAGATTTTCTACTGCCGCATCTTGAAAGTGGTCGCATTATTTTGATTGGCGCTACCACCGAGAACCCCTACATCAGTATCAATCCCGCTATTCGGAGCCGTGCGCAAATCTTCGAGGTTAAACCCTTAGCTGAAGCCGACATCCACGTCGCACTCCAACGAGCACTAACGGATAAAGAAAAAGGTCTAGGTGATGAGCCAGTCGCACTCAGCGAGGTCGCTGAACAGTACTTAGCACGCGTCACCAATGGCGATTTACGCAGTGCACTCAACACTTTAGAATTGGCGGTGCGTTCAACCCCTAAAGATGCTGATGGCGTGATTCAAATCGATATCGACGTGATTGAAGAATGCGTCCAACAAAAAGCGTTAACCCACGATAAAGATGGCGACGCACATTACGACGTGATATCCGCCTTCCAAAAGTCGGTCCGCGGGAGCGATGTCGATGCGGCCTTGCATTATATGGGCCGGTTAATTGAAGCCGGCGATTTACCGTCCATTAGTCGCCGTTTAATGACGATGGCCTACGAAGATGTTGGTCTCGCTAATCCGCAAGCCTGCGCTCGGACGGTTGAAGCGATTGCCGCTGCCAAACAACTCGGTTTTCCGGAAGCTCGAATTCCTTTAGCAGTCGCCGTGATTGATTTATGTCTATCGCCGAAATCGAATTCAGCGATTTCGGCAATCGATAACGCTTTAGCCGATATTCGCGCTGGCAAAGCCGGCGAAGTCCCCGCGCACCTTAAAGACGCGCATTACGTTGGGGCTGACAAACTCGGGCGCGGCGTTGACTATAAATTTCCGCACGATTATCCCAACGATTGGGTCGCCCAAGATTACTTACCCACTAAACTGGCCAACGCGCATTATTACGAGGCTAAAGAAACTGGTAAATATGAACAAGTCTTAAAACAACAATTAATCCGGTTACGCCAAGCCAAGCGTTCTTAAGACACCGGTTACAAATCGTTTGCATCACATTCCTAATCATGCTACTATGAATATAAGATTTCTAGGGTGTTCGCGTCTTCCCACCTTAGGTTGACCGATCAAGTAATTCGTTAATGGGACGGATGAGTTATTAACTAGTGTATACTTCTTCACGAAGGAACCAGTGTTAATAATAATCTGACCCACCTGCACCTTTCGCGGGCTCAACTATCGGGAAGCATTTACGGCACTATTAGATTTCTCAAAGTCCAACGACTTTGTTAGGGTCAACGTTTTCGTTGGCCCTTTTTGTTGGATTAAATTTAGGAGGATTGACCTTTGATTCAAACTGTTATCGTTATTTTTCTCATCATTATCGCCCTACTCGGATTGGTACTCTATCGTTATCATAATCAGCAATTCATGATTTTTGATTTAACCGAAAATACGCGACTCGGCCATGTACTCTTGATTGCCGGTATTTTATTGATCATTACGGCCGTCTGTGGTCTGTTAATTTTACTGTTGCTACCAGTAATTTGGACCTTGATTACCGTGATTATCGCTAGTCTAATCGCTGGTTTTGTCGGTATTTGCTTCGCCACTAACCTATAAAAGCCTTTTCTTTTTACATTTACCCGCTGGATAGCGTACAATAAGGTTGTAAAACTAAATGAGGTGATGAATATGTTACAACAATACAAACACATTCTAGTGGCAATTGATGGTTCTTATGAAGCTGAACTCGCTTTTCGTAAAGCGGTCGAAGTTGCGCTTAGAAATGAAGGTCATTTGCATTTGATTCATGTCATTGACACCCGGGCTTTCCAAAATATCTCGAGTTTTGATTCTGCAATGGTTGAACAAGTCACCGAAACTGCGAAGAAAACAATGAATGAATACATCGTCACTGCCAATGATTTAGGCTTAAAAGACGTTGATTTCAGCATTGAATATGGTGCACCTAAGAGCTTAATTGCCAAAGAAATTCCAGAAAAGAAAAAGATTGATTTAATCATGATTGGTGCGACCGGTTTAAACGCCGTTGAACGGCTATTGATTGGTTCAGTCACTGAATACGTGACTCGGACTGCCGTTTGCGATGTACTAGTCGTTAGAACTGATTTGGCCAACAAACCAGCTCTTGCTAAGAAAAAGAGCACCATCGGTCAGGACTAATCACTAATCAGCTTAAAAATAACAACAATAAAACGAGCGCTTATCCCCTACTACTGTGGATAAGCGCTCGTTTTAATTTATTTAATAACCATTAACCGATACTACTATGCAACTGATTTTTAACTTGTTCTAAAATACCCGTATGTTGTCGAACGGTCGCTAGCGTTTGGGCAGTTGCTAAATCTGCTAGGGCTTGTTGTTGATTGTCGACGCGTTCTGCCTGGCCTAAAATCAAATAAAGATAGTCTAATAAGTACAAACTTTTTTGGCCAACCGCGCGGTCAATTGCTTGGTGCGCGTATTTAGCAGCGGTTTTTTCTTCATGTAATTCGTGATAAATAGCGGCCAAACTGCCATAAATGGTTAATTCTAACTGTAAGTCCACCGCAACCGTCAGCTCAATACCCGTCAGACTTTCAACAGCCTGTTGGACGTACAGCCGCGCACGATCAGGTGCATTCTTCAATAAATACGAACGACTGATACCAATTGTACATAACACCCCATAAACATCCGTGGGCGAGATAATATATTGATTGAACGCACGATTAAAGAAAAATAGCGCGTCATCTGGTTTTTGATCAGCTAACAGTTTTAATTGGCCTTGATAATAATAATACCGTTTATAATCGTCCGCTGATACTAATTCGTGAATTGAAATCGCCTGAATCACGATTTCGCCCTGTTTAAAATCACCATCAAATAGCAGTCCTTGTACTTTGTCGAGTAATTCATGCACCTCATCAGTTTCATTTGCAATCACCATCGTCATAGGAACGCCTAAGCGCTGACAAATGCTGAGCAATATTTTGGTACTCGGGACTTGGCCCTTTTTTTCAATCAAACTAATCGTTGCTTGCGTACAAATACCCGCTGCTAATTCTGCTTGGGATAGGCCGTTAGCTTTACGAATTTCTTTTAATTTTGTCCCTAATATTTTCATCTCTAAAAACTCCATCATATCCGTATTTAGATAATTACTTTTGAGTATCATCTATTTACATTCATAGTTATTATACCCGATGAACTAATTATAATGCATCAATTATTTATCGATTTAGCCCATCTTTATATTGTATGGCCAACAATTATCCCGTTGACATTTCCGCCTCATTATTAATTTATTGCTAAAAAATAATGACCCATTTCATAAAATAAACAATAAAAGAGCACTGCTAAAGCCCCTTAGGTCGGGCTCAGCAATGCTCCTTTGATGTTTTAAATCATTAATTGGGCAAGTAACGTTGGGACCTCTAACAGCGAACCAATCCGATAGTCAGCCGCACTTTGATCAATTTCGTAATTAGGATCTAATGGTTGTAGCGCAATTACGGTCATCCCTGCGGCTTTCCCAGCAGCAATGCCTAATGTTGAATCTTCAATCGCGACCGCTTCATTTGGCGCGATTTTTAAGGCAGCCAGCGCTGCGAGATAAACATCGGGCGCCGGTTTATTGTGGGCCGTTTCAGCACCACTAATGATTGTTTCAAAATACGGCGTTAACGCAGTTTCGGCTAACATCCGGTTGATACCAACACGTTCACCCGCCGAAGCTAAACCAATCTGGCAATCCGTGCAAATCTGTTGTAATAAAAGTGGTGCGTCCGTATTCAGCATCGGTTTAAATTGCATCGGATGCGCCGCTTTGAAGGCGGAATAACCCGCTTTAATCTCGTTGCGCTTAGCAAGTGATTTTTGTGGGAAAATCTGGGCTAGCACCGCGTTCATGTTCGAGCCAATGAAGCGCCGATTCGCTTCAAGTGATAACGTTACGCCAATTGAGTTTAAATAAGCTAAACGTTGTTCAAAATAATAAGGTTCACTGTTGACCAAAACCCCATCAACATCAAAAACAATTCCTTTAACTGCCATTCAATGGTG